>JBKHHW010000019.1:0-33331 GCA_046538945.1 Chitinispirillaceae bacterium | reverse complement strand
CGGAAAGGGTACTACGTTCAGAGTCACACTTCCGATCTACAGAGAATCAGAAGCATCTGGGATGAAAAAAGGAAATCCTGAATCGCAGGTCATTATCATTGCACAGAACACTAAAGCTGAACTAATTCAGGAGATGATGGAGAAAGAAGGAATCCATGCCAAACTCTTCAGAGATTTCAGTGCATTTTTGGATTATTTAAAGTCCTACAGGGACACAACGGCTATAGTGTTTTTTGACTTCTACTATCCTCTTGTAAGTGAATCCGAAGCTGTGGAAAAGATAACAGCTGTCAGTGAAAAGATACCGGTCATCACTATATCATGCAAAGACATGGTGTCTCTCAGGTCCAGCAGAACATCATATCAGTATAACGGACTGGTCGATACTCCTATGGATTCCGAGAGATTCTATGAATCTATTAGGCTATACATCAAAGAGAATGTAATTAACAATGCAGATAAGGACTGGTCGGTTGCGTAAGCATCAGAAGACGTCTTCATTCGTCCGGGATCTCAAATACGGAGCAATAGCGCTGAAAGCGTCCTTGTGTCTTCTTATGATTCTCTTCCGGAGTATGAGCGATCCTCTAAAAGTGAGTTCATTTCAGCTTAAGGCCATGTTTGTGGAGGCGGCTCTGCGTTTTATAACCTGGCCGGATTCATCCGGCAGGGAAAAGAATTTCATTGTCGGAGTATATGAAGAAGACAGAATGGTTCCGTATCTTGAGAAGGTCATGCAGTCAAGGAATATAAATGGAAGAAAGGTGAGATTTGTCTATCTGGAATCGGCTGAAGATGCAAGCGGCTGCGATCTTGTCTTCATTTCTGAATCTTCCGGAAAGAATCTTGCAAAAATTCTGGCTGTCATTAGAAACCGTCCGATTCTCACAGCTACAGATTCTCCCGAACTGACATACAAGGGTGTTATTATGAGCGTCCTGGTGGAAAATCGCAAGATCAGATGCTACATAAACAATTCGCAAGCAGCGGAATCCAAACTTGAAATCAGTCATCATCTGCTGAGAAAATCCAAAATCGTATCGACTGAAGGTGAAAGAGAGTGAAGAGGGAAATATCAATAAAGAACCAGTTGACTTTCATCATACTGGTAGTGGCGTCCTTGTCGACTCTGCTGGCTTTCACTCTCGGCTTTGTTTATGACTACATACGCTCACGATCGTCTCTGAAGCACAGTATGCGGTTCACTGTGCAGCTGATGGCGGAAAACTGCAAGTCACCACTGTTGTTCAACGACACTCTCGGTGCTCACGAGCTGCTTTCATCATTCGAATCGATACCAATTATCCAGAATGCCACACTTTACGATTCTGAAGGAAGGTGCTTCGCCGGATACAGAAACAGCAAAGATTCGCAAACAGTTCATAAGAAGGTACGCAGAGAAAGCGCTGTATATTTTAATGAGAACGGAATGCATTTGATGCAGCCCATATTTCAGGGAGAACAGCTCTTTGGCGGACTCACGATGCATGTATCCACAAAAGAGATCCAGGATCGTCTCGAAATGACCGTTCTTGTTTTCTTCATGTTGTTCATCTTAATAATGGTAGTTTCATATCATCTGGCCAACAGGCTTCAGAAAATCATTTCCGATCCGATTCTTGCGCTGAAGAATTATGTGGAGAAAATAAAGAGCTCATCGGATTATTCGGTCAGAATCCCTCAGACCTGTCACAATGAAATAGGTGCGCTTCAGAAAAGCTTTGATTTGATGGTGCAGCAGCTTAGCAGCATTATAAAATCACTTACAGATTCCAGGCAGGAAGCCCTGTATCTGCGCTCCGAGCTTAAAAATATCATAGATTCCATATCGTCGGTGATAATAGCAGTGGATCAGAAGGGCAGAATACAGCAGATCAATCTGGAAGCACGGAAGTTTATCGGATTGAAAGAGGAAGATATTCTGGGCAGACCTGTTATGGATGTGGTTGAAATTCTCAGCTGCAGAAAAGATTATCTCGAAAACTGCGTGAAAGAGTGCAAACCGCAGAGTTTCTCCGCTGTACTGAATCAGACCGAAATTGCCAATCAGAAGTATCTGAATGTTTCCATATATCCTTCAGCTCATTGTGATAATCTGGACATTGTCATAAAGATCGATGATGTGACCGAAAAAACCAGAATGGAAATGATGATGATACAGAACGAAAAAATGATGTCTCTGGGAGGACTTGCCGCCGGAATGGCTCATGAAATAAACAATCCTCTGGGGATTATTTCTCAAAGCGTTTTGAATATTACACGACATTTCTCTCCTGAACTTCCCAGAAATGTCAGAGTTGCTGAAGAGACCGGGATAGATCTGGTGAGACTGCAGGGATTTCTGGATAAAAGGAAAATCCCCTATTACCTTGAAGGAATTCTCTCAGCTTCAAAGCGGGCAAGCGAAATCGTGACCAATATGCTTCAGTTCAGCAGAATGAGCAATCAGTCCAAGACTGCTGTCTGTATCAACAATGTGATAGACAGTACGATAGAGCTGGCTTACAATGAATATGAACTGAAGAAGAAATTCGATTTCAGACAGATAAGGATACATCGCAGGTATGATGAATCACTGCCTCAGGTTCTCTGTAATGTAACAGAAATGCAGCAGGTATTTCTGAATCTGTTGAAAAATGCAGCTCATGCGGTTCACAACAAAAATGCAGACTCCGGCAGATCCCAAATTGTAATCCGTACAATGAAAGAGGAGAAAAAAAACATACGGATTGAAATCGAAGACAACGGCGAGGGAATACCTGACAGTATAAGAGAACGGGTGTTCGAGCCTTTTTTCACCACAAAGGAAGTGGGTGTCGGCACAGGTCTGGGCTTATCTGTTTCCTATTTCATCATAACCAAAAATCATGCAGGCAGTATAGAATTCGAATCCAGTGCAGGAGTGGGAACCAGATTTATCATTCGCGTTCCTTTGGATGGTATGGATAAAAAGGATTCCGTGACTCAAAGTGAGACCGTAAAGACAGAATGACTGGTGAGGTTTCTCCAGGATATTTCCGAACGAAGCTGTTTTGAGCAAGACTTTGATTATTAGAGAAGAAAACAGCACTTCGAGAAAACGGAGTTTCCAAATCTGCATCTTACCTCCGTTCCCCCCGTTTTTATGCATGAGAATTCACGAAAACACTTGCACCTAATTGAAATCCATGCTATATTTAGATAAAACAGTATCGATAAAAAAATATCGATAACGAAAGGCCGAAACAGGGTGGAACAGACAGAACAGTACAGAAGAGCGGCACTGCCGACTATCCGGCGTCTTCCCTCATACCTTTCCATTCTTGATTCACTTCGTAAAAACGGTGTGGAAACGGTCTCCGGAACGTTCATAGCCGAAAAGCTGCTTTGTGAGCCGATCCAGGTACGAAAGGACCTGGCGGTGACCGGAATAGTGGGAAGGCCACGAATCGGGTTCGAGGTGCAGGCCACTATAGAGGCAATCGAGAGTTTTTTGGGTTGGAACAACAGTACGGATGCTTTTCTGATCGGAGCGGGGAGTCTTGGAAAGGCTCTTCTGGGTTTTGGCGGTTTTCTTAAACTGAATCTGAATATAATTACAGCTTTTGACACTGATTCAAGGAAAATCGGTACGGTTATTCATGGCAGAAAGGTTCTGGACGTTCGGAAACTGGAGAATCTTGCAAACAGAATGCATATACATGTGGCGATTTTGACAGTGCCTGCAGGAGCTGCTCAGGATTTGACGGACAGGTTGGTTGCATGCGGGATCGGCGGCATATGGAACTTTACCTCGGAGAAGCTGGTTGTTCCGGAGTGGGTTGTGGTGCAGAATGAGGATCTTTCAAGCGGGCTTGCGGTGCTGTGTGCGAGGCTGAGACGGAATCATTGCAAAAAAGATGCGGAATCGGAGAGGTGAGATGAGCAGTTCGGAGATAATTATCTGTATGGGCAGTTCCTGCTATTCGAGGGGAAACGGCAAATACCACGGGGTGATCAGAAAATACCTTGAGGAAAGCCAGGAAGAGGTGAAGGTCAAGATCAGAGGATGCCGTTGTGGAGGTCATTGCATGAATGGACCGAATATCTGGATAGATGGGGAATTGTACTCGAATATCGACAGGGGAAGTCTGCTGGATATTCTTAACCACACAATCGGGTGTAAAAAGAGGAAGAAGAAGTGCAGTATTTAAATCCAATATATTCTGAAGAGACCCGCTGCAGAGACTGTTACAAGTGCATAAGGGAGTGTCCTGTAAAGGCTATCAGAGTAGTGAACGGTGAAGCGGAAGTCATTCCGGACACGTGTATTCTGTGTGGTCACTGTGTGGATGCCTGTCCAGTAGGAGCCAAAAAGGTCAGAAACGATCTTAGAAGAGCGATACATCTGTTGAAAAGAAAGAAAAAGTGCATTCTCTCTTTGGCACCTTCATTTGTTGGGGAATTCAGAGACTCGACTCCTTCCCAGCTGATTAGCGCGGTCAAGAAGCTGGGGTTTTTGGGAGTGAGTGAAACAGCTTTGGGAGCTCAGGAAGTCTCCTCTGCCGTGGTGGAGCTGATCAACAGTACCGGTAAACCGGTATTGTCCTCTGCTTGTCCTGCCGCGGTGGAACTCATACAGAAACATCTGCCCGAAGTGACGGATCTTATATCGCCCCTTTCTTCACCGCTGCTTGCACATTGTGTAATGCTCAGGCAGATGTACGGAGAGGATATAGGGATAGTTTTCGCTGGTCCCTGCATAGCCAAAAAGCATGAAGCAGATAGCCACCCCGGTCTTCTGGATGTGGCAATTACATTCGAGGATCTGAGCAAATGGTTTGAAGCGGAGAAAATTACACTTTCGGAACAGCCTCTGCAGCAGGAGGAAAGATTTATACCCAGAGATTCGGAAAACGGAGCCTTGTATCCCATAGAGGGAGGGATGATAGAAACAATCAGGAACAGAGTGCGGGAAGAGGATGCAGTATTTCTGACATTGTCGGGCGTGAGCAATATCCGCAGCGCTCTGGAAACGCTTGATAATGAGGTGACGGATCGCCGCCTTTTTATCGAGCTCCTTGCCTGTGAGAACGGATGTGTCGCCGGTCCGAAAGCAACCAACAGAGCTTCCATCCATTCCCGCCTGTCTGTTCTTGATTATGCTTCCGGTAAAAAGGAGACGGCGGCTGTCTGTACTGCTGATCAGATCAGACAGGAGTACAGGCCTCCCAGAAAGGAGACGAATGTTTGCACTCATGATCAGGTTGTTTCGGCTCTTGCGACATTCGGGAAGACCCGGGCGGAGGATGAGCTTAACTGCGGCTCCTGCGGTTATGGCACCTGCAGGGAATTCGCTCTGGCCATTATCGAAAAGAAGGCTGAACCCTGTATGTGTGTTTCGTTTATGAGATCACTTGCCCAGAAGAAGGCGAATGCACTTCTTAAGACTATACCGTATGGGGTGGTGATCGTGGACAGGGAACTGAGGATAATAGAGTGCAATGAGAACTTTGCCTTACTTTTCGGTGATGAAGTGCAGCATATAAATGAAATCTGTCCTGGTCTTATGAAGGCGGATCTGAAAAAAGTTCTGCCTTTTCATGATCTGTTTACAAAAGTATTGTCGACCGGGAAGGATATCACCCAGCATTTTGTCAAAATGCCCGGAAAGACGGTAGCAGTGACCATCTTCACTGTCGAAACCAATCAGGTGGTAGGCGCTATCATGCGGGATGCGACAAGAATGGAACTGAGGCGGGAACAGATTATCGAAAAGGCACAGGAGGTGATCCGTAACACATCCATGACCGCACAGGAGATTGCTTTTCTTATGGGTAAAAACGCGGCTCAGTCTGAAAAAATACTCAACTCGCTTATTGAAAGCTTTTCTTGACTACAGGTAATATGCGGAATCAGGAAGTTTTTATAGAAATAGGACACAGCAGTCATTCCAAATACAGAAATGCTGTATCGGGTGATGTATTTCTGACCCGGAAACTCGAGCAGGGAAGAGTGGTCTCCATTCTTTGTGACGGTCTTGGAAGCGGAGTGGAAGCTAACGTTCTGGCCAGTTTCACCGCATCGATGGGTATAGAGTATATGTCTTCCGATCTCCAGATCAAACGGGCGGCAGAGCTTGTAATGGATGCTCTTCCCCTGTGTCCATCAAGGAAAATCAGTTACTCGACATTCTCTATTGCGGATGTGAGTCTGGCAGGAGATATCAGGATAATCGAGCACGGGAATCCGCCGTTTCTTTTTTTCAGGGGCAATACTTCTGTTTTCAAAGAGACTCGCGAGATGCATTTTCCCCGTTGGAAGAAGAGGTCTCTTAACTATGCCCGTTTCGGAGCTGAAATAGGTGACCGTCTGATAATAATGTCTGATGGAGTGACCCAGTCCGGAATGGGCAGTGATTCGTGGCCGATGGGATATGGAAGTGAGAAGGTCAGCGAACTTGTGCACAACTACATAAGGAAGTGTCCGGATGTTTCGGCCAACGACCTGGCGGGAATCATCTGCAACAACTCGTTACGGGTGGACGGAAGTAAAGCCGGGGATGACATCTCGTGTACGGTGATCTATATCCGGCGGCCCAGAAGGATGCGTGTTCTCACCGGTCCGCCTTTTGATCCCAATAGGGACACTGAATACGCGTCTTTATTGAAGAAGTACGATGGCAGATGTGTGATTTGCGGAGGAACAACCGCTAACATAGTGGAAAGGGAACTGGGTGTCGAAGCAGAAATGGATCTTACCTGTATAGATCCGGTCGTACCTGCCGTTTCATATATGAAAGGGGTCGATCTGATAACCGAAGGTTGCATAACCCTCTCCCGTCTTGCTGAGATGCTTGAAAAAGGGCAGCCGGGAAAGGGAAAAAACGGAGCAACGATGCTTCGGGATCTCTTTCTGGACTGTGATGTCATCGAGTTCTATGTCGGGACCAGAATCAATCAGTCTCATCAGGACCCGTCTCTGCCGATAGAACTGGACATTAGAAGAAATGTCATCAAGAAGATCGCCTCTCTTCTGGAGTCGAAGTACCTGAAGGAGACTATGATCCGTTTCTATTAACGGAAAGGAAAATTTTATGTCTAAGATCACAATCAGCGTATGCCTTGGAACAACGTGTCATCTGATGGGTTCTTCCCATCTGCAGACACTTGAACAGGATCTGCCCGAGGATATCCGCGACAGGGTAACAGTCAAATGGTCCAGGTGTCTGGGGTTTTGCAAAGAGGAGAATTACGGAAAAGCACCGTTTGTACTGGTTGGAGAAGAGCTTGTGGACGAAGCAACACTTCACAGGATTATTGAAAGAATCGAAAAGAAGACGAGTTAGCTTAGAATGGAGAAAAGAATGCACTATTATGACAACAATGCGACCCGCACACGAAGAAGCATTCTTGTACGTATAGCCCGGCTGTTCTTTGAAGGAAAACTGGCAGAATCCGTCGACAGAATACCACTAGAAATGAGACCCCGCAACGGAATGTCATACAGATGCTGTGTCTATAAGGACAGGGCAATAATCAGGTACAGGATCATGTCTGCTTTGGGCTACGGTATGGAGGATGAGACAAGCGAGCTTGAAATGTTGGAAAGTTATTCCAACCGCAGTCTGGAACGGAAGGGTCCGGTTCAGGGAGAGCCGCTTTCGTTGCTCGAAGAGGCGTGTTCCGCATGTGTTAAAAGCAAATTTTTCGTTACCAATGCCTGCAGGGGCTGTATGGCGCGTCCGTGTACTCTTAATTGCCCGAAAAAAGCAATATATATGAATGAAAACGGGCAGGCTGTTATCGACAGCTCTAAATGCGTGAATTGCGGTATTTGCATGAAAGTCTGTCCATATCACTCCATTATACGGGTCCCGGTTCCCTGTGAGGAGGCTTGTCCCGCAGGAGCGATTGAAAAAGACGGTCAGGGGAGAGCCAGAATTGATTTCGAGAAGTGCATTTTGTGCGGTAAGTGCATGAGGGAGTGTCCGTTCGGGGCGATAATGGAGCGCTCTCAAATGATTGACGTATTAAAAGCTCTGAAAAAAGGAAAAAGAGTTGTAGCTATCATTGCTCCAGCCGCAACAGCGCAGTTCGTGGCAGATTATTCTCAGCTTTTTTCCGCTTTGAAATTATTGGGGTTCGCTGATGTTGTTGAAGTGGCGCAGGGGGCAACTGTCACCTCGGTTCACGAAGGTCAGGAGCTTCTGGAACGGCTTAAGGAGGGCGAACCGTTCATGACCAGCTCGTGTTGCCCCTCATATGTGCTTGCGGTAGACAAACATATTCCGGCCCTGAAGGACAAGGTATCGGCAACTGCTTCACCCATGCATTATACGGCGCAGATGGTGAAGGAAAACGATTCTGATTCGGTTGTGGTTTTCGTGGGTCCCTGTGTTGCAAAGAGATCTGAAGCCAGACATGATCCACTGGTTGACTGGGTACTTACTAGTGAAGAGCTGGCTTCCGTTTTCGCGGCGGCGGGTATCGATGTCATGGGATGTGAAACAGAAGAAGCTGTAGAGATTGCTCCGGATTCAAGCAGAATGTTTCCGATCAGTGGAAAAGTCACCGAAGCGGTGGCTGCGAATCTGGAGGATCCCTCGCTTATCAAAGGTCAGCTAGTAGACGGGTTGAATCGTCAGAGCATGAAGCTTCTCAAAGTGTATGCTTCAAAAGGAATACAGGGGAATTTCCTCGAGGTTATGGCTTGTGAAGGAGGTTGTGTGAATGGACCCTGCACAACGGAAAGAGCTGCACAGGCAGCTAAAAGAATTGCTCAGATGTGTCGTGAGTCCAGGGAGAAGAGAAACGAAGTAGTTCTTTAGCTGGAATCGGAGTGCAGCTTGGCTATCCGATCTGTACTCCTAAAAGAATGCGTCATCAGCACAACGGATAAGGAGAATTCAGAAAACAGCAAGCCGGACACTTGAATCTGAGGGGTATTGCTGTGAATCAGATTACGGCAGTTAGGTTAAAACCCGGTAAAGAGGTATTATGCCTGACCTTTCATGCGGCGAACACAGTATTGTTCTCGTATTTGAAACCCAGCATATAGACTGCTTCCACGCTACGGACTGCCCAAACGAGTCGAACCGGTTTCACCTGGCCCTTGGAATCTTTCAGATACAGAACCTCTTCATGGTCAGGAATATCTTCTCCGAAGTATGTTCCTGATATACCGCCTTCGCTTACATCTCTTAGATAAATGGGCTTCAGTGTATCAGGACAGCTCTGATCCTGAAAGGATTTCTGTATGAAGAACTTATCATAGCAGGGTTGACGAGTAAATTTTCTTTTATCTGATGGCATGGAGCAGTCTCCTTCCAACGCTAGTTGTATACGTTCCCACACCAATATAATTTGTCGAAAATTATCTGTTCAAGGTTCACTGATCTAACAAAAAACTAATTATTAGATTTTAAAATATCAATTTATAGGGAACAAGTCGTTGAATATCAACGTTTTCCGGAAAATCTGCCGGAAAAAATATCACTGGAACTTTTCCACCGCCTCAAGGTATACGACTTTCGGTTGAACTCCGGTGATCGAATGGATTACCTGTCCCTCTTTAACCAAAACAACATAAGGGATGCCTTTGACACGGAATTCCCGGGCGATGTGGGTGTGTTTGTCGATATCGACTTTATAGAAGTTGGCTTTCTGACTTTGCATCTCTGCAACTTCTTTGAGAATGGGTTCCAGAACCTTACATGGTCCGCACCAATCGGCATACAGATCAAAAACCAGCAGTTTGCGTCCCGAAGACTGCACTATGGAGTCAAATTGGTTTATATTTTGGATATTCTTTATGAGTTCGGATTTCAGCGACCCGGTTTCCTCGGATGATTTTTCCTTTTTGGAGCAGCCGTAGCCGATCATTAGTACTGCTATCAGAAGAACTACAAGTCTGACCTGGTTAGGTACCTTTTTCATTTCGCCTCGGTTTTCAGATGTGGAGTATTGGTTGATCCTGTTATTATGTTTAGAAATTAGATTATGGCAGATACTGTTGTTTTGATACATACCAGTCTGCTACAATTTTTGATCAACAGTACAAATTTGTCATATCCACGCGGGCAGAACACTTTCATATTTATGCCCTGAATCTATTCCGTTGCGGTGGCATGAAAATTGGTTCCGGGGGTGTGTGATCTTCATTCGATTTTAGTTTTCCTTAAATGTCTGACTGCTGAAATGCTTGATTGTGGATTCCAGGCAGCAGAATAGTGGAGGTATGGATGATTCGAAAAGGGGTAATATCAAATTTTGGGTCTGTTGCCTGGAAATCTGCTTTCGGCTGTAAGAGATGTAGTACATCCTTGCAGTGCGGTGTTGAAGTGGTTAGGATGGGAATACCTGAAGATCGGATCCTTAAAGAAAAAAAGTGTTTCTGAAGATAGATAAATGAAATTGGCAATAGCTAGATGATCAGTCGGGAATTATTTTTCGGTTAGGTCTGGAAATTTTTACAGTTTCAAGCACGAGTATATGGATCACATTCAGCTTATTTGTGACATTGGAGAGTTAAACGAGGTCTTCTCGGACACTCAGAATATTGAGTCGTTTCTTCAGAAGATTGTTGATATGGTGGCAAGTCACATGAGTGCCGCAGTATGTTCTATCTATCTGTATGATGAAAACAGAAGAGAGCTGGTACTTCGGGCAACTCACGGATTGAGAGCTGAAAGTTTGAACCGGGTTCGCTTGAAGCTTGGAGAAGGTCTTGCGGGTCTTGCATTGAAGGAGCTTCGCCCTATCTACGAAAAAGAGGGAAGCAGTCATCCTAATTTCAGATACTTCCCTGAGACATCGGAAGAAAAATATAAAGTATTCATGGCGGTTCCGATTGTGAGAGGTCTTTCCAGAATAGGAGTTCTGGTTGTACAGAGGCAAAAGCGTCTCTTCCAGGACAGAGACATCGTTACTCTCAGAGCTGTGGCTTCTCAGCTTGCCAATTTGCTGGAAAACGCTCGATTGCTGATGACTCTGAAGATCAAACGACCGTTTGACGAAAAGAAAAGCAGAAGAATTCTCAAACTTGCTAAAGGAAAAGTGGCTTCCGAGGGATTTGCCACCGGTCCTGTAAGGATCATAGATCGGGACCGTACATTTGAAAATTTTCTTCATAAGAAGTATGAAATGCGGTATTCACTGGAGGATTTCCAGAAGGCGATTGCCGTAACGGAGCATCAGCTGGAGGATCTTCAGGCAAGGGTGGAGGAGAAACTCACGGATGTGGCATCCTTGATCTTTACCGCTCATCTGCTGCTTTTGAAGGATACTGAATTCATAGGGGCGATGACTCATCATATAGAGCTGGGGATGAATCCTCCCGAAGCGATTCTCAAAGTCGCCAGGCAGTATATCGAACTTTTTTCCCACGGTGCTAATCACTACATCAAGGAGAAGGTTCAGGACATAGAGGATCTTACCATTCGGCTCATAGGAAATCTGGTTGCGGAACTCAGAGAGCATTACAGATGTGAGAATCATGTGGTCATAGCGCGTGAGTTGTTCCCTTCCGACATGCTCAAGCTCTCAAGTGAGAATGTGTTGGGAGTGGTGCTTGTAACCGGAGGTGTTACTTCTCACCTTTCCATTCTGGCCCGTTCACTCAGGGTTCCACTGGTGATTATTGATCAGCCTCGTTTGCTTTCTGTACCTGATGAAACTCAGGTGATACTCGATGCGGAAGTGGGAAATCTGCACATCAACCCATCTCCGAGTGTAATATCCGGTTTTGCGGTCAGAAATGAAGCCCGAAGCAGGGTGAATACGGTCAAAACGGCAGTGAAAGAGGAGACGTACACACGCGATGGCCAGAAGGTCAAGCTACTTGCAAGCATAAATCTTCTCTCGGATCTCAAGCTGGCCCGTGAAATGAAATGCGAGGGAATTGGTCTCTACAGAACTGAATTTCCTTTCCTTATCAGGAGTGACTTTCCGTCCGAAGAGGAACAGTATGTGGTGTACCGACAGCTGGTGAAGGGAATGCCCGGAAAAGAGATCGTCTTCCGTACTCTTGATATCGGGGGCGACAAGGTCCTCTCATACTACGATATGGCAAAAGAGCAGAATCCGTTTCTTGGTATGCGTTCCATCCGCTTCTCTCTTTGCAACAAGGAGACATTCGTTCAGCAGATCAGGGCCATGTTGCGGGCCGGTTTCGATACTGATATACGGATAACGTTTCCCATGATCTCCTCTCTGGAAGAGTTTCTGGAAGCGAAGACTGCCGTTCAGGACTGTATGGTTCAGCTGAAAAAAGCCAGGGTTCCCCATAACAGCAGTGCGAAAATAGGTATGATGGTGGAAGTACCTTCAGTGGTGGAAATGATAGATGAATTTGTTGAAGAGGTTGATTTCTTCTCAATAGGAACAAACGATTTGGTCCAGTACATGCTTGCTGTTGACAGAACTAATGAAAAGGTCGCCGGGTTCTATATTCCTCATCATCCGTCTATACTGAGGGCTGTCAGAAAAGTGGCTGATGCGGCTTCGCGGGAGAATAAAGAGGTAATAATATGCGGAGATATGGCACATCAGGAAAAATACATTCCCTTTTTCATCGGAAGCGGGATCAGAACTCTCAGCCTTGAAGCACAGTATGTTCCCAAAATCCAGAAGGCTGTAGGCAGGATTGATTCAGAAGCTGCTGTAAAGCTGACAGATAAATTGACCACCAGTAGAAAAGTTTCGGAAGTAGCTCGCCTTTTAAGATGATTTCTTTTTTCCTCTGAGCAGACCTGTCACAGAATCTTTGAATTTCTGCAGGCCGAGAATTTCATAAAGGACAAATACGACTGCAAGTGAAGGCAGCGAGGCTGCGATACATGTGATCAGGGCGTGTAATCTGCGAATTTCCGTGAAAGTGATGTTCTTCATATAAAGCTGAATCATATGGCAGATAAAAGCTCCGGTCAGTGCGACAGCAATGATTTTCACAAGAGCCTTCAGTTCTTTTTTTACCGCCGAGAAGCCTCCATACCTGCGGCACCAGATGAAGTAGAGGATCAGAAATTGGAGGGTCATGGCCAAACTTGCGGCCAGACCCAATCCTTTAGGTCCCATGTATCTGCTCAATAAATAATAGAGAGGGATGCTGAGAAGCGATACAGATGTGCTGACCGCCATGGGAAGAAAGGTTTTCTGAAGTGCGTAGAACGGTCTGGCAACGAGAATGGAAACTGAACTGGCGAAAGCCCCGAAGAGATACATGGTGAGAACGGGAGCTGTTTCCCGGGTTGATTCCTGACTGAACTGACCGTGTTCATAAAGAATTGTGATTATCTGATATGACAGAACCATCATGATCGCCGACAGAGGGAGAAGGTAGAGGGCGATCTTGTTTATCATGTTGTTGAGTATGGATGTCATCTTTGCGAATGCCTGTTCGGCTGCGAGCTTTGAGAGATAGGGGTAGAATGCCACTCCCGAGGCTTGACCGAAAACACCCACCAGTATCATCATTGTGCGCAGGGCGTAGTTTGCACTGGCGACAGCACCCTGTTCCAGAAACGAGGCGAAGTAACGGAAGAAGATCTCGTTTGAGAAAGTCATTCCCAGTCCGGCGATCAGGGGAATGGTGATTTTCAGGTAATGGATGAATTCAGCATCATTTGGTTTGAAGCGGTATCTGTATTTCATTCCGGTGCGCATTGCACCCGGGAGTTGTACCACGATATTTCCGAAGAACGCGCCTCCCAGAACTCCCCATGCGAATCCTTCTATTCCGAAATGGGGGCCCAGCAGAAGTCCTCCCGAGATGATGCCCACATTGTAGAGGAGAGGAGAGAGAGCTGGAAGCAGAAATTTCTGATTGGCATACTGAACTGCCATCAGAAATGCTCCCCAGTAAAAGAGAAGCTGTGCCGGAAGAATGATTCTGGTGAGCTTTACACTCAATTTGAAGGTTTCGGGATCTTGACTTTCGAATCCGGTGAGAGATAGAATGTAGGGTGCAAAAATCACGGATAGAGGAAGAAGTATAAGAAACGCTACTGTTCCTATGGTAATCATGTTCGAGAACGTTTTCCAGGCACCCTCATGATCGTTCTTAACCAGATATTTTTGGAAAATAGGAATGAAAGTAACAGAAAGGAAACCTCCTGCCAGGAAGTGGTTTAGCAGTTCCGGGATCAGAAAAGCCGCAACATAGGCATCCATTTCACTGCTGGTTCCTCCGACATAGGCAAGAGTGACTTCTCTGAGCATGCCTGTAATGCGGCTCAGAAAAACGGAACTCATCATTATCAGAGTAGCGATCGATATGGTACGGCTGACAGACTTGGGACCCTTCGGATCGGTTGGAGCATTGGAACTGCTCGGAGGGGTGCTGTTTCGGTTTTGCTCTTTCATACGAAGCTAAAACTACTCACTGCATGGCAAACAATCAAAAATTTTGAAGAAATAGAAAGTCAGAAGGAGAGGGTTTGTAAAAAAAAGGCCCTTTGATCGACAGGGCCTTTTCTATGAAGCAAAAAAACTGCTGCTTATTTCCTTTTTTTCTTTGTAGCTTTTTTGGCTGTTTTCTTAGCCGGTTTAGCTGCCTTTTTGGTCTTTTTGGCTGCTTTTGCCTTGCTTTTTTTAGTTTTGGCTTTAGCCTCGTTGATGATACGGTATGTTTGGCTGACTGAGAGTTTGTATTTTTTGGCAAGAGCTGTTCCGGAAGTTCCGCTTTCATACAGGTCGACGATTTGCGCATTACGCTCGGGGTTGTTGGCGATGGAAGATTCGATTCCGTACTTTTTACGGAGCTGGTGGACAGCCTGGCGGGTGATGCCGAACTGGTCGCCGATGGCGGCATCGGTTTTAAGCTTCTTCTGCAGCTTGATCAGTTGAGATTTTGTGATTTTGGCCATACTGGACTACTCCTCTTTGTTTGATGAAACAATGCTGTTAAAATACAATGTATGTCGAAGTTACCGGTGGCTGCCAAGTGTATGATGATGAGGAGTAAAGACCTTTACTGTCTAATATACTATTTTGTCATGTACACTGCAATTATTCGTCACGGTAAAGTGTTATTTTCTCCTCTTGATATAGTTTATTACGATTTTTTCAGAAGTATATTGTTTTATTGGAATTATTTCCAGGAAAAAATGTGCGATGATTCCCGTAAAAAACGAGATCGACAGAAAAGGAATCCCGGCTGTAACTGTACTGCTGATTATTTCCTGTGTGCTGGTTTATTTTCTCCGTAAACCCGTCGTGCACGGAAATGCTCTGGTACCGCTTGATTTCATGTATTCGCTCTTCAACCCGACAGAGGGACTGACTCTTTCCCTGAAAGCTTTGTTTTTTGCATTTTTTATGCATGGAAGTCTGTTTCATCTAGCATCTAATCTCTGGTTTATGTGGATTTTCGGGTCTGCGGTGGAAAAAGAGCTGGGACATTTCCGTTTTGCTGCAGTTTACATTCTTAGTGGATGCGTTTCGATGCTCATTCAGGTCGCCTCCTCGCCTCTTTCCGATTTGCCTATTGTAGGAGCAAGCGGTGCGATCGCAGGTCTGATGGGAGTTCATCTGGTTTATCTTCCGTTGAGCCGTATTCTTGTTTTCATACCCCCTGTTTTCCTTTTTAGAATTCCTGCCCTTCTCTATCTGCTTTTTTGGTTCTACATCCAATATATCAATCTTTTCTCGCCCCGGACCGCAGGCGGCGGAGTAGCCTGGTGGGCTCATGCGGGTGGCTATGTTTTCGGAGTATTGTGCGCTTTCTATCTGAAGATGAAAAACGGTATCAAAAAGCGGTAGAATAGAAGAATTCTTGAACAAAGCTGTAGCAACGGGCTGCAAATGCAGTATTTTCAATAAATATGCAAGAAGAAATCGTATCATACCTGCGCAGCAATCCAGAAGGTTGTCCTTCCGAATCGATTGCGGAGAATTTCCTGAAGTTCAAAAGCCCGGACAGACAACTGGCTCACGTGGCTGTCAAAGCAATACTTTCCAGAGACAGCAGGGTATATTGCAGTGAAGGGCTTTGGTACGCTCGCCCGCTCTCTGCTGCTCAAAAGCAGCAGGATATCTCAACAATGCCCTGGGCCGCTGTTTATCTTCTGACTGACACCTCCGGAAAAAGAATCCTTCACATCTCTGTATGGGATCCGCTTGGATCAAGTGATTGCATTCTCAGTGCCTGGATTTCTGACCCAAGTAGCCTTTCCTCCGAAGATCGGGAACTTCTTACCGATTTCAGTGACGAACCCTTTGATCAGTCCCTTTCTGATGAGCTGCTGGAGCAGATCGCGGTAGAGCTTCGGAAAAGAGTGCCAGTGTTTTTTTCACACGAACAGTATTCCCTTTTTGCCTTGCATGCTTTTGAAAAGGGAATAGGTGTCGACACCTATTTTCTGATGAGTCAGCTGTTCAAAGCCTCCAGGCTCGCCTGCCCCCGTCCGCTTCAGCTTGAAAGCGCGGCCGCTTCAGTTTCAGAATACCACAGAACGGCACTCAGCGCTTATAAGAGAGGGGAACAGTTCAGCTCTGTAGTTTGTGCTCTGTTTGAAAAGATGAAAGAAAGCGGAATAGAAACATACGAGCAGCTGGAAGAGGTTCTTCTGGAAGATGTCCGGCCTGTTTTTGCGGGAAAGGATTTCTCCCAGCAGACCATTGCTTCTCTGCCTGAAAGACCCGGGGTTTACGGTTTCAGAAACCGGGAAGGTGAGTATATCTATATCGGCAAGGCAAGCAATATGCGCAGACGGCTTCAGTCCTATTTCAGGTTCAATGATGAATCTCCGGAAAAACTGAAGCAGCTTAGAAATCAGGCGTATTCATTCACACTGCATCCCTGCGGCTCTGAACTCGAGTCCCTTCTCTATGAGTACCGGCTCATAAAGAAATACAAGCCTCCTCTCAACAGGCAGATCCGGATATCGGAGCGCAGAGGTGATATCAAAATGCTGGAGGATTCAGTTTATCTTCTCCCTCATGCCGAAACCGGAAAAGGTATGTTGGTCTGGATCAGAAAAGAGCAGAAAATCCGTCTGAGGCCGTTTAGTACCGATTGGAATGAGGAACAGGACATCATACGTGATTTGGATGAGTATTTTTTTTCGGAGAAACTCAAAACATCAAAAGATGATTTTCCGGAGCTTGAGATTGCCACCAGATGGATTAAAAGAAATCAGGATAAGTTGTATATGATTCCTGCGGGTAATCTGGCTTCTTCAAAAGAGGTAATGGAGGCGATAAAGAACAGCTGGAAGGAATTTGAGCAGTACCAGTGCTGAAAACCGCTTTGTATGGCGGTGTCGAGGCCACAAGTATTGATGAATTTCGGGTGCACGAGATTATATTCTAATACATAAGTAGTTCCCTTGGGGTCATTGTCAATATAACCTGTGGCCTGAACGAACATTTCCTCGGAAAAACCTATGGAAATTAGCTTGAAAGAGGAACCGTTATGAATTTTAACAACGATCACGACAGGTTTGTCGCCAAAAACAGATCTTTGGCTTCAGCGGAGGAAATGAACCAAAGAGACGAAGCGATGGAGAAAAAGGGCTATTCCTATTTGAAGCGTCAGAAGGAGAGCTCTTGCTTTAACTGTAAAATGAAACAGACCTGTCGGGAATTCAAAGCCCGCAGAAGTGGTGGTGCAAAAGGTGTGGTTTCTTTCGGTGGGGATGAGAAGTTGATCTGTGACAAGTACGTTCCTGCTCAGATGGAACAGAAAACATTCACCAACAAGCAAGTGAAATCGCTTCTGAAGAACATAAAGAAGGGCTATTGAACATTCACAAACTATCGTGTCCGGGAGCATTTCATGGAAAATTCCCCTCTTGAATTGTACGAAACAGCTTATAGACTTCATTATGTGGAGAACCGAATTCCTGAAGCACTTCGGTTTTATGAAGCATTGATCAGGGAATTTCCTGAGTCGAATGAAAGCGGATATGCAGTAATACAGATTCAGAAGATAAAAGCCAACAATATTGCCGATTCACTTCATTCGCCTAAGACCAAACCTCACCCGCTACTGATCGCTTCTTTTATTCTTAATCTTCTTCTGCTCAGTCTTTTGGGTGCCGGCTTGTTCTACTTCTTCAACAGAATGGAAATGGAGCATAAACGTACCACGCTGGCGACACGCGCGATAGTGAAAATGAACAACTCGGAGTATGATGAGGCGCTTAGGCTTCTTAGCGAGATGAAGATTCTTTCCGATGAGGATATCACTCCTTTTGAGCTCTCTTCTCTGATTTATCAGAAAAAAGGGGACATCATAAAAGCCCGCAGCGAGTATGAGGTGTTCTACAGCCTGAACCCTGATCAGAGGGGTGAATCCATGGAAGAAATAATTCCTTCTAAACTTAAATCCCATTAGACGCAAGTAGAGCTTTTGTATGGATCCATATAAAAATATTGAGCAGCGGGTTGAGGATGGATTTATCATTGATGAGCATGGCCGGTGGGTTCATATGTCTCAGAAGGGTGTGTCTGAAAAAAGGTTCATGGAGGAACTTGAGAAGGGAAATGTGCTTCTGGAAGGGAAGTGGGTTCCGATCAGTGAAGCCAAATCGTGGGAAAGACCAGAAGAGATCATAACAGAAGACCGAGCCGATAATAATCTCTATTCACCACCACCTCTGGCGCAGACATCAGCTGATAATCAGCAGGAAACATTCGATGCGTTGGAAACGCTTCTGGAAACCAAGAGTATCGTAGTGCAAGATGAACATTCCGAAAATGAGGTGGACCTGGAGATCGACGACGAGCAGAATGAAACAGTTTATCTTTCGGTAGAGGAAGTGGAGAAGTCTTCTGCTGATGACAATAAAGAAGAAGCCTCTGAACAGAAAAGTACCGGAAAGATTGAAATCCCTGATGAGTATCTGGATAATGCTGAGATTCCAGGTGAAGTGGAACAGGAGCTTCTGTTCAACTGGTCTCGAAGTGCAGCTACGGAGCAGTCCAAATACGCCATGGAGTATATCGACACTCTTAGTGCTTCTCTCAAGCGCAGAAAAATCTATCAGGTGCTTTCCATCGTTTCCATCCTTATAGCAGTGATTTCTCTGATCCTCCTGGCTTTTTTTCAGGGCTGATAAGCGGTTGATTTCCTGACTCTTTCAGCTGTTTTCATCTTTGAGCTTTTCTGTTTTTAATTGGCACGGAATCCTCAGAAGACCAACCTTCAGAAACACCATAATCACCATAAAAAAATAGTCGTTCCGAAGAGGGCCAAATTGGAGATTTCATTTACAGGTATTCTTTCGGGCTTGTGAGAAGCAGACCATAAGCGATCAGCTGTCAATAGATTTCAGGAATGAATTTCTGTCTTTCGATAGCCGGCCGTCTGTAGTGAATATCCTTTTGCCTCGGGGGCATCTTGATTTCTCCGGGTGTCAGGTCTTTATAGGGAATCAAGCTGAGGAGGTGGTGGATGCAGTTCAGGCGGGCTCTTTTTTTATTGTCTGCCTTGACCACATACCAGGGAGACTTGTCTGTGTCGGTATGTTCGAACATGATGTCCTTGGCCTTGGAGTACTCCACCCATCTGGTTCTTGATTCCATATCCATCGGGCTCAGTTTCCAGCGTTTGGCCGGGTCTGAGAGCCGTTTCTGGAATCTGGTTTCCTGTTCTTCATCACTGACGGAGAACCAGTATTTTATAAGTATCAGCCCGGATCTGATCAGCATGTATTCCAGTTCAGGGCACGACCTCAGGAATTCCCAGTATTCCTCGTCGGAGCAGAATCCCATAACTCTTTCCACTCCCGCCCGGTTATACCAGCTTCTGTCAAAGAGTACCATTTCCCCCGCTGCGGGCAGCTGGGCCACATAGCGCTGAAAATACCACTGGGTACGTTCTCTTTCGGTGGGAACACCCAAAGCAACGACCCTGCAGATGCGGGGATTCAAGCTTTCTGTTATCCGTTTTATAACTCCACCCTTTCCAGCGGCATCCCTTCCCTCAAACAGAACAGCCACTTTGAGTCCCTGGAATTTTATCCATTCCTGAAGCTTGACAAGCTCTATCTGAAGTCTTTCCAGTTCCTTGTTATAGAGTTTTTTTGGCAGTTTGTCGTTTTTCCCGGCGCCGGAATCTTCCGGTGCTGCTTGGGGTGCGTTCTTGTTGTCATGATTTTTGTGTTTTGATTTCACTGACCGCTCCCTTAAGCTTAAGATTTACATTGAATCGTATATTCTATTCTATTATACAATAAAGGGCTTATTGTGGCGAGTGCACGCAAGTATCATGCAATAACTGCTGATAATGCGAATTGATTGCAATAAGGATTCGAATCATATAATTTATGATCATGGAAGAACAGGTTAGGATAGGCCAGCGTCGTACCCAGCAGCGTAAAGCCATAGTGGATTTTATGGGGAAAGTATCCACACCGCTTACAGCCGAGGAGATTCATTATAATCTCCTCAAGGGTCATACAAATATTAATCTGTCAACAGTATACAGGAATCTGGAAAAGATGGAAAAAGCGGGGCTAGTCAGCCCCGTGCGTTTTACAATAGACAACAATACCCGATATATACTTTCTGAAAAGAGTCATGTGCATCATCTTGTGTGCCGATGCTGCAGCAGGGCCATACCGCTCGATTTCTGTCCGCTGGAATCGGCTATGGACCGATTGGATAAATCTCAATTCATAATAGAAGGTCACAGATTCGAAATTTTCGGCATGTGCAGGGAATGTTTCGAGCATGAGGAACCTGAACGGGAGAAACCGTGAAATGAAAAAAACAAGCGTCATCTGTATGATCATGGTTCTGCTGATCGGGTGCAGCAGTCAGAAAACTGAAGATAAATTGATTCTGACTTCCTTTTATCCTATATACATTGCAACTTTGAATGTGACCGGGGACATACCCGGTATCCAAGTTGTGAACATGACTCCTTCCCAGACCGGTTGCCTTCACAACTACCAGCTCACACCATCAGACGCCGGGCGGATCGAGAAGGCCTCCGTTTTGGTTGTTAACGGTGGGGGTATGGAGTCGTTTCTGGATAAGGCAGTTTCTCTGAATGAAAAACTTCTGCTTCTGAACGCCAGCACGGAAATAGAGTTTATGCATGTAAAAGGAGATCATCATGAAGAAGAACACAAATGTGAGGATCATGATCATATTCACCACCATCACCATCATCATGAGATCAATGCTCATGTATGGGTAAGTATTTCCAACGCTATTAAGCAGGTGAACACGATTGCGGAGGGACTTGCTCAGTGGGATAGTGCCAATTCCGCACAGTACAAGGAAAATGCTGAGAGCTATATCCAGAAGCTGAAATTGCTGAAGGAAAAAATGCATCGTGAACTGGATTCCCTTTCTGACCGGACAATCGTTACTTTTCATGACGCTTTTCCCTATTTTGCCCGGGAATTCGGGTTAGACGTGGCGGCTGTCATTGCGCAGGAACCCGGAAGCGAGCCGAGCGCCGCTGAACTTATCGGATTAGTCAAAACTATACGAGAGAAAAATGTGAAAGCACTGTTTGTGGAACCTCAGTACGTTTCTTCCACTGCCCGAACGATTTCAAGGGAAACGGGAATGTCTCTTTATACTTTGGATCCGGTTGCGACTGGTCCGCTTCACAAGGATGCTTACCTGGAAATCATGGAGAGGAATCTGAAAATTCTGAAAGATGCGCTGGAGTAGAATGGAAAAGGGTCAGTCCGATATACAACAGAAAGGACCGAAACAAGTCCAGTGCCGGGGCTGCTGCACGAAAATTGAAGACCTCGGGGTAACGCTTGGCGGCAACGTCATTGTTGAGAAGGTTAATCTGCACTTTCATTGCGGAGAGCTTCTGGTTATCATAGGTCCCAACGGGGCCGGCAAGTCGACTCTCTTCAAGGCGATTTCTGGGGAAGTTCCATTTACAGGTAAAATAAAATATCATCGGTTCGGGAGTTCTGAGCAGATGGTTCCCCGGATAGGCTATGTACCTCAGAGAATCACATTCGACACGGCTGCACCGCTTGATGTGGAGGATCTGTTCGCGGTCTGCCTTTCCGGAAAGCCACGCTGGCTTTTTACAGACAAGAAAATTCGGCAGATTGCTCGAAATTCACTTGCCGTGGTTGAATCCTCTCATCTGCTGAGGAGAAAACTGGGGCATCTTTCCGGCGGGGAGCTTCAGCGGGTGCTTCTCTCCCTTGCTCTCACGCCCCGGCCTGACATTCTGCTTCTTGACGAGCCGGTCAGCGGAGTGGATGCCGCAGGACTCAATCTTTTCTACAGCATGATAAGCGAACTGAGAGCAAAATATGATCTGTCTATTGTGCTCATCTCTCATGACCTTTCACTGTCCGCCCGTTATGCGGACAGGCTGGTGTTTTTCAACAAAACTGTCGTGTCAAGCGGATCACCTGCCGAAGTCCAGAAAGACGAACGGGTGAGAAGTTACTTTGGGACTTTCATCGGACCGGCTTCAGGTCCTTGCGATACGATAGATCATCACAAGAGCCGATAGGAGAAAACGGAATGGAACTCTGGTATTCCATATGCAGCCTGCTTCCCTTTGAATGGACGGATTACACATTCATGCAGAATGCGCTGCTTGCCGTTATTCTTATTGCGCCGCTTTTCGCATTGCCCGGATGTCTGGTGGTCAATAACCAGATGTCATTTTTCTCCGACGCCATCGGGCATGCCGCGCTGAGCGGCATTGCCATAGGAGCGCTGGCCGGCATATCCCAACCCCTGCCCTCCATGATAATCTTCGCGGTTATCCTTGCTTGTATTATCTCCCTTCTGAGGAAAAACGGAGTTGTCTCAACCGATACCGTTATCGGTTTGGTGATGGCCGGTTCTGTAGCCCTGGGAGTCGTGATTTTGTCCCGACAGGGAGGGTTCAACAAATATTCCAAATACCTGATTGGAGATCTTCTAAGTATTACAGGAAGTGATCTGCTGACCATGGGCATAACTTTGGTATTTGTATTCGGGGTGTGGGTGCTTTTATTCAACCGTCTCTTTCTTATCAGCTTCAATCCGACAGTAGCCCGAAGCAGGGGAATAAAGGTATGGTATTATGAGCTGTTTTTCTCGGTGCTTGTGGCAGTGATTGTAACTCTGGCTGTGCAGTGGATAGGAATTCTAGTCATCAATTCACTTCTGATACTGCCTGCCGCTGCCGCCAGAAACCTGTCATCCAATCTGAGGACATACATTGTCTCTTCGGTAATGATTTCGTTTGTTTCTTCCGTATGCGGCCTTTTTCTTTCCTATTATATGGCAACTGCAACCGGAGCTACAATCGTGCTGGTTGCATTGGGGATATACGGCCTGTCTTTCTTGCCAGCTGTATTTTTGTCAGCAAAAGGGGTGAAAACAGAGGCATGATCCTGTCCGCTTCCGGGTCAGGATCATGCTTTGAGTTCTTAGGATCTTTTAGTTTAAAAATCAGAATTCCGGAACCGTGTCCTCTGGAGCCGGTTGAGTATCGGCGGGAACTGTATCCTCTGGCGGAATAGCGGTATCGGCCTCGGTAGTATCCTGTGTGGCCGGGGGAGTATCCTGCTGCTGAGAGGGACAGCCGTACATCAGGACAGCTGCTGCGAGAATTCCCAGAATAGATGTGATTTTCCTGCTCATTTGTTCCTCCTGAACGGTTGAATATTATCAGAGAGAGGCGCGTTCATCAAAGATGTCCATCGCCCTGTCCAAAGGTATCCCTACGATTTCTATGTTGTCCAAATTGCTCTGTCCCAAACCCAGATAATCCGCCTGTTCTATGTGTGATACATTTTTCCTGCCCAGTATATGTGCTCCTACCGCATCAACAGCCACAAAATCTCTTCCGGCTATCACCATTTTCGACTCGAACGTTTTCCCTCCGATAGGTCCGGTGCCGATCATGGCCGGATGACCGTTTATTATTCCCAGCTGTATGGGGAACCGCTGGCACATACCGGTGATGAACCCGTGAAGATCACCGAAGAAGGTCTCGTCGGCGTGTTCGTATTTCCATCTGGGGTGGCCGTAGTAGTCGGCAGCAGGGAAGGACATGGCGATATTTTTCATGGTGAGGGTGACATCGGCCCTTTTGTGCACTTTATGCTGTGCCAGCGAGACGATGGAATCGAAGGAAAACAGGTGAGGATTAATTACGATTTCGTGAGCAGGTCCGTATTCGAGGCGAATTTTCTCGAAAGGTCCCCGGTTGTGATCGAAAAACTCCACCTTTTCCTCGGCGATGACCTTGTCTATTCCCAGATATTGGAAAATCTGGTCTGTCTCTCCGTCTCCGGAACCGCCTGTTACTGTAATTTTGAATGGACGGTAGCGTTTTATCAGGCGAATCAGTGCTTTTACGGTGTCGGCCTGGGTGCAGGCGGTGAGGTCATGGGGGGATGCCCAGGTTTCGTTTGGTTTGATCGCCACATGCTTGTCGGTGAAGAGATCGGACAGGTTGCCCAGATTTTCCAGCGCGTGAGCAAGGCATCTGTCGATTTTCGGGTTATGTGCTATTGCAACTTTGCTTCGCATAATTGGGAAAAAAGCTCCCCGGCAGTGGTTAATCAGGAAACAAGAGGATTTCCCGCAACATACTGCGAAATCCGTGCCAAGAATATTACCGACGGGACTGTTTTTCCAGATTTACCTCCGGGGTGAATCATTGAATCGGCAGTAATTCACCTCCGGGGTGGGCTAAGTGGTTGATTTTTAGGTCGGTAGTTTTGGGCAGCGGTATTACTGGACCTGTCGCCCCGGTGATTTCGGGCCTCTGGCTCCGGGAATCGAACGTTCATGCAGAGTCGTAGCGTATCGGGCATCTAACGCTTCGACGGAGTCCAGATTTACCTCCGGGGTGAATCATTGAATCGGCAGTAATTCACCTCCGGGGTGGGCTAAGTGGTTGATTTTTAGGTCGGTAGTTTTGGGCAGCGGTATTACTGGACCTGTCGCCCCGGCTCAGTTCCGGCGGATACTTTTCATATCCACCCCCCTCAACTCGTAGTATATATAGTAATAATAACTCTGTACCTCTGATCCGACAGAGGAGGGTACTTATGAACAGAACTATACTGGTGACCGAACCGACAGGGATGCTCGAACAGGAGATTGTACGCGGACTGAGAAACCGGGGCTACTGTGTGAGAATCGCGGTGCATTATTCTCTTGAGGCCCAGGTGCTCAGTTATGAGTGTCCGGTTGTGAGTCTGGATTATGCGGATCTTGAATCCTGCCGCAAGGCATTGAAGGGGGTAAAAAGCGTTTTTCTGGGTCTGCCGGTCATGTCTCCCCGAATGGATGATCTATTCCTGCCCTTCATGAATGCGGCAAGAGATGAGCAGGTGGAGCACATTGTGGGGTTGGGAAGTATCGGTCAGGGAACGGACTCTCCACTTATGGTGGTGGAGAAATGCATTCAGAATTGTGGAATCGACTATACGCTTCTGCGCCCCAATCTTTATATGCAGCATTTTAAAAACATTGCTCTTCCGGGAATCAGAAACAGTCATTCGATCTATTTACCCGCAGGAGATGCAAGCATAAGCTTCGTTGACGTAAGGGACGTAGCGGCTGCGGCGCTGGAGTCTGTTTTGGATGAAAAACATAGAAACCGCATCTATACTATCACCGGTGCGCAGGCTCTTGATCACTATCGGATTGCGGAAATACTGTCCAAGGTGACAGGGAGGAAGATCACATATATTCCTGTCAGCCACAATGAGTTATGGGATATTTTGAAGGAGAGTGGTTGGGATGACGCATCCACGGAGCTGATGATCGGTCTGTATGAAATTGCTCGGCACGGATGGTCTGAGGACATTTCGCCTGATCTTTCCCAGGTGATAGGTCGTTCTCCGATCACTTTCGAGCAGTTTGCCCTGGATCATCAGTCGGAATGGTTGCCGGGGGAAGGAGAAGAGAAATCATAGGTTCCGTAAATGGTTCCGTGCTACTCTGGCTCACCAGCGTTGTGGGTTCAGGCTGCAGAAAATGCCGAAAAAGTCTTTGGCCCGGGTATGATCAAGGTTTTTCAAACTATAAGCCCCAGATTGTACCTGGCCATGAGGCGGGGGGGGTTGTTTTTGGACCAGAGCCGAAAGCAGTTCGACGGATTTGTTGTAATTTCCTTTTTGATATAACAGAACATTTTCTGCCTATAGGTTTTCAAGCTTGGGAGTGAGTGAGGCTGGTGTTTTCTTGTATTCTGCCGGGTCAAGCGAATACCACTGGTATTCAAAAGTGGTCCGGATTTCATTCTGTGAAGGAGTCCCAGGCTCAATGGAAGAGAGGAACCTTATGAAATCCATTCTACAGATTCCCTAGCCTGATTTGGTAATATCCATCACTTGATGAATAAGATGTACTGACTTTGATGTGGACAGGCTTCAGGGTCTCTTCGGGAACAACATAAGAATTTTCATTTTTTCCCGCTGCCGGCGGCACTGCATTCCCTTCTGCATCCACTATTACTGCGTCGCACAAGGCACCATCATATGTATACAGATAAAACACCTTTACCGTGGTATCGGGAATGAAGAAAAGGTCGATATCATCAGATCGGGAAAGATTACCGTAAATGGTTTCTGTCCGGAGTGTATCACTTACAGACCGGGTGTCGTTAGGTTCCTTTTCGGAAGGAAATGTGTGGAATGTCCAAGAGGAGGATTTTTCCGAAGAAGACAGGAAGTGGTTGCAGGGCCGGACAGAATAACGGATGTTTCCATCCAGATTATCGGATAAAGAGAGAAGGAGAGTATCAGATGTTCTATTCAGCCGGTAGGAAAAGGAGAAGAAGTGGGGGCTGAATTCCAAACAGGGAATCTGATCTTCTTCCAAAGGTCGGGAAAAGGTGAAGACAAGTTGCCCGTAGGGGGGTATTGTATCGTTTCCGATTCGGGTGATGGACTGTGAATCGGATTCGACGCTTTCCGGGATAACGCAGAACACAGCAGCAAGTAGGCTTATGCTTATAGTATAGAGCAGGTAATTAATTCTGCAACATGATCCACTGGTCATATTGATGGCTTTCTGGTATGTGAATGTGCCGGGCGTCTACCTGTTTGTTTGTGTATCTTCTGCTATTATATAGTATTGCAGGTATGAGTGCAATAGAGACGTGAAAGCCACACTTTAGAGCTGTCTACAGGGGGTAATCGGTGGGTTTTCCGTCTGTTTTCTGCCAGATATACCGTTAATCTGGGTACCTACCTGTCTGCATTGCATATCCGTACTCATTATTTTGTGATTCAGTCGTTATCTGCTATTTTTCTGTCTGTTCAGAACCAGCGGAGCCTTATTGATGAATAACTGTATTGTGGTATGTGGTCCAACCGCTTCGGGAAAAACCAGGCTCGCAGTGGAGCTTGCATCCCGGCTTGATGGAGAGATTCTTTCGGTCGACTCGCGTCAGGTGTACCGTGGAATGGACATCGGAACCGGTAAGGATCTGCACGAATACAATATAAACGGCATTGAGATTCCTTATCATTTGATCGATATAGCCGAACCCGCGGACATTTTCACCCTCTATGATTATCAGAAAGCTTTTTATGATGCATATCGGGCGGTTCGCGGGCGCAGAAGAATTCCCGTTGCCGCGGGAGGAAGCGGGCTTTACCTGGAGGCGGTGCTGAAGCACTACCGGATTTCCCCGGTTCCGGAAAATGTGGCACTGCGAAAGGAGCTTATGAAGGAAACCAGGGAGACGCTTGAATCGATGCTTTTAAACGAAAGTCGCGAAATGTTCGAAAGAACCGACCGGAGCACAAAAAAGAGAATCGTGCGCGCATTAGAGATTGTCCGGTCGGGAATTGAGAATAAGGAATTATCCCCTGGGGATTATCCTGACATCAGACCGATCATTCTGTATGTTGTGTGGGAGAGAGGCGCTCTGCGGGAACGGATCAGCCGGCGTCTAGAAGAACGGCTCTTGGGGGGAATGATAGATGAAGTGCAGAGACTTCTCACCGCGGGTATTTCTATGGAACGGTTTTCTCTCTTCGGAATGGAATACAAGCACGTCGCCCGATACCTGCACGGACAGGTCTGTTATGATCAGATGGTAAGCGATCTTCAGCAGGATATCTTCCATTTGGCAAAGCGTCAGGATACCTGGTTCCGGGGCATGGAGCGGCGGGGACTTACCATTTACAAGGTGGAGAGAGGGGTTGTGGATCAGGCGTGGGCGGTTATAGAGAAATACGGTGATTTCTGATCGGAACATAGTTTTCAAAGCGCAGAGAACAGCCCACACTTATTCCAAATGAAGAGTGTTCATACCAAACGCGCGCAGTGCGGGCATAGAGGGTTTTGTGGATGTGGAGCTTATAATCAGTGAGAAGGGTCGAGTTGAAAAGTTTTTGGTCAGAAGAGTAAGCGGACATCCCTCTTTCGGAACTGAAACAGCCAAAGTGATCAAGAGATGGCGTTTTCCACCTCCCAGAATCGATGGGGAAGCAGTCAGGGTGAGGTATGTGTATAAAGTGAAATTCAGGCTGGATTGATACTGATTCGATTTGCTCTGGTTACTGTGGTGTATTCGCCTGATTTGAGAATCTCTTTCCAGAACACAGCTTCCATCATATATACTAGTATTGTACTTCATCTTTTCCCAGACTTTTCCAAAGTACAATTTTCCCTTTCCTTCTTATTCTCATTTTCATTTTTCTCTCGCGGTTTGAAACATTCTAACCATCTCAACTTCAAAGGAGTCAGGGTATGGATAACAATGAGTGGATTAACGATGAACAGAGGAGAAAGGATCTTCTGAAGGAGAATGCAAGATTGGAAAAGGAACTCGAAGACAGAGGCTTGAAGAGTTCCAAATTTGAAGAATGTGATCCTCAGATAGAAAATGAGTTTCTCAAGAGCATACTGGCGCATGAAAAAGCTTGCGAGGGAGAGATGATCCCGGTTCGTTCACTCTTCCCTTCAGATTATGAGTTGCCCTCGGCCGATTCGATGTCGGATACCGAGATCAGGGAAAAGATAATCGATATAGAAAAGATTCTTTCGGAGCATAATGTAGAATTCGGTTTCGCTCACAAATTGCCCGCCTCCCTGCTTTATAACCATCTGGTTGAGTACATAACGGAAGATACTGTTGGTCCCGAGGTCATTGAAGGGTTTACATGGGTTTTGGATGGCTGTACTGGAGTATGTGAGGAGTGTTTCCAGCTGGATTACTGCGAATCGGGGCAGGAAATCAAAAACGCCGATGACAGTTCTTTTTCAATGGATTCTTCAGGAGCGGAATGATGGGAGTGAGTGTCTATTACAAAGGTACCTTAACAGATATGGATGCATTGCTCCGGCTGGTGGATGAAATCAGGGATATATGTCAGATCATGAAATGGGAGTATCACACGCTGAATGATGATTGGACGGAACCGGTTGAGGTCTCTTTGGAAAGAAAAGATGGCGGTTTGAAGATCGGGGGTAATCTGGGATTGAAGGGAATCGGGTTCAAGCCGCACCCGGCATCTGAATGTGTAGATTTCTATTTTGATTCCGATGGAAATCTGGATGCACCCGCTTACAGGGCTCTTAGGCTTCAGAAGGGAGAGACGAATTCCGAAGAAACTTTTGTTTGTATCAAAACACAATTTGCTCCCGCGAATATTCATGTGGCGGTCATAAAGTTACTGAAATATCTGAAGGAGCATTATATTCATGATCTGGAAGTGATTGATGAAGGGGAATACTGGGAAACAGGTAGTCTGGAAAAACTCGAGTATCACAGGAATGTAATAAACGAGGGCTTGGATGTTCTGGAAAAAGTATTGACTGATACTCCCCGGAAGCCGGGTCTGTCATCTGAAGAATACGAGGGTTATATATCGGATGTTATAAGAAAAGTGTTTGACAAAAACCGAGATTCTAAATAAAGAGCAATTTTTTGATCAGTACATGATCATGGAAATTTTCAAAATGCCGCGGAGGGTCGTGTTGGTACATACCCCTATTTCTTTTCCTGTTTCGGTGCCACAAGTGTGCTCAGTACCTCTTTTGTGGACTGGGTCAGAACGCCGATCAGATCGGGGTCGCCTTTCACAATGGAGGATACGTATGCTTTCGCCTGTTCGTAGGAGAGGTGTGGCGGAAGAGGAGGAACATCGGGATCGGTGTGTGCGTCAATAATCACCGGACGGTCCGCTGAAAGGGCACGTTCCCATGCCGGTCCTACCTGATCGGGCCTGGTGACCTCTATTCCCTCCAAACCCAGCATGTCGGCATATTGAGCGTAGTTAAATGAAGGCAGGTCCTGGGATGCGGGGTATTTGGGATCACCGGACAGAACACGCTGCTCCCAGGTTACCTGGTTGAGATCGCCGTTGTTAAGTACGAGAACTGCCAGGCGGGGATCTTTCCATTTTTTATACTGGTGTTTTATATCGATCAGAGCGGCATTTCCAAGCATCTGCATCGCCCCGTCACCCATCAGGGCGATTACCGGCCGGTCGGGATAGTTGACCTTGGCGGCAAGCGCATAGGGTACCCCCGGACACATAGTGGCAAGCCCACCCGATAAAGATGCCATCATACCCGGACGCATTTTCACATCGCGCGCATACCAGTTGGCGGCGGAACCGGAGTCGGCGGTCAGGATACTGTTCTGGGGCAGCCGTTTTGACAGTTCCCAGAAAAGAAGCTGTGGATTTACGGGGTTTGACTTGTGAAAAGCCCGGGACTCGAGAACCCCCCACCACTCCCTTGTTTCGGCCATGATCTTTTCCTGCCAGCTTCTGTCGGATTTACGGTCGAGCATGGGAATCAGCTTGCGCAGGGTCAGGGCACTGTCACCGTGAAGATTGACTTCCATAGGATAGCGCAGGCTGAGCATCCTGGGGAGAATGTCGATCTGCACGCCTCTGGCCTGTCCCGGTTTGGGCAGAAATTCAGAATAGGGGAATCCGCTTCCGATCATGAACAGCGCATCGCATTGCATCATCAGGTCCCAGCTGGGTTTTGTGCCCAGGAGTCCTATGGAACCGGTTACATAGGGTAGCTGGTCGGAGAGAATGGGTTTTCCAAGAAGCGCTTTTGCGACTCCCGCCCCCAGAAGGTCGGCCACTTCCTCTACTTCATCAGAGGCATCCGCGGCACCCGCCCCGATCAGGACAGCCACCTTTTTGGCCTGATTGAGAACTTTCGCCGCCCGGTTGAGGTCGGTATCAGTGGGAATGATCTGACCGTGGGAGAATCCCACACCGGTAATGGTTACCCCATGTATATCCGGAGGAGTGGGGACTGCTTTTTGTTCCTGCACGTCAGCAGGGATTATGATGCAGGTAACCGTGCGTTCCGATTTGGCGATGCGGAAGGCGCGGTCGACCAGATGCCTGATCTGGACGGGAGAACTGGCCATATTGACAAAAGTGTTGGCTACATCCTTGAAGAGCGAAATAAGATCCACTTCCTGCTGGAATTCTCCTCCCAGCCCTATGGTTTTCTGCTGGCCCACTATGGCCACGACGGGCTGGTGGTCGAGTTTGGCATCGTACAGGCCGTTAAGAAGGTGAATGGCGCCCGGTCCCGAAGTTGCCATGCAGACCCCCACTTCGCCGGTGAATTTCGCGTGTGCGCAGGCCATGAAGGCGGCGATCTCCTCGTGGCGAGCCTGAAAAAAGGATACCTTCTCCTGTCGTCTCAGGGCTCCCATGATACCGTTTATCCCGTCACCGGGGTAGCCGTAGACCCGTGTGACACCCCATTCTGAAAGGCGCTGGATGAGGAAATCTGAAGCGGTGGAGCTCATCTATTCTCTCCTTTATAACAGGTTTCGCATTTGTGGGAATGAAGGAATCGGGAATGAACCGTTTCGGCGATGGCAGCCGCCGGTTGATTCTTTTTTGCAATATGTGTGCCTGAAGCATTCTGGTTTCAGGGTTTTGAGAGTGTAAGGTGCCAACTTCCGGATTCGAGTGGTGGATGATGCGGGAAATTCCGGGGGAGGATGATTTCACACAGAGATGCAGAAGACGCAGAGGGGAACAAAAGATAAGGGTTATTTCCGATCACTCTAAGCACTGAAAGAATAGTTCATTAGTCGAGGGATTTTCATTAAGGGGTTATTAGACCAAAACAAGTCCTCCGAATCCAGAAGGAGCTATATAAAAACTAGATTTCACAGAGAGGCAATGTTTCAGGCAATGTGATTATGCCGGGTCCTGGAAATGAGTGCTGTATAGGAATAGAGATGCGGATGAATGGAATCCGCAGGTCAGCTACCTTCAGAACTGGAAAAAATGGGCTCTGGTAATTTGCAGGGTTCTCCCTATGCAATATATTTTATTTATGCAGAGGGTATAACTACACAAAAAGTCTAAGATAAACGAGTTTGTTTTGATGAGCTCAGATCTTGGAAAGAGATCAATAGCGCGAAAAAAACCATGGCCGTGTTTGCAGTCCTTTGTGTAAGATCAGTGAGCTTTGTGATCAGATGGCGCGTGCTGGGTTACGAAAATTTTTCTGGACGGATAAACAAAATGAAATACTTGCTTTTTATTGGGTTGTTGTGCTGTTCTTCTTTTTCCCGTGATACAACAATAAATCTGAAGAGTTTACCTGTTCATGGTGAGTTGTGGATCGATTCCAGAACAGCGCATATTAGAAATGATTTCGGTTTAGATTCAATAAATTTTGATGATCAACTCGCGATCAAACGGGATACTCTCATGGATCTTACACTCGGCAGCTTTCAAACGCACAGATCGATGTTGATTTTTTCCGGGTCTGGTATAGAAAAACTGGGACATAAATTCATAGCTGATATGGATACTGTAAATAAATACAACCAGTATTACAATAAATCTGATACAATATGGAATCAGAGTCTCAATTTTCCTGATTCGATTCATACTATGGATTCATTGGGTCCCCCTTTTTCATACTACAAATCTGGTATAGGAATTTGTTATTCCGAAGATCACTATGATCGGAGTACAAATTTCCATGGATCTATTCTTCTTGATAGTTACAGTTCTATAGTGTATGCAAGGTTAAAGGGAAACATAATTATCAAAATGCAATTAACTGACACTATGGCATACAATTATCCAAGAGGCTATCAGGGAGGAGGTTGGTTCGATTCAACTGATATGTTATCAGATGTTAAACTTGTATTCACAATTGCGGAAGGTGACAGGTTTCCAATAATGACAAATAATGTTCGTGAAGATGAGTTCATCAGAAAATCAAATAAAAAAAACGACCAGAAAAATCTCCGCAATATTAAGAAGGTATACGCCTTTGATGCATCCGGACGTTTAGTAACAAGAGCAGATATTACGGATCAAAACACGTCTCTTAATGAACTCCTACATAAGTATAAGAGATTTCCTCAGAACATACTGTTTCTTAAAATCATAACTGATAGGGAAAGTCGTTTTATAAAGGTGAACAATCTTCATTTCCATAAATGAAAGTGCGTTACG
>JBKHHW010000092.1:0-11670 GCA_046538945.1 Chitinispirillaceae bacterium | reverse complement strand
AGCCCTCCGACAAGAGGGTCATAGCAGCTGTGGGTTAGCCCGTAGTCCATTCCAAGCCCCACACCTTTTCTGATGATATCCGCTTTGGTCAGGGATATAAGCGGCGTGTGAATGCGGTACCTGTTTCCCTCTACCCCGGCTTTGGTGGCCAGGTTGGCCATGTTTTCATAAGCGGAGATGAATTCGGGCCTGCAGTCGGGGTAGCCTGAATAATCCACCGCGTTTACTCCTATGAAAATGTCGGAAATGCCGAGCACCTCCGCCCAGGCCAGTGCAAAGGAGAGGAAAATGGTGTTGCGCGCCGGAACATAGGTGCTGGGGATATCATTTTCCTCTTCGATCCGGCGTCCCTTGGGAACGTCAATATCGGATGTAAGCGCGCTGCCTCCGAACGCGGCAAGATCTATCTGTACCACTCGGTGCTCTTGTGCCCCGAGGAAATCCGCCACATTCCTTGCCGACTGCAGCTCAACACTGTGCCTCTGCCCGTAGGAAAAGCTCATTGCGTGAATTCTGAAACCCTCGTCTCTGGCGATCACTCCGCAGGTGGCACTGTCGATACCGCCGCTCAGTAGAAGAACTGCATTTTTCATTTGTTAAACCCTATCTGCTGGTTTGGAATGTGCGGCTGACAAACTCAAAGGGATGCAGCCGCTGAACTCCTCGTCACACCCCGCGGGCGTCTCCCCATATCAGTTTGTGAAGCTGAAGACCAAGTCGCGCCTCAACTCTTTCTTTCACCATCCAGTCGGCAAGAAGTCCCGGCTCGAGCATACCCACTACAGGAGAGAAAATTACGGTGCATCTTTTCCCCAGCTCGTTTCCTGTTATGAAATCCTCAGCCCACCGCGCATCATCGAGCGACGAAAGCACAAACTTCACTTCATCACCGCTCCCGATCTTTTCAATATTGCTGGTGAGAAAACTGTCTGCGGCTCCGCTCCCGGGACATTTCACATCGATAATCCGTCTCACTCCCGAAGGCAGGAGACCGATATCCTGCGTTCCGTTGGTTTCGACCAGAACTTCGTAGCCTTTCTGAAGCAAACGTTCGCAGAGCCGGGGAGTTTCCGGCTGAAGAAGCGGCTCCCCGCCGGTGATCTCGACCAGGTCAACCTCATAGGTGCCGACTTCGCTCAGGATCTGCTCGATGCTCATCTCCCTCCCCGCCTCTTCCCGGGAGTAGGCTGTATCGCACCATGTGCACCTGAGATTGCACCCCGAAAGCCGCACGAAAGTGCAGAGCCGGCCGGCAAATGTGGATTCACCCTGTATGCTGCTAAATATTTCACATACCCTGAGCATAGTCTGATTACACGTAATAGGCCGCACAGTTGCCCGGTGTTTCCTGAACCTCGACTCTGGCCACCTTGCCATCCCAGCTTTGAAGCGATTTCTCGAGTTTTTCGAAAACGTAGCGGGCGATGTTCTCCGATGAGGGGTTCAGGCCCACGGGATCAAGCACGTCATTGAGGTCCTTGTGGTCAAATTCCTCAAGAATCAGTTTGAGATTGTGCCTGAGCACCTTGAAATCGATGCCCAAACCGCTGTGGTCAAGCTCCTTGCACCGGACCGTGGCCCGGACAACCCAGTTGTGGCCGTGGAGGTTTTCGCACGGGCCGCTGTAGTTGCGGAGTCGGTGAGCAGCGGAAAAGTGCGCCTCGGTAGATATTTCGTACATGGTACCTCACTTGATTATAAACGAAACGAAACCACAAAATACAAACAGAATTATGCAAGGACATACTGGATAATCAAAAAACGGGCAGATTCTGATAAGAAAAATGCCTCAAAGATGCCACTATAGGATATTCTGTCTTTTATTAATGACTAGCATAAGGTATTTTACGAGATTGTCTTATGTGCCCTACCGTATTTATTTCCGAGGAGATGTTATGCAGGACAAGGATTACGATAACTTTTTTGATGAAAATAAGTCAGAGGATCAGAAATCTGATCAGTTGATGAAGATGCTTGATAGTTACGATAAGAAGGTCAAAAGCTTTTCTCCCGGGGAAAAAGTTTCGGGCAAGGTCACAAGAGTTGGTTCAGAGTATGTTTTCCTGGATATAGGGGGCAAAAACGAAGCTCTTATGAAAAGAAGCGAGCTGATCGGAGAGGATGGGGAAGTGCAGGTTAAAGAAGGTGATATCGTAAACGGCTATGTCGTTTCAGACAATGCAAGCGAAACAGTGGTCAGCAAAAGCCTTGGAGGGCACACGGCCGATGTGGAGGAACTCCGGGACGCCCTCAACAGTAAAATGCCGGTGCAGGGTAAGGTTACCGGCGTGAGCAAGGGCGGATTGAACGTTAAAATTATGGGCCACCGTGCGTTCTGCCCCGTTTCTCAGATCGATATCAAATACACCAGCGATGTGAATGTGTATCTGGGCAAGACGCTTGAATTCGTGATTACCCGCATCACCGAGGGCGGAAGAAATATAGTTGTGAGCCGTGTTCCTCTTCTCGAGTCCGGGCTGGATGAGCAGCTCAAAAGTCTGGCCAAAGCAGCTGAAGAGAAGTCTGTTCTGAAAGGAAAAATTTCCAAAGTCGCCGACTTCGGGCTGTTTGTGGAGATCGGTGATCTGGAGGGGCTGGTTCATATTTCTGAAGTGTCCTGGGAGCGGGCCCAGAATCTGGGAGAAACCTTTTCTGTCGGGCAGGAAGTGGAATTCATGGTCCTCAGGGTGGAACGCAAGGAACCTTTGCGGAATTCAAAAATCTCCCTCTCCATCAAGCAGATCTTCGAGGATCCCTGGACCAAAGTGTTCTCCGATTATTCTATCGGCCAGTCTATTGAGGGCAAGGTGACCCGTTTGGCTGATTTCGGTGCTTTTGTCGAGATCATTCCCGGAGCCGAGGGGCTGGTTCACGTTTCAGAGATGTCCTGGGCCAAGAGGGTGCATCATCCCTCCGAAGTGGTGAAGGTGGGTCAGACGGTCACGGTTACGATTCTGAGCATGGATGAAAAGAAGAAAAGCGTATCTCTTACTCTCAAGGATGTTGCCGATGATCCCTGGAACGATGTGGAGCAGAAGTTCCCGGTCGGCGGAGAGGTAGAGGGTACCGTCGCCAAGAAAGCCAAGTACGGCTATTTCATCGATCTGGCGGAAGGTATCACAGGACTGCTTGTGTTCTCTAATATGGCCGCCGACAAGAAGGATTCCCTCAAGCAGGGTGACAAGGTTACTGTTCGGGTAATGTCAATCGATACAGAGAGCCGCCGGATGTCTCTTTCGTACGGACTTGCTGAAGGGCAGGGGGAAAGCGAAGAGGCAAAGCAGTTCATGCAGAAGCAGGCAAAGGCTGAGAAGAAGGAAAATACATCAACCGAGTTCGGAGCGGCTCTGCTTGCGGCTCTAAAACAGAAGAAGTAGGAGTATTCTGATGAAGGTGCTGGTTGTAGGAGGGGCAGGATATATCGGGAGTCATGTCACGCGTACTCTTCTGGACAGAGGACATGAGGTCACGGTATACGACAACCTCTCCAGCGGCAGCAGGGAGAATCTCTTTGAGGAAGCCGGTTTCGTGCAGGGTGATATTCTGGACTACGACACGCTTGTGCAGACCATGTCCGGGGGGTTCGATGCATTCATTCACCTGGCTGCGTTCAAGGCTGCCGGTGAGTCTATGATCGTTCCTGAAAAGTACTCGGTGAACAATATAACCGGCACACTCAACCTGCTCAATGCGGCCTGCCAGACCGGGATCGGCAATGTGGTGTTTTCGTCATCGGCGGCTGTGTACGGAGAGCCGCGCTATCTGCCTATGGATGAGCAGCACCCTCAGAATCCCGAAAACTACTACGGTTTCACCAAGCTTGAGATCGAGCGTTTTCTCGATTGGTACAGCCGGCTCAAAAAACTCAACTTCGCCGCCCTGCGCTATTTCAATGCCGCGGGGTATGATGTGAAGGGGAGGATTTCCGGCCTGGAACGCAACCCATCAAACCTGCTTCCCGTGATAATGGAAGTGGCGGCGGGAAAGCGGGAGAGGCTGGATGTGTTCGGTGATGACTGGGATACTCCTGACGGGACCTGCATACGCGATTACGTGCACGTGTCTGATCTGGCCGAGGCGCATGCGCTGGCTCTCGAGCACGTCTCCTCCAAAAATGAGAACGTGACTCTCAATCTGGGAAGCGAAAGCGGGATAAGTGTGAAGGCGATGCTCGAGAAGGCCAGGGAGGTGACCGGACGGCCGGTGCCTGCACGGATGTCCGGGCGCCGGGCCGGAGATCCTGCCCGGGTGGTGGCATCATCCACTGAAGCCAACCGGGTTCTGGGCTGGAAAGCGCAGTTCAGCGATGTGGAGACGCTGGTATCTTCGACCTGGAGAGTATACCGGGAAAAGTTGGTTAATCAGTAGTAATACGGGGTCCGGTCCGGCTGCCCCGGCGGGCCAGCGGGATCAGACCCCGGTATCGGTCTAGCCTGATTTGGATTTGATCTGATTCAGAATAGCTGCGAACTCCTCTTTTCTTTCCCTCAGTTTGTCTTTATAGAACGGACTATCCGTATCGGCTATCTCCATGCGGATCTCCGAAATGCTTCCCTCCAGAGTTTCAATCAACAGTCTGGCCTGAGTATCGGTCATCTCTACGTTTATCATAAGCTCCTCCCTGTGCAGTGAGGCTACTGATTTCTTTTAACCAGCTTGAAAAAGGTGCTGTCCTCTCCGCTTTTCTTTCTTTCCTGGTAGAGGAATGCCAGGTGGCTGTGGTCGAACTTGTCAAACCACTCATCCCAGGATATTCTTTCGAACGTCTCCTCGCCGGCTCCGCCCGGGAAATCGATCCGCAGAACTCCCGGATCATCCCCGTTACCGGTACCTCTCACTCTGACCGGCTTGCCCTCGTGATCCTCCACCCAGTGCCTGATTTCGTCATGGTTGACAGTAATGCGCGATTTTGCAGCTGGCATACGCAACTCCTCTTTCCAATACAGTGAAAACAATCGGCTCATAACGGAAACTGCAACATTTGTGCCATCGCGGGTATATTGAAAAAAAGGCGGATTGTATCTTACATTTAATAGTAAGTTCAACCTCTTCAGGAGCTGCCATATGAAAATCCGCGCCGCAGTCATCTGCACCGCAGTCGTCTTTTCTCTGTCTTTTGCTCAGTACTCCAACGGTTCCAGCTCGATTTACGGTGTTCTGAGCTTCCCCGCAGGTGAATTCGCCGATTCAGTATCCATCAATTCGAGCGGCTTTGCCGGAATCGGCCCCGGAGTAGGTCTGCAGTATATCGTCGACCCGGGAGTTCCCTACCTGGACTTTGTGGCAGATGTGTCGGTGAGCTACCAGTATTTCGATCACGATGAGGCCGGCGAGGAGTTCCCTCTGACGCTGGTGGAGAGCACGGAAGGAGGTAACTATATCTGTGTGCCCATCCTGCTTGCACCTCGTGCGAAACTGGTCGCGTCCCAAACCGAACTGTACGCATCACTCATGGGCGGATTCAACGTGCTATGGCAGCTGGACCTGGACGGATCCGGCGAAATTTTCGGAGTAGATTACTCCGGCCAAATGGAATTCGATGACCCTGCAATCACTTTCACCTGGGGAGTGGGAGCCGGAGTGATCGTAAATGAACGCTTCACTCTGGGGTTCAGATATCTGAACCTGGGCAATGTCGAGTATGACTACAGCTACTCTTTCGAGGGCTCGGAACCGGCAACCGATACGAGAGACTTCAATGCTTCTCTTATGCAGATAACGGCCGGTATCCAGTTCTGAATTCCCACATAGGGGTGAGTGAGATGTCTGCTCACCCCTTCGCTTTCATCATCTTGGCTATAAGCTGCCGGTTGGGTATGATGTAGTCGATCACCGAAAGCAGGGTGAACGCCGTGGGGAAGAGCATCACCCAGAACCCGGTATGAAATCCCAGAACTTCTTCAGGCATCCAGGCTACGCCGGAGTTTATGAGCAGAAGGACTGCGAGCACACCGAAGGTTCCGATCCCCTGAAGCACGGCTTTGGCTTTTCCCGATTTGCGGGCTGCCAGCACGATCCCGCTCGAAGCGCACACGATCCGCAGAAGCTGCATGAAGGCGTCTCTGTAGAAGAAGATCAGATACATCCACAGGGGGATGATTCCTGAAACCATAAAGGAGATGAAAACCGTCTGGCGTGAGACGCTGTCCGCTACGGGGTCGAACACCTTGCCGAAGTCGGTGACCTCGCCTCTGGCTCTGGCCAGGGTCCCGTCCAGAAGGTCGGAAAGCTCTATCAGGATCGCCAGCCCGAAGCAGATCCAGATCCAGCCGGTAGTGCCGGTGGGGTAACCGGTGATGAAAACGTAGGCGAAAATCGGAGCGATTGCTACCCGGGACGCTGTAAGTAGAGTTGCTAGATTCATGTGCAGACCGCTTCCTCTGAAGTGAAAAGTTCCTGTGCAGAAGCCATAAAATAGTTTACGACCGTCCCCGACCCCTCAGGGAAAAGGGACATGGCCGGATCGGATGCTGTTCCGAAATCTGGGCAAGCCGGCCATTTTCGCTTGTCATACCCCTGCCGCTGCACTTATAATAAGGATTCATACCGTTTCAGGAGATACTGTATAAATGAGTTCTATCAAAAAAACTGCCAGAATCGCAGGGATGAGTCTTTTTGTGGGGTTGGGAATCGCATTTCTGACCGCGATGGCTTTTGAGGGACTGATCGACGGGCTTGAAAACGTCACCTATTATTTCCGTTACCGGATGAAATATGACGATATGGGGGATAGTCAATCCGAAAGCAAGGATTTCCCTGACTACGGCATTCATATAGTTGATATCGATGACAGAAGTATGGAGAAAATGGGTTTCTACTGGAACTGGGACCGCTCCTATCAGGCCAAAATGGTGGATTCCCTTTCGAGTCATTTCCCCGCCGCCATCGCCTATGATGTCCTGTTCTACGATAAAGAGGACCCCAAGCACCGTCAGCGCCTTGACAGAATTCTCGCCAGATCGATTTCTGCGGATACCACTCAGAAAGCCGCTGCATCCAATCTCCGCGAACTTCTTTACTCATCCGTTAACTATGATGAGGAGTTTGCCGATGCGATAAAGCGTTCCGGGAGAGTCTATATGGGATTGTGCCTTGCGGATGAGAACGATTACGAACATGTATCTCAGGTCGCTAACCGCATGAATATGGAGTGGCATGATTCCCTGAAGCCTTCCTCCGCGCTGACGTTGCCAAAAGAGGCGCAGGCCAGGTTCATCGATCGGAAAAGCATCATCGACGGTATCTACCCCGATCTTGCCCGGAACGCCAAAGAGATCGGGCATGTGAATGTGGTTGATGTGGGGGATGACGGTATTATCAGTCAGATACCGTTACTGTACCGGTTCGGATCCAACAGTCCCTTCTACCTGCCTCTGAGTATCCGGACGGTCGCCACCCTTTTCGGTACTCCCAATGAGGAGATAGAGGTGAGGCCGGAGGAGTTCATTGATATCGGAAAGCCCTTCAAGCTGTTCAAAGATTCCTCCGGTGAGATCTCCTTTTCCTATCCCGATGTATCCCCGGCCCAGATCAGGGCTGTTCTTTCCCACAAGGAAAAGATTCTGGCGCTTGAGGAGGATCAGGTTCACCGGGTTTCCTCCTATCTTGCAGTGAAAAAAGATGATCAGGGGCGTTCGTGTCTGCAGTTGAGAAGAGGGGCGGTTTATCCCGAAAGCTTGCGGGGACGGTTGCCTTTCCAGGTCACAGATGCATTGATGAATCTGTCCGCGGATGATGTTCTGAACCTGAAACCGGGTGAGGAGACGGCTCTTTGTGAACAGATATTGCTCATTCGTGATTCCGATTTCGAATGGCTTGTCGAATTTCCCGACGGGGGAGAAGCCTGGCTCACGGAACAGGAAATCAGAACGATAGGTATGGTGGCTTCCGGTGATCTGAAACTTGGCGAAGATCAGGATAGAAAGCTTCTCTTCTTTGAATTCTGGGTGAAGCGGCAAGACGGGTTACTGGTTTCATCGATTCCTGTATTGAGGGGGAAAACTCTCGAGCAGCTGTGTGGAATGGATTGGAAGGATATCGAAGAATTGAAGCCCGGAGCACGGAAGGATTTCGGGGCGAACGTGCGGATTCCCCTTCGTGAGCACAATCGCCATACCATTACCTTTTTCGGTCCCAGTGCCGAGCCGTTCCCTTACTTCAGTTTCTACGATATCATGGAAAATGAAGCGAGAGGTGAAATGGAAGGTAAAATTTTCATCGTAGGCTCGGCTTCTCCCTCCCTTTTCGATATCAAAGCTGTACCGCACGAACAGAGCTATCCAGCCGTGGAGATTCACGCCTCCCTGATGAACTCTTTTCTCACCAATACGTTTGTAAAAAGGCTCAGCCGCACTCAGGATTTTGTGATTCTGGTTGTGGTCGGCGTGATAATTGCATTAATCGCTTTTTATCTGAGGCCTCTGTGGGGCGGGCTTTTCGCCGGCTTCGCGATTTTCGCGTATCTGGTAACAGCCATGATTTTTTTCGACCAGAACCTTTTGTGGATAGAGATGGTGCGGCCGGTGCTCTCGATCATTCTCAGTTTCACCGCGGTGATGGCCTACCGCTATATGACTGAGGAGAAGGACAGGAAGTTTCTTCAGAGCACATTCAAGCAGTACCTGTCTCCAGAGCTGATCGACATGATGTACACTCAGAAACAAAAGCCCAGGCTTGGGGGTGAGGAGGGGATCAGGACCGCCTACTTCACCGATATACAGGGATTTTCCACCTTTTCCGAAAAGCTGGGATCCCCCACAAAGCTCGTGGAGCTTCTCAACGAGTACCTGAGTGCGATGACAGACATACTCCTCTCCAGATTCGGTACTCTGGACAAGTACGAGGGGGATGCCATAATCGCCTTTTTCGGTGCGCCGGTCGACATGCCCGACCATGCGGTGCAGGCCTGCCACACGGCTTTGGATATGCAGGCCGCCCTGGGAGAGCTGCGCAAGAAGTGGTTTTCGGAGGGGAGCAAGTGGCCTCAGATCGTGCACAATATGCGCATGAGGATTGGAATCAATACCGGGGCCATTACCACCGGAAACATGGGGTCGGCGGTCAGAATGAACTATACCATGATGGGGGATGCGGTGAACCTCGCCGCCAGGCTCGAGAGCGCGGCCAAGCAGTACGGTGTCTACACCATGATAAGCCACTACACTCACGATCTGGTCAGGGACACATTCGAAACGCGCCAGCTGGATAAAATTGTGGTGGTGGGAAGGTCTGAACCGATCGTGGTGTATGAACTTCTGGGGCGCAGAGGAGAGCTTGATGCCGATCTTATCAGGCTGCTCGACATCTACAGCAGCGCCCTTGAGGCTTTTTATGCTCAGAAGTGGCTTAAAGCCCGGGAGCTTTTCGCTCAGGCACACGAGCTTGAGCCCAACCGCACTGTCACCCCCGGCGGCATGACCCCATCCAGGCGCTTTCTGGAACTGAGTACGCAGTACGAAATCAATCCCCCCGAACCCGATTGGGACGGGGTAAACAGGCTCATCTCAAAATAGGAGACTACCATGATCTGTAGAATTCTTTCTCTTCCCTTCTGGATCATCTCCCGGTTTGCCGCAGCCTCGGCGGGCGCGTTGAAAATGGTACTTTCTCTCACTGTTTCGGTAATTGCTTTTATCATCAACCATCTGATCGGAACCGTCTACGGTGCACTGGCGGGGCTTCTGTTGGGAAGACGCCATGTGGGGGTGAAGATATTCACTCACAAGAGGAAGATTGCGGCACTGGGAAAGTGACGTTAGGATAAGAATACGGGTGATCCCCGCGCCTTCGCTCCTCTTCCGTCCTCCGTCCCGATGATTTCCTATCGGGACTGCGGAGGAAGGACGGTTTCACCTGATGCGTCCGTTGAGGTGGCGTTTGTGATTGACGCGAACTGAAATCCGCACACTCTGAGTCCCGACCTGACGCAGACTTGTGAAAACTGTAACATCATGACCTATCTGAAAGCCTGTCATGCGGTCGGGCTGAGAATGGAACTGAGGCCGATCGATTAGCTGCCAGTGGGCAGGTTCCTTGTAGAGTCTTGAAGTAAGAACAGGCAAACTCCTACAGCCCGCGCATCCACTCCGGGGTGATGGGGATGCGGTTGTGCAGTGCCGCATCGATAGTGGCAAGGGCGCTCTGTTTCTCTCGGGGCAGCCGGACGCGGAGGGGCAGGTAGTTTGATGCGTGATTGGCGTAGAACAGGCCGCCGGTGAGGTCTGTCGACTGGAGCATCAGGCGCAGTTCGCAGAGCAGTTCGGCAGGTGAGGGCAGGCTGAATTCGCCTCTGGTCATCTGATCATGCATGAGGGTGCCTTCGCAGGGAATCAGAGTCAGTGCTCCCGTGTATTCCGGGTCGATTCTGCTGAGGGCCAGACCGGTGTTGCGGGCGTGCTCGGATGAGCGCTCTTTCCCTCCCAGACCAAGAAGAACCGTGACGAAAAGCTTTATCCCCGCTTTCCTGGCCCGCTGCGCCTCTTCTACGATTGTCTGGGAATCTCCCCACTTCTGAACCGATTCCAGAACCTGGTCATCTCCCGATTCCAGTCCCAGATGAATGATTTTGAGGCCCAGGCTGTATAGTTCCTCGAGTTCCGGATCCGACTTCATCCGAATGCTTTTAGCGTTGGCGTAGGTGCCTATGCGGGTCACGCAGGGGAGTTTGCCGCGGATTTTTGTGATGATCTCCACCAGCCGTTTCTGGGGCACAATCAGCGCATCCCCGTCACACAGGAAAAGTTTCCTTTTAAGCTGCGATGATGATGCTATGCTCTCCAGGTCCTTCTCTATCTCTTCCGGGTCACGGATGCGGAATGGGATATTTTTATAAGCGGGGCAGAAGGTGCACCGGTTATGGGAGCAGCCGTTTGTGATCTGCAGAAGGATGCTGTCTGCTTCGGAAGGGGGTCGGATTACCGGGCCGGGGTAGTTCATATTAGGAAAATAAATCGGTCGGGATGTGGGAGACAGTCTGTTTAGGGCATTTTCCAGAAAAAAAAAGCCCCGCCCGAGGCCAATTTCTTGATCCCTTCACACAAATAACATTGGTTGTTCCTCCAAGCAGCTTGTAGTCCGTCTCGACAGGCGGCATGCACGTACTGCTCAAAAGCGAATTCCCAGCAGAAGAGGTGTTCGTCAAGAAATTTGGTACGCTCGGGCAGAGCCCGTTACTCAACAATATAATAAAAAATTAACCTTATTTCTGTTTCATCTTGAGGGAATACGGTCTTTTGAGGGAAATATTGTGGAGGGCTTGTGGAAAAAGAATGAAAGGAGTGAGGGACGGACTAACTGTTTATGGTTTTGGGCTCAGGCTGAGAAGCAGGGGACGGATTTTTCTCTCTTGCATGGTCAGTATCATTGGGGGATTTAATCTCAAGTGCATGAATACTGGAGGAGAACTTGTGGGTGAGAAATTATCAAAATAAATGTCAAACGACTATCAGGCATGAATTAACTTCTCAAAAATGAATCGATCGGCAAAGGGCAATCAGTTAAACTGCCATATTCTGATATTCAATACAGATGCAAATTATCCCAGATCAGAAATAAGAAGCAGAATGGCTTCAGCGCGGGAGATGCGCCAAGCTGTCAGATATGCCTCCCCGAGCATTATTTTCCAAATATAACATATTAATTCGATACAACAATCTTTTCCGGAAAGTACTG
>JBKHHW010000269.1:0-2835 GCA_046538945.1 Chitinispirillaceae bacterium | reverse complement strand
TCCACAATTTCGGCGATCACCACCTCATCCTCCGGCAGCATCAGATAGTGGTCGGCAAACCCCATTGTGAACCTTACTCCCGGATCACTGCTTTTACCAGCCACGACCAGAGGTGCAGAGCAGTTTTCCCGCAGCCTTGTATGAAGTCCTCTATTCCGAATGAAAAAAGAAGTGTCAATGACTGCCAGAAACAGATCTGTATCACCGGAGGCGAGCTCCGCAAACAGACCGTCTTCTTCGAAAACAGATGCCAAAGTGCATCTCTCAAAGGACAGATACTGTTTCTGACGCCAGAAAATCCCATCATTCTTCGGGGCAGCCATTACGATCCGGGGTTTCATATCTCTGCTTTCCATTTGATCGACCCATAATGTCTGAAGCATTCTCTTTTAAGCATAACATTGTTATCAGAACGTAAGCAACGAATTTACTCAATTCTAACACGGGACTACTGGATAGCTGAACCTGTTTCGCTATCATAAATCAACTACCATTTCCCTTCCCTGATATACCACCTTACAATCCAGCAGATCCCCGTCTCTTGAACTTGACCCTACACGCACCAGAAATTCCCCCGGCTCCACCACCCATTCTTTTTGGGCATTCATGAAAGCAAAAGAGCTGAACGGCAGTTCGAATTTTACGTTTTCTATCTGCCCCGGGTCAAGATCAACTCTTCTGTATGCCTTGAGCATTTTGCGGGGCCAGGTTGCAGAGGCTAAGAGGTCCGTCACATAAACCTGCACAGTTTCAGTTCCCCTGCGCTCAGATTCATTTCTCACTTTCACACCTATATGAAACGGTTTGTCCTGGAAAAGTGCGGCGTCCGCCTTCAGATCGGAGTAGACAAACGAGCTATACGAAAGCCCGAAGCCAAAGGAGAAGTGGGCAGATGATGAAAGATCCGCATAATCCTCCCCGTGCTGACCAGGAACCTTGTTATAGTAAAGCGGCAGCTGACCTGCATGCCTGGGATAGGAAATGGTTAGTTTGCCGGATGGGTTCACATCCCCGAAAATAATCTCCGATAATGCCTGTCCGCCTAGCATCCCCGGATTGAACGCCTCGATAATTGCATTCACCCTATCCGCACAGGATGGCAGAACCAGCGGTTTACTGTTCACCAGGATTAGAATAACCGGCTTTGCGCAATCCGCCACCAGTTTAAGCAACTCCTTCTGACCGCCCATCAGCTCCAGAGTAGCAGTGCTCTTGAGTTCACCTATCAGATCCAGATGATCCCCCAAAGCCAGAATCACAACATCGGATTCTTTTACCGCCTCCAGCACCTCATCCCTCTGTACAGTGCCTTCACCCACAATGGAACATCCTCTAGTATACTTCACCCTCGATTCACCAAGACGGTTTCTGATCCCATCAAGAACGGTGACCGTTTTTTCTCTGGGATGAGTTCCCTTCTGGGTCTGACCGGACCCCAGAGACCAATCTCCCAGCTGAGCCAGAGGATCATCCGCGCATGGCCCTATCACGGCCACCTTACCCGTTGCACCATCATCGAGAGGAAGAAAGCTGTTTCGATTCCTGAGAAGCACGATTGACTGCCGGGCACATTCAAGAGCGACTTCCCGGTGTTCTTCACAACCGATCACTGTTTTCGCTCCTGCGATATCAGGCAAACGAGGGTCCTCAAAAAGCCCCATGGCAAACTTGACTTCGAGAATCCTCCTGACGGCCTGATCTATGAGCTTTTCATCCAGATCACCTGCCGCCACCGCATCTATTGCGGTTTGATAAAAGGCAGGTGTGACCATAATGAGATCATTTCCCGCCTTCACAGACCTTATCACTGCATCCCTCATCGACTGAGCCGCAAACTGCTCTTCATACATCCGGCCCACACAGTCCCAGTCCGTCACCACAAAACCGCCAAATCCCCACTCGTCCCTCAGAAGTTCGGTAAGAAGGTGCCGGTTGGCCGCACAGGGAACACCATCAATGGCCTGATAGGCAGTCATGAAAGTGGCGCAGCCACATTGTGCCGCTCTTTTAAAAGGGGGAAGAAAGAACGATTCAAGTTTGCGAGGCGAAAGGTCCGCTTCGGATGCATCCAGACCGCCCCTGGTTTCAGAATATCCCGCATAGTGCTTTGCGCAGGCGGCAACTGCCCTTCTGTCCTGAATTCCTTCACCCTGATATCCTCTTATAAAAGCCTGGGCGAAATCACCAACCAGCAGAGTATCTTCGCCAAACGTTTCTCCGGTACGCCCCCAGCGCGAATCCCGGGCAAGACAGAGTACGGGAGAGAAAGTCCAGTGCATCCCTGTATAGCTCAATTCAACAGCTGTAATTCGCGCAGCTCTGCGGGCCAGCTCAGGATTCCAGGAACAGGAGATCCCGAGCTGAGTTGGAAATATGGTGGCACCCGAATGAAAAGAATGCCCGTGAATAGCGTCTATCCCCAAAATGAGAGGAATACCGAGTCTGGTCTTCAGAGCCAGCCGCCCCACGTGAGCAGCCTGTTCATTGAGAACATGAAGAACAGATCCCGGATTCTGTTCACTGATAAGTGAGTCAAGTTCCTGTCGTCCATCAAGCTGGACCATCTGCCCCACCTTTTCCTCCAGAGTCATTCGGGAGAGAAGGTCCGACGTGCGTTCCTCAGGGCTTAAATTTCGATCGAGATATACCGGGCAGCCGTGTTCCATTTTTCTGAATCCCTTGTACCTTTGAATAATCGTACAAAGAAATCAAAATAGTGGTTTATAAATGAAGTGACAAGGAAAAAAGGAGGGTGGAAGGACGTTCAACGTTCAGGGTTTTTAGTTATCCGTTTGATGACACTGGCACCGCTCCGTTCATACTGAGTCCCGACGT
>JBKHHW010000091.1:0-11736 GCA_046538945.1 Chitinispirillaceae bacterium | reverse complement strand
GATAACGGGATATTGACACTGCTGAAATAATAGAGTATTATATAAATCATGATGAAAAAACTAACTATCAGAAAAACGATCAAGCAGGTTTCTGCGGCTGCTGCACTCTCGACTTTTGTGGCGTGGTCAGCAATGGCTCAGGAGTGGGGTAGCAGTTTTGAAGACGAAACCGTTGGTGCAGACACGGGCACCCAGAATCCAGGTGCGGCTGAGACGGCGACATCCGCCACCTCCGAGTTTCATGACAGCGTCGGGCAGTCCGGTGCTTATACGCTCGAGAGGGACATCTCGATCTCTTCGGAGCTGCTGGCATCATCGGCATTCCTGTGGACTGAGAAGGATTCCAAAGGGTACGTTCTTCCGGGCAACGGGATAGTGGACAAGTCCGATGGCAAAGCAGCCTATCAGCTTCATGAAAAAATTTCTGTCAGGCCTGTGGGAAATGCAGACTACAAACTGGGTGATACGGTGGATATTCTTAAACAGATTAAGCTGGTATCATTCAAAGGCAAAACAGCTAATCTGGTGAAGCGTACCGGGATGGCAGTCGTGGAGGGGCACAGCGGAAAGCGGCTGATAGTCAGTGTCGTGCAGATGTGGGATCTGATCAAAGGCGGGGAGCGGATTGCGCCGACAGTTTCATTTGATCCGATATACCTAGATTCCCTGGTTGTACCTGAAAACAATCTTCAGGCCAGTGTAGTCATGAGGGTGGAGAAGACTGTGGCACCGTATCTTCATCAGTCCTTTATAATCGATAAGGGATCGGATGATGGTGTGAAGCTGGGTGATCATTTCGAGGTTTTCGAAAAGCAGAAAGACGATTCTTTGAGTGAGGAATTGCTGGTTGGTCTGGTATCGAACGTGACACCTAAAGCCTCTACGCTTGTTATACTGAAACTGTATAAAGGCCGGTTGAAAAAGGGCGATTCTGCGTTCCTGACTCACAGGGTGTATCAGCGGTAGATATGGGGCATTTTCTGCTTCGAATCGGTAAGAGGCTGATGATCAGCAAACGGAACAGAAGTGTCCGTGGTGAAATTGTTTTTCTGTTTACCCATCTTCTCCTGCTGGCTGGAATAATTTTCACCCTTGAAATCATACTCATTCTAATGGGAATGGGGAATGTGTTCATTCCTTTTACCCAGAAACTACTCAATTTTATTGTCGGTATGCTTTACTGATATGCTGGCTTGTGATCAGGAGAAAGCAAACCGGGGTCATGATGAATCTGAATTGTCACGAGGGATTTCGTCATACTCACCAACCAGAAGGTGACTGCAGTCTGCTACCTCCCTGTTTTTGGAAATGTTAAATGCACTCTGAAGATGTAAACACACAGATTCGCTTGAGTAAAAAGCAGCTGGAGACGGTGTTTGATTCCATTTCCGATCTTATCTGCATAGTTGATTCGGATTACCGCATTGTCAGGGCGAATCTCCGTTTTGCCCGCATAGTGAAGCAGGATATTCTGTCCATATTGGGAAAAGAGTGCTGGAAGGTTTTCTGGAAAAGAGAAAAACGGTGTGAACAATGCCCTGCCCGGCATACTTTTGAAAGTGGGGATCCGTCGAAGGTACAGATGAACTGCTGCTTTGGTGACAGCGAGTTGTTCTTCGAGACCAGCACCTATCCTGTATGCGATGATTCCGGAAAAGTAGTTCAGGTTATAGAGTGCATGAGGGAACTGACCGAGGAGAAAAAGATGCTCGAGCAGCTTATCCGCAGTGAGAAGCTTGCCAGTATAGGAATCATGACTGCAGGTATAGCTCACGAGATGAACAATCCTCTTTCCGGAATCTCCGGAACCGCATACAATATGCTCCAGATGCCTTCGAAATACGGCCTTAACGAAAAGGGGGTCGACCGGGTGACGACTATTCTGGAGTGTGCGCGGCGGGCAACCGTGATCATGAAGGATCTTCTTCACCTCTCGCGCAAGCACAAATCCCAGAAAGTGTTCGTGGATGTTAATCAGCTTGTGACCTCCTCGGTCAAGGCGGTACACATTGATGACGGGAAGTGTCTTGTCAGAAAAGAGTTCCGTTTTGATGAACAGATCCCGCCGCTCAAGTGCAGTCCCGCCAAAATCGAGCAGGTCGTGATCAATGTGGTTGCAAATGCGATCAAATCGGTTCAGGAAAAAGGTGAGCAGTGTGAAAGAGAGGGCAGGGATTATGCGGGGGAAATCGTCGTCTCCACTTTTAAAACCGGAAGAGACCTGCTGATCTCGGTTGCCGACAACGGAGTGGGTATCGCACAGGATATAAGGTCAAAAATATTCGATCCCTTCTTCTCCACTCGTCCGCCCGGGCAGGGTACCGGATTGGGATTGAGCGTCTGTCACAAGATAATTGAAGAACATGGCGGAAAGATTTTCTTCGAAAGTGCTGGCGAAAGGACTATATTCTCTGTTCAGCTGCCTTTTGAACAACCATCTCTGATGAAGGATTTGGAGTAGGAAGCAATGTACAAGGTATTGTTTGTTGATGACGAGGTTTCGATCAGGACGATGCTTCTTGATTTCTTTGAAAGCCGCTACCAGGTACACACTGCCGAGAATGCTTCCGCTGCACTGGAGCTGTTGAAAGATCACTCCTTTGATCTGGTAGTGTCGGACATTAATATGCCGGGCATGAGCGGACCGGAGCTTCTGAGAGAAATCCGCAGGCGTTTTCCCAAAACCCGAACTGCTCTGATCACCGCATACAATACAGATGACTATATCAAATTATCACAGGACAATCCGATCTGCAGCATTATTCCCAAAACGGTCCCTTTCAATTTCGGGGAAATGGGGCAGATCATACATGGTCTTCTGAGTGGTGAGATTTTCGGACTCGAAAAGTATCTGGGTTCGGGAGGAGCGATTTTCCGCCGCGATATCATCAGATCATCAGCGCAGGCCCATGAGGTTAGGGAAAAGATCGTGCAGGAGGTGGAGGAGAAGTTCGGATCCTCAGGTGACACCAAGCTCATACTCGATGAGGTGCTTACCAATGCCATCTATCACGCTCCCAGAAATGCCGACGGTACGGAAAAGTATCCCGAGTTCACTCAGGTGGAGCTTGAACCGGATGAATACATACATATCGAATGCGGGTATGATTCGGAGAAATACGGGATAGCGGTGATCGATCTTCAGGGGCGTTTGACAAAAGAAACAATTCTTCATAAGCTGGAGCGTCAGATAACCGGTGAGGGGCTTCTGGATGATTCCGGACGGGGTCTTCACATGAGCCGTCTGTTCGCCGATCGGATGGTGATTAACATCGAGCGGAATAAAAAGACAGAGATCATCGTCATGAATTATTTTTCGGGCAAGTATCGTGGGTACAAACCTTTGTACATAAATGAACTTTAACCTGTTTTGCTGAAGCCGGCCTTGAATCTTCAGCTTTTCCTCTGATTGAATCGAATTAGAAGTTACTACAGGTGAACTAAAACCGTAATCAGCTGGTTTCAGGTAAACCAGCCTGTTATCCTCAACCTGTATGGGAGGGTTCAAGTACGTGATTAACCGTTGTCGTGGAAGAAAAATCAAACTTCAGGGCTTTAACAATCTTACCAAGTCTCTCAGTTTCAATATTTATGATGTCTGCTACGCTCGTTCCAAGGCCTCACAGATCGATTATCTGGAGTATATCGATGAGATGTACAACTCCGCCAAGCTCAGAAGCATACTGGAGGAGGTGACAAACATAATTGAGGCCAAGATTGTGAACATTTCGACCCAGGACTACGATCCCAGGGGAGCAAGTGTCACCATTCTGATTAATGAGGGGCACTATCCCCGGGAAAATGACGAGAACACTGTCCTGGCACATCTGGATAAGAGTCACATTGCGGCTCATACATACCCTGAAAACAACACCGCCAACGGTATCGCCACATTCAGGGTTGATATCGATGTCTCCACCTGCGGAACCATTTCACCCCTCAAGGCACTTGATTATCTCATCGACAGCTTCGATTCCGATATCGTGCTCATGGACTACCGTGTACGTGGTTTTACCCGCGATGTGAAGGGCCGCAAAATCTATATCGATCACGACATCACCTCCATTCAGGATTATATATCCGATGAGATCCTTGACCACTATACCGCCTACGACATCAACATCGTTTCGGACAACATATTCCACTCCAAGATGATGCTTAAGAATCTGAAACTGGATAATTATCTTTTCGGCCCGGAAAGCGAAAAGATGACCAAGGCGGAAAAAACCAAAGTCCGCTCTTTACTCAGAAAAGAGATGCAGGAAATCTTTGAATGCAGAAACTTTTATGATCGGGAAACGTGAAATGACAGTTATCAACAGAAAACGGGTGTTTACCGAGGGGCTGAATCCCCATTTCGGCTACTACTACTCCATCAAAAAGAGCCTCCGCAAGGAGAAGACAAAGTATCAGAAGATTGAACTGGTTGACACGGACGAGTTCGGAAAAGTGCTGCTTCTGGATGGTATTACCCAGGTGGCCGAGAAGAACGATTTCATGTATCATGAGCCGATGGTGCATCCGGCTCTTTGCTGTCACCCCAAGCCGGAGAACATACTGGTGATAGGCGGTGGGGATGGCGGGATACTGCGGGAGGTTCTCAAGTATCCTACCGTGAAAAGGGTGGAGCTGGCCGAGCTTGATGAGGGAGTGATCAGGTTTGCCCGGAAGTATCTGGATTCGGTGCACGGCGGCAGTTTCGATGATCCCAGGGTGAGTGTGAATGTGGTGGATGGACGTCAGTTCACCAAGGAGCATCCGGGCGAATTCGATGTGGTCATAATGGATATGACCGATCCCTTCGGGCCCTCTAAAATGCTCTACACAAAGGAATTCTTCCGTCTGGTGAAGAAGTCGTTCCGTTCCAAGTCGGGTGTTTTCGTGATGCACTCGGAATCTCCGGTAGCGCGCCCGGTCGCGTTCTCCTGCATACAGAAGACTTTGAATTCAGTGTTCAAGAGTGTCAATCCTATTTACACATATATACAGATGTATGCAGTGCTGTGGTCCATAAGCATCTCCTCAGATGAAACGGACATATCCAGGTTCAAAAGTCCTCAGATAGAGCGGAAGTTGAAACGCTACAGCCTTGAGGATCTGAAAATGTACAACGCTCAGACGCATATGTCCATGCAGGTGCCTTTTCCTTACATAGATGAAATTTTGACCCAGCCTGTCCGTATTATCACAGATGCAAAACCGGATTTTCCGGACAATTTCATAGCCTGAATCCTGTTTGGATAGGAAGGGTTTTATATGGATTTTCAGCGGGTCCAGGAACTGGTGGCCCAGCATGGTACGCCAGTGCTGTTTCTTTCCGAAAACCGGGTGCGGGACACCTACAGAACTCTTTCGGAAGCTTTGCCCGGGGTTACGCTGTACTATGCCGTAAAGTCCAATGCCCAGCCGGAGATCATTTCCATTCTGGACAAAGAGGGTTGCTGCTATGACGTCTGCTCAAACGGTGAAATAGACATCATACGGGGCTGCGGTATTTCGGCCCAGCGTTGCCTTCATACCCATCCCATAAAGCGCGACAGTGACATACGGTATGCGCTGGATTACGGCATCAAACTCTTCGTGGTCGATAACGAGGACGAGCTGCTGAAATTTCTTCCCTACAAAGACCAGGCGGAGATTCTGGTCAGGATGAGCATTCAGAATCCGGGCTGTCTGGTCAACCTTTCGCACAAGTTCGGGGTGTCGCCTGAAAAGACCTACGACCTTATCGAGAAAGCCCATGGGCTCGGGCTCAATGTGAAGGGCATATCTTTTCATGCCGGTTCACAAAATGAGAACTCTCTTAAATACATAGAAGCACTTGAGTACTGCAGGGATATTTGCAGTAAAGCCGCCCTGAGCGGGATCGAAATCGAGATCATCGATATCGGAGGAGGGTTCCCCATCTCCTATCTCACCCCGGTTCTGCCTATGGCTTCTTTCTGCCGGCCTATTATCGATTACCTTTCCCGCTACTTCTCAAATTACCGTGTCATTGCTGAACCGGGCAGGGTTCTGAGCGGTCCTTCGATGACGCTTGCGACCAAAGTCATGGGGCGTGCGTTCAGGAACGGGGCCTGGTGGTATTATCTCGATGAGGGAATCTACGGCTCTTTCTCCGGGAAAATGTTCGATCACGCCGATTACCCCATGTTTCTGGGGAGACCGGGCGAGCGGTATAACTCTGTTTTGGCCGGGCCTACCTGCGATTCCATCGATGTGCTGTACGAAAATATCAGTTTGCCACTTCTTGAAATCGGGGATATTCTGGTTTTCGAATCCATGGGTGCCTACACCGTTGCCAGTTCCTGCAATTTCAACGGATTTCCCAAAGCCAAAATCGTAGTTGTGGACTGATGCATCAGCGAGGTAGGAGCAATAAAAAAATAGAGGACAAGGAGTAGGTGAAATGAACAGCTATGTCAATTTTCCTGTGACGAATGAAACCTCGTTATGGATTCAGAACCTGATTCACGGTTTGTCGGGACTCTCAATAAAAGCCAAGCATTGTGTTTTCTGCGGCTCAAGTCCTTTTCAGAAGGTGGAGGTTTTCGACACTTTCAGCTATGGGCTGGTGCTTTGTCTCGGAGGGACAGTTGTGCTTTCGGAGCGGGACAGTGAATCGTACCATGAAATGATGGTGCATCCTGCAATGATGAAGCACGCCGGACCTGAAAGCGTCTGCATAATCGGAGGCGGGGACGGTGGCTGTCTGAGAGAAGTTCTCAAGTACGAGTGCGTGAAAAAAGTGGTGGTTGTTGAAATCGATGCTTTGGTCAAGGAGACGATCGAGAATTACATACCCGACTTTGCAGTAGGTTTCAGTGATCCGAGGACAGACGTGGTCATAGATGATGGGTATGAGTATCTGAAGAATTCCGAGCAGGTTTTTGATTTGATTCTGGTCGATTCCTATGACCCCGGCGGCCCGGTACGTAATCTTGAAACTGATGATTTTTTCAATATTGTGAATCAGCGTCTTAAAGGTGATGGTATAGCCGTTTTCCAGACCGATTCCCCTTCGCTGCGGGAAGAACTGCTGCGGCATACGATTATGCAGATTTCACCGCTTTTTGGCGATTACAAGCCATATATTTGTACCATGCGCTCTTTTCCGGAAGGGGTCTGCAGCTTTATCATGGCTTCCAAGGAAAAGGGCGGTCTGGATTCATTCGACAGAGAACGATACAGTGCTGTCGCCGAATCCTGTTCCTATTATAATGAAGATATTCACACTGGGGCCTTTCTATTGCCTCAGAATATCAAAAGAATAGTTGGAAACTGATCTATCCATGTTCCGGATATCAGGCTTTGCAAGCATTGGAAAGAGACTTCTTGCCCTTGATGGCGGCAGGAAATATCTTCGTAGTACGTACCTTAACCTGCCTGTTGTATCTGCATGGAACTAATTCAATTTCTTTGGGCTTTGATTTTTTTGTTTTTTTCTCTTATTCTAATATTCATTTGGAGTAAGATAATCGTAATACACAAGAGATTGAAATCCATCAGGGAATTTCTCTCCAAATGCAGTGAGCTTGATCGGGTGTACGCAAGCATGGACGAATAGGGTTTTACCTGTTTCACGATCTTTGAAAAAGCACAGTGCCTCTCTGGCGTCACAGTTAGCCAGATTCGCAGGATCGCAATCCCCGCACGGATCGGATCAGTTTGTAACCAATTGGGATGAAAGGAGGGTAGAGCATTAAGGGTGTGGAGATACTAGGAGGGGGTTTGAATAATTCTGCGCTGCGGGCATATCGTGAAACTTGTCACTATGGAGACGCGAGGAATATACTAGAGACCATCTAGATGAAAATTGAAAACAAGAAGTCGCGTCATTTAATCAACATTATTTGATAACTTAGATTATGGAGAATTTTAAGTATGGAATCAGCAGCATTAGTACTAACAGCGTCAACTATCGTTGTTATACTTCAGATAATTACTATTGCGCTAGTTCTCAGCAACAAAAAACAGAACCGCAGAAATACCAAAGAAAACAGGCCTAATACTCATTCGGGCCACCAGAGAGCGGAAAAAAGAGACAACCGTCGGAATAGTAGAAAACCGAATCAGGACAACAGATCCAGACCGAATCAGCAGAAAGAATCAGCATCGATAGATCCAGTTGAAAAATCGCTTCGAGATATCAATCTGAAACTAAAAAATGCCGAGAGAGATCAGGAGCATGCTCGTCGGAAGATGCAGGAAAACCCTTCGGACAACGGTGAAAAACGGAACGACCGGAATGACCGCCGTGGAAACAGAAGAAACAACAACCGCAGGGACCGCAAAAACAACAATCAGGACAGGCGCAATCGTGACTCCCGTTCTAACGGAAATACACCAGAGGCTTCAGAGAAGCCTTCCGATTTCAGGGTAAAAAACGAGGTTTCGCCCAAAGTTGCTGAACCTGCAGCCAATGCCAAGCCGGACACTCCTGAACTGATCCCCAATGATCTGGGCGTGTCTGAAGAAAACCTTCAGCACGGGCGCAAATTTGCCGTGAAACGTCGTCAGCTCAGCGAGGAAAACTCCAACAAGGGTTCGGAATCCATCGAGGATGTGATTTCCAAGGATGACAAGATAGAGGTCGAGTTCGATTCACGCCCCGTAGAAAGCGAGATCAAATTCGGTAGGCGTTAAGAAACGAAAATCAGTAGTCTGAAAAAGCCGGGTTCTGCAAAGAATCCCGGCTTTTTCATTTATTGGTGGTTTCCCCAAAGGTGAAACGGTGCCGAATCATAAATTTACCTCCGGGGTGATCTGATGAATGCTGTAATGGTATGCTGGTTGCTTTCTCATACCTGTTGGGTGGGAATGATCGTATGGGGCGAGTGCAGAAAAATGAGCAAATGCTGATCGGAGGTAGTATGCCTAAAAGCAGCGAAGAGATTAAAAGCGAGATCGAGTATCGCATCGCGGGAGATACCCGGATCGATGACGGCAATGTGAAGATTGAGGTTCAGGACGGCAAGGTGGTGCTGGCTGGAGTTGTCCATTCATTTTCCTCGAAGGATGCGGTGGAGCAGGATGCCTGGGCGGTCAAAGGGGTAAATTACATAGAAAACCGGCTCAGCGTGAAATACCCCCAGGGCTATCGGCGACCGACGGATGAGGCCATCGCTGAGAATCTCCACCGGCTTGTTTCGGTTGATCCTGATCTTTATCAGGAGAACATAGCCATATTTGTGAGAGAGGGTCATGTTTCGCTCGAGGGGACGGTGAGTCATTTCTATATGAAGCTGCGGGCGGAGAATCTGGCCCGTCAAATAGGGGGTATAGAGAAAGTGAGCAACAAGCTGGCGGTCGTTCCGAGCAGAAATATTCCGGATGAAACTCTGGGAAGTGCCATAGAAGATCATCTCCACAATGCAATGTCTATGGACGCCAACAGTATCGAAGTGCGGGTGGAGAACGGAAGTGTGGTGCTGGCCGGAAAGGTCAAGGACCGCAGAGAGTTCGATACCGCCGAGGATATCGCCCGCTACACCGACGGGGTTACCGGTGTGGAAAACAACCTTATCATAACTGCCGGCTGATTTCTTTTGAAAAACGGCGGTGAAATTCTTTTCACCATGTCCGGGATACGTGCGTTTGCCTGCTCAGGTGAATTCATCATGAACCACCTCCGCAGACAAACTTTCCAGTTTTCGCTTTATCTGCTTGTGAAACTTAGTCCGGTGGGAGCCAGAATTTCACCGGTATAGAAGCGGGCATCGGCGGATGCCAGGAAAACGAAACTGGGTGCGAGTTCTGCTGGTTGAGCCGGACGTTTCCAGAAGGTGTCCGCGCCGAACTCTCCCACATGCCCCTCGTTTCTGGTCGAGGGTATCAGGGGAGTCCAGACGGGTCCGGGAGCGACGCAGTTCACCCTTATGCCTTTTTCGGCCAGCAGTTTCGACATGGACCTGGTGAAGTTGTGGATTGCCGCTTTGGTGCAGGAGTAGTCGATCAGATGCGGGTGTCCCCTCAGGGCAACAACCGAGCCTACGTTTATGATTGAATCACCCGCTTTCATATACCGCAGGGAGGCCTGGGTGGTCCAGAAAAACGACATAATGTTGGTTTTGAATGTCTGGTCGAGCTGTTCGGGGGAAATATCCTGAAAATTCCGGGTTTCCACATGGAATGCGGCATTGTTCACCAGTATGTTGAGTGCCCCGAATTTTTTGACCGTCTTTTCTACCAGATCATCGCAGTGCCGGGGATCCCGGATGTCGCCTCTGAAGGCCAGCGCCTGGCGGCCGCTTTTTTCAACCCAGTGCACCGTTTCCTGCGCGTCCTGATCCTCGTTGAGATAGGAAAAGGCAATGTCGGCTCCCTCCCGCGCGAAAGCTATGGCGACGGCCCGGCCTACTCCGCTGTCGGCTCCGGTTATCAGGGCCGTTTTACCCTCCAGTTTCAATCCTCCCACATAGCTTTCCTCCCCGTGATCTGCTCTGGGATTCATCTCCTGTTCCGAACCGGGCCATTGCTGCTTCTGGGGAGAAAGCTCACTTTGGCCTAGACCCACAAAGGGATTGAAATCCATGTTAAGTCCGTGGTGCATCTTGCTGTGCACTGTGGCCCTCCTTTATTAAATCGGTGCAACGGAAATCATGAATGTTTTTCTCTGCAAATCATGCTCCACTTTTTTGCGGCACGGGGATTGCACCCGATGGGAATTTCTGTGAACTCAGGAAATGTGACCGGCAGGATGCGGTAACTTATTTTGAATTGTGATTCGTGGTATTCGCACCGAAAGCAAAAGGAGGCGGGAAAATGTATAAAATCGTGTTGCTCAGGCATGGGGAAAGCACGTGGAACAAGGCGAACCGGTTCACGGGGTGGACCGACGTGGATCTGTCGGAAAAGGGGCTTGGGGAGGCCCGGCAGGCGGGAATCATACTCAAAAAGGAGGGGTATGTGTTTGATGCCGCCTACACTTCGGTTCTGAAAAGGGCGATTCGCACCCTCTGGATCACTCTCGATGAAATGGATCTGATGTGGATTCCTGTTCACAAATCATGGCGCCTCAACGAGCGTCACTACGGTGCACTTCAGGGGCTTAACAAAGCCGAAACGGCCCAGGAGTACGGGGATGAGCAGATTCATATCTGGAGGCGCAGCTATGATGTGCGTCCGCCGGCGCTGGAACCGGACGACCCACGTAATGCGGCAAATGACCCCCGCTACAAGGATATGGACCCCAAGGTTCTTCCCGCCTGCGAGTGTCTCAAGGATACTGTGGAACGTTTCCTTCCCTACTGGCACGAGACGCTTGCCCCCGTTGTGAAGGACGGCAAACGGATCATCATCTCCGCTCACGGTAACAGTCTCAGGGCCCTGGTCAAGTATCTGGATTCCATGTCCGATTCTGAAATTGTCGGGCTCAACATTCCCACCGGGATACCTCTGGTTTACGAACTGGATGACGGTCTGAAGCCGGTAAAGCACTATTATCTGGGTGATCCGGAAACCGTTGCCCAGGCGACTGAGGCGGTGAAAAGACAGGGGAAGGCAGAGGGGAAGTGAACGGGGGAGCGGAAAAGGGAAAACCGAAGCTCACACCCTTCGATCTGCTCAGGACATACTTCGACTCCCGAAGACGGGGCACAGTGCGAGCGGACCGGTAGACTGTATGTTGTAAAAGAAATTATACTTCGACTACGGCGGACCTACGCTCAGTATGAGCGGAAAACGGTGAACGGAAAACGGTAAACGGTGAACGGTAAACGGTGAACGGTAAACGGT
>JBKHHW010000018.1:0-33725 GCA_046538945.1 Chitinispirillaceae bacterium | reverse complement strand
ATGAGCATCTGACGGGCCAGAGGTGCGTCTTTGTAATACGGAAAACTCTTCAGTGCGGTACCGAGAGACTTGATGGCGGCATCGTACTGTCCGTGTGTTCTGTTTTTCAAACCGATAGTATAGAGAACCTGCGCTTCGTAGGGTTTTTTTCCGACTTTTCTGAAGAATTTGACAGCCTTTTCTCCACCATCAGGTATATCGGAAAAAGAAATCGCCATGTACTCCAGCGCCTCGTCACGAAACTCGGCCTTTTTGTACTCACCCTTATCGCAGCTCTCCACATAACCATAAAACAGTTCTATGGCCTTGTCGAAATCCCCCATATTATAGTGAACCTCACCCTTTCTGAAGTGAGCCATCTCCCAGTTCTGGAGAGGAATTTCTTCTCTTTTGACTTTTTCCAAATGCTTCCTGGCAACTGTCATATTGTGATCGAGAAAGGCCAGATCGGCAAGTCGGAAATGTGCACCAGACGCCAGCGGGTGGTTGGGAAACTTTTCTACCAGGGACTGGAAAACTATTTTGGTAGAATCAAGAGCACCCTGAACAAGATAGGTGTTACCCATCTGGTAATACGCTCTGGGCAGATTGGGAAATTTAGGATATTCCCTGTCAAGTCTCCAGTACATATCGAGAGCCTTGGAATAGTCGGGAACAGGCTGTACGGGCGGTTCTGCCAAACGCCCCCTGTCGTACGCCTCCATTTGCTCGTTATAGGCTTCAACTTTCTGAATGTACCTATCCTTGCATTCATCATAGTAGAGTCCGCCCAGAGTCATCATCACATCGGCACATCTGTGACTCTTCTTCAGATTGCATTTTTCAAGGATCTTCTCATATCTGGCTATGATTTCCTTGAGCTTGTCACCAGTGGGACGTGATTTTTCCACCTTGGATTCTTTGGCTTTGTTCAGCCTGTCCTTCTTCTCCTCAAGCGCTTTAATTTTAGCCTGGATCTCCTCCGGTGTCAAAGCATCAACACTTGATACCGACCCCACCATAAACAGAGCCGCGATCATCATGATCAGAAACCCGGTCACATTCGTCAGACGTTTCTTCCCCATTTAAAAATCTCCTTTAACAGAACTCAACAGTTGTTTCCTATTCTTCGTAATTCTCAAGCTCACGTTTGAGTTTATCGATTTCCTCTTCGATTTTTCCTTCTTTACGTTCATCCTTCTGGAGGATTTCCGTAGCTTTCCGAGTATTGACAAGATTGGTGGCCTTTGCAAGCGCATATTCCGCATCTGCAAGTATGCTCTCTTTACGGCGGAAAAAGCGTTTGTGCGACTTGGCCAAAACAGTGTACCTGAAGAACTCGTGTCCTTCCTGTGCAAAGTTCTCATATTCCTTGTAGAAACCTGTACGCTCCTCGATGGAGCGAGGTGTGGGTTTCCTTAATGCGTTCTTCTTGATCTTTTCAGCTGTCGGCCAGAAATTGGCTGTAACTTTATCAAACTCGAATCCGCGTTCCTGCACATCCTCGTCGGTGATGAAGTCCTTTTCACATTGGGTCACACACTCCTGAAGAACTGTGACAGCTTCCGCATACCTTTTGAGAATCATGAGAGAATACCCTTTGAGAAGATACGCCTCCGGTACAAACGGCGACTCAGGATAAGCAGAGATTATACGATCAGCCTTCTGCAGCGCGACATTAGGCTGGTTGGCCTTGATCCAGGACCAGGCAATACCCAGCAGTGCTTCATCTCCGTAGGTTGAACTGACAGAAACCCGGCCGTAGGACTCGACAGCCTCTCTGAGCTTATCACCCATTTCGAAATAGAGATGGCCCAGCTTGATGTTGGCAGCGTCCTGAAGGAGCTGATCGTGGGCTTTTGTTGTAGTATCCTCTATGATAGTAAGCAGATTCTGCATGGCAGCCTTTTCTTTATCGCTTTCAACATTTATGATAGCCTGCGTATACTGGGCGTACAGGTAGGTGGGGTCTCCCGGTTTGATTCTGTTGAAGAGCTGCTCTGCCACGTTGTAATTCTTTCTCATGAAATGAATCTCACCGGCAAGATAATCGGCATCCGGACGGATATCACTGTCCGAATAAAGATTAGTGATGAAGGCATGGTTCTTCAAAGCATCATCGTATTTGCCTTCTCTGTAGTCCAGACTCATAAGCCCGTAGAGATACTTTGCCCGCATGTCTGAAGTCGTATACTCCTCTAATGCATCTTTGTATACTTCGCGGGCGGTTTGGTTCATATATAATTTTTTATAGCTGTCGGCCATATAGTAGGTGGCCTTGTCATTGAGATAGAAATTGGGAAACAAGGTCAGCACTTTTCCGAATGCAAAAGAGGCCTCCCAGTATTTTCCGGCATAATAAAGCTTCATCGCCTGCTGATATGCATCCATGGGTGCAACGACCAGTTTGTCATACAGGCGTTTGGATTCCTTCTGCTCCCTTGTCTTACCCATGTCCGAAGAAAGTCTGAACATCATGGTAAGACCACGTTCATCACGCAGACGGTTGGCGCGTTCAATGAAACTGTATCCGATATGATAATCCAGATTGATGTAGTTAATCATCTCCGGAAGAGGGTAAATCAGATTGTAGTTGAAACCGACATAAGGGATGTTGTTATTGGTCCATCCACCCTTGAGCCAGATCTGAGGAATGAACTTGTATTTCACATGAAAACCGTATCTGGGTATCACCGGGAATGCCCCATCGAGTGTTCCATCCTCCTTGGCAGACTGGAACATCTCCTTCCACTCACTCCACCCAAGATTCGCATAGACATCCTTCAGAGCATTGTCAAGCAGAAGTTCAAAACTGCCCACCAGATCATCATTCAGGCAGGCATAACGGATTCCCAAACGGGCCCTCGATGCGGTGATCAGGTCTGAGGTTTGGGAAATACCTGCTGCCCCGCTTGAATCCTTCCAGGGTGTCTGAGTGGGAAAGAGATCCTGCACGGCAAGGCTGATACCCAGATCACCCCACAAGTAATGGTCAACAGGATTGAAGTAGACACCAGCATCCAATCCGGGAATTTTTGAAACGGAGTAGGTGCCGAACTGAAGCTGAGTGCGGATTTTCGCATTTGCTCCGAGTGTCAGCCAGGGCAGAACTCTGACCCCGTAGTTTCCGATGAGCCATAAATCCTGAAACGACGTCTCTCCTCCAAAAACAATCTCATCGCCCTGGATTTCAGCCTTGTCGATGGCATTGCGGGCATGGAGAACCGTAAGACCGACAGTGTGATTGCGCCGTACAGGATAGAGAAACCCAAGATCCTGATATCCCAGATTACCTCTGTCCATAGCCCACCTGTAGACGCCGATGTGGAAATGCATCTGATTGACTCTGTAAAGAAGAGCCGGGTTCACCAGTGCGGATGTCCAACTGTTCAGGTCCTGAGTAAAATCTGCCTGGAAATAAGGCGCATCGTAACCGCCTCCCCCTTCGGCATAACTTCTGAAGCTAAGAGCCGAAAGCAAAGCGATCAGCAGACAGATCCGTACCGAACCGGCAATAGATTTAATTTTCATGCCCACCAGTCCTCCATGAAGTATTCACTTCAACGGGATAACTTCAACCCTTCGATTTGTGGCACGCCCCTCAGGTGTATCGTTTGAAGCGATAGGCCGCTCTTCACCATACCCTCTGGCCACGATTCTCTCCTGAGGAATACCCCTGTCAACCAAAAAAGTCATCACTGCTTTAGCTCTGTTGTAAGATAAAGCCATATTATAGTCATCATTACCCTGATCATCCGTATGTCCCGCTATCTCCACATTCAGATTGGGGAACGCTTCAAGACTGTGATACACCTGCTCAAGCACGTAGTAGGAGTCTTCAAGCAGCTCCGAACTGGCAGTTTTGAAATTCACACCGCGCAGAATCATGGTCTGTTTGATCTCCTGGGGCTTCTCATCCGGGCAGCCGTCATCATCCTTGAAATCATTGACTGTTTCCGGCTGGTTCGGACAGGCATCGGCCACATCGGGTATACCGTCCATATCATTATCCGGATCAGGACAACCGTCATTATCCTGGAAACCATCCATGTCCTCAGGTTCGTCGGGACACTGATCATCCTCATCGTAAATTCCGTCTTCATCATTGTCATAGTCCGGACAACCATCCTCATCCTCATAACCATCCACATCCTCAGGCTCGTTGGGGCAAAGGTCCGCGTCGTCCGGAATGCCGTCTCCGTCCTGATCGTTATTACCGTCAACCTGGACTACTTTGGCTGCAAACAGACCGATATCGGAACCGTTCTCGCCCTTTCCCTTGCAGATGGAAACGGGCTGAACGTGATAGTCGAAATTCGGATGACCCGGGGACTTGAACATCGGATCCTGAGTTATGTTGCTGTTGTGAATATTGGCATCAGCGTTGTGCGAAAGGCGGTTCATGTAAAAATTATTGTTGATGATTCTGGTTTTGCGCGCTTCCGGCCCCACGAAAATCCCGTACTGCTTGTTTCCGGCCATGATGTTGTTGCGGACCAGGACTTCAGTTCTGTTTGCGGCGAAAATCCCACCGTAACCGTTTTCCACAATCACATTATGTTCGATGGCTGTTCTTGTTCCCCGTACGGATTCCAGAAAAACACCGGTCCACTCGTTACGGTAGATTATGTTGTTGTTGATGTCGGGAAGGGAAATGAGAATATGAACACCAGTTCCCTTGTTGTCGATAATCAGATTGTTCTCTATCACCGGACGCGTGTTCTTGCAGAGGATTCCGGTGGTTCCGTTGCGAATGGTAAAGCCTGAAATCACCGCGCCGTCCGCACCCAGGACGCACGGACCCTTGCGCTGTCCGTCTATGATGGTGGTGCGCATATCTTCGCCGAGAAGGACCACATTGTCCATGAGGGCAATACTTTCATAATAGACGCCCTTTTCGACAAAAACCGTGTCTCCCTCGTATGCCTCCCCGAGTGCAGCATGAATGGTGGGGAAATCCTTGGGAACGACGATCATTTCTCCTGCCCTAGTTAAACCAGCCAACGCGAGTAGCAGACACGTCATGCGCACGAATCGGTTCATTTTTTTTGTGCTCATATCCGGTTTTTTCTTCATTAAGGGCTTAAATTCGTGAAGGCTTTCATTCTCCGACCAAAAACGGAGTATGGGAGAGAAAATACTTCTCTTGGTATGCAGTGTCAATATTTCCCCCCAAGCCGTCCAATAACTGACTTTATGAAAAAAAACTTTCTACCACGAGCGCAAGCAAGGTTTTTTTGAGTCATTGATAAGCTTTCAACCCTTTCCCCGATGCTTTACCGTTTAAATTGGGGGTATTTTCAATCGATAACAGGCAAATAGTATCTTTTTTTCCATATGATAACAACTTAAAACTTTCCATATCAAGCTGAAAAAAACAGATGAAACTACACCAAATTATTTTCCTGACAGCAGCCCTGGCAACCACGGTCTGGGGGTTCGGCAAGAATAAGGTCCAGTACCAGGAGCTGAACTGGTCCTATTTCAATGCCCCTCATTTCAGCCTCTACTTCCATCAGGGCCAGGATGAATTACCCCTGATTACCCACCAGTGGCTAAATACCATCTACAGCGACCTCAGCCACAAGTTCGATTTCATTCATAAATCCCCGGTACCCGTAATTCTTTACGAGAGTCCGAGTCTTTTCGAACAGACAAACATAATCACCGAACTGCTGCCCGAGGAAGTGGGCGGCTTCACGGAACTTTTCAAAAACAGAGTGGCCCTGCCATTCAACGGCTCCCTTGAGGAGCTTCGCCACGTGCTCCATCACGAGATGGTCCATGCGTTTGTTTTCGGAATTCTGTACAATGAAAGCAGCCTTTTCAGAGGGGCAACGGCACAGGTTCCACTCTGGTTCAACGAGGGGCTGGCCGAGTTGCTTTCGTGCGGCTGGGACAGAGAAGCGGATATGTTTCTCATGGACAGAGTCATACACGGCACCGTACCTCTGCCCGGTCCGGAGCTCAACGGCTACCTGGCCTACAAAGGCGGACAGTCGTTTCTTTATTACCTATACAGTATAGATGGTGACAGCACGTTTAGTTCGATGCTGAACGAATTCAAAAAGAGCCGATCGGCGGAAAAAGCCATAAAAGAGGTTTACGGCAAAAGTCCATCCCAGCTGGGAGAGGAATGGATAAGGGAGCTTCGCCGTATCTACTGGCCGGAGATCGGCCGCAGAATCCATCCCTCTCACCAGGCATTCATGGTCACCTCGCGGTACAAACGGGAAAGCCGGTTCAACCTGCGGCCCAGGATTTCTCCCGACGGACAAAAAATCGCCTTTTTCAGCGACCTGAAGGACTATACCCGGATTCTCATCACCGACAGAAAGGGAAAGGTGCTCCAGCAGATAAGCCAGCACGGCTACGGAGGCTTTTTCGAATCATTCTCCCCTTTCAGAAGCGGGATCTGCTGGTCTCCTGACGGAGATGCTCTCGCGTTTGTCACGAAGAACAAAGGCGCAAACGAGATACGGATAGTCGATATAGAAAAAAAGAAGCTCAAAAAGAAACTCACGTTTCCCTTTTCGGCAATCAGCAGCCCGCACTGGTCAAAAGACGGCTCCCTTCTGACCTTCACCGCTGTTGAAGAGGGAAGAAGTGACATTTACATCTACAACCTGGAAACATCCCGACACAAACGAATAACCAATACTGTTCATGTGGAAAGCGACCCCCATTTCTCTCCCGACGGAAAGAAAATCATATTCGCCCTTCAGGACACCACCGGACTGGGCCCCGGTTTTCTCGACAGAGAAGGCTCCCCCGGTTCCAATCTGGCGGTTTATGATTTTGAAAAGGACAGCGTATCCGAGCTTGCCCACACAAAATGGAACGACAAACAGCCCGTGTTTTCGCCTGAAGGCACCCATGTGCTTTTTGTATCCGACAGAAACGGAATAGACAATCTCTACATCGCGCCGATCAGCAGTCCGGACAGCTCGAAACCTCTGACAAACTACATCGGAGGATGCTCCAACCCCGACTGGTCCGCAGACGGTTCCGCCGTGGTTTTCGATCATTTCATGAACCAGGCCTGGAACATATACCTGATGGAGAAGCCGCTTGAGAAAGTGATCGCGGACACCCTTGCCCTTACAAGCTGGGCACAGCACGAACAGGACAGCACATCCTCTTTCTTTGTTAAAAGGCAAACAGTGTCGGTCAAGGATGAGGACTCCTGCTCGGCTCAGAACTCAAACGCCGGAAAGCCAGACACCTCCCGAAGCACCGATTCTTTGGATCTGCAAAGTGAGGAAAACCCGGAACAGGGTTCGACTGTGCAGATCGGCTCCGCGGATTCGTCCGAAACACAACCCTCAACCCAAGCAATGGAGGATCTGAAGTCCCGTCCCTACAAACTGCATTTCACTCCCGACCTGATGACTTTCGGAGTGGGTCTGAACACCTTCAGCGGCATGGCGGGGCAGTGGCTTCTTATGTTCAGTGACATAATGGGAGATCACCGCATAGCGGCTGCGGGGGATATGCAGGCCCAGATTGACGAATACATACACCTGTATCTTTCCTACCAGTACCTCAAGCACCGGATCAATGTTTCCGCCGGAGGATACTATTCTAAAGACTACACCTACGACGGTCTTTTCAGGTACCTGTACCATGACAGCGAGATGGGAGGATTTCTGGGGCTGAGCTACCCGTTTTCCCTCTTTGCCAGAACGGATCTGGAAGTTTTCGCGCGCCACATAGAGCGGGTTCCGCTGGATGAGCAGAGCGGTGACAAACTGCCTGACGAAGCGGTCTATTCAAGTGTACTGCTTCCCTCACTCAGTTTCACCTTTGATAACATACTGTGGGGAATAACCGGACCGCTGAACGGTTTGAGAGGCCAGGCCCGCCTTCTCGCTTCTCCTCCTCTTCGGTTCGTGGATGAACCGTTTCTGGCCGGTGACTTTGACCTGAGGCACTACGCCCATATTCGCAAAAGGTTCGTGTGGGCCAACCGTATCAGGGCGGGAGGAAGCATTCCTCTGGGAAAAGAGACAAACGCACGTAAATACCTTCTTGGCGGAAGCGAGAACTGGTTCAACTACAACGTGAACAAGACCAACTATGAAAAAACTCTGCCCTTCAGTTACTATTCGGAAATTCTTTCACCTCTGCGGGGATGGAACTATCTGGATCTGACCGGTGAAAGAGCACTGTTGCTGAATTCAGAATTCCGCTTCCCGTTTATAAAAGAGATATCAACCGTCTGGCCGCTTCCCATGCAGATCCGCTATGTAAACGGGGCACTGTTTGCCGATGCCGGGAGTGCCTGGAGCAGAGAGGATCAGGAAAACTGGGTACCGCTCCCGCCGAAGCTTTACGGCGGAGTCGGGTTTGGGATGAGAGCGAATCTGGGGATATTTGTTCTCCGTTTCGACCGGGGCTGGCCGACGGACTGGAGCAGAATCACCGGTCCGCCTATAAACTATTTCTCGTTGGGAGCGGAATTCTGACAAACCCGGAACAGAACAGGGGCATGAAGCCCCTGTTCTGGAAAACAGACCTTTGCAAACCTATTCCCACTCGATTGTTGCCGGCGGTTTGTGAGTCACGTCGAAGAATATGTCTCCCAGCCCCTCGATCCCGGAAGCCTTTTGCACAATAGAATCAAGGGTTTCAAGAGCAAGCGGGACGAATCGCGCAGTCATGGCCTCCTGGGAAACGATAGGCCTGAGCACAACGCACTCATCACCGGTCTCATTCACAAGAGGCAGAAGCACAACAGGCATCTGCCAGATCTTCTCATACTCCCCCGACCTGCGCAGAGCTTTGGTCACGATATCATCCACGGCCCTGAGCTTGTCAAGACGTCCGCGTGTAGTATAGGCCTTGATGGATTTGTAGGTGCATCTGGCTTTGATTCTGAGACCGTAAAGCACCCTGTTCACTGACCGCACGGAATTGGTCACTCTGGTGGAAAGCTCTTCAAGACGCTCCCAGTCGCACTCTCCGGTGACAAGTGCCGGATGTGCATAGGTACGCTCATCACCCTGAACGCCTACACTGCGGATAGGGAGAATGCAGGAGATATAACCAGCTTCCGAAGCGATTTTCTGAAGCTGATCCCCGTCCTCTTCCGGAAAGGGTTCCTGCTTACCGCTTGAGCACAAGACCCGCACACCCAGTCCGGGGCCGGGGAACGGATGACGCCAGACCAGCTCGTGGGGTATTCCCAGAGATTCACCAAGAATCCTCACCTCGTCTTTGTAAAGATGCGCAAGGGGCTCGATCACCAACCCCTTCTCTATCAGTTCAAGTACCACATCGACCCGGTTGTGATGGGTTTTGATCTTGTCGGCGTGCTTTGTTCCGGCACTTTCGATAGTGTCGGGATAGATGGTTCCCTGCGCCAAAATCCATTCATCGGCATTGAGTCCCAGCTTGTTGAAGGCCCGCTCCTTGACATCTATGAACAGGTTGCCGATGATGGTTCTCTTCTGCTCCGGCTCCACAACTCCTTCCAAGGCTGACAAGAAATCCTCAGAAGCATCCTCGATATGAAGATTGTCATATCCGTTGCGGTGCATGTAGTCTATTACGTCTGCGGATTCCTGATGGCGCATGAGACCATTGTCTATATGCAGCCCAAGAACTCTCTGGGGGCCAAGCACTTTGTTCAGAAGTGTAAATGCCACCGTGGAATCAACCCCGCCCGAAACCAGAAGAAACACCTTCCTGTCACCACAGGCAGTTTTGATTTCCCGATCAATCTCTTTCATGAAAGCCTGTGAATTCCAGCTGTTGCCGCAACCACAGATATCCAGAAAATTACGCAGGACTTTCATTCCGTTGGGAGTATCGGTGACCTCGGGGTGAAACTGCAGACCGAAAATTTTCTTTTCAGCATGCCCCACGGCAGCCGCACTGCAGTCCTCGGTTGAACCCAGAATCTCAAAACCTTCCGCCAGCACTTCAACGGAATCCCCGTGACTCATCCAGATCGGTTCTTTTTCCTTTAGCCCCTCGAAAAGATGACTGGAGGATGTCACATTGAGAACTGCCCTCCCATACTCTCTGTTTTTGCCTCTGCAGATCGTACCACCGAGCATCTTGGCAATAAGCTGATGCCCGTAGCACAGTCCGAGTACGGGAATACGCAGGTCGAGGATTTCCGAATCACATGTCGGACTCCCCTCCTCAAGGACACTTCTGGGGCCGCCGGAAAAAATAATCCCCTTGTAATCCTTCAGCTCTGAAGCATCCACATCACAGGGAAGAATTTCGGAATAAACTCCCAAACGACGGATTCTGTTTGCGATTAAATGAGCATACTGACCACCGAAATCAAGAACTACAACCTTTTCACCGGACTTTTTTTCCATAAAAACCTCAGAAACACATATTAATATTCAGAAACCCGAGCAATTGCATCACATACGCATTGCAAGCCACCCCGTTTCCGTTCTATTTTCCATAAACAACCAGTACCATGGCCATAGCAGAAAGATTCGTGTATTACACCAGAGGACATTATGAATCCCGAACAACAGACCCACACTCGCAAACCCTTCAGGAACTTCTTCATCAAGAAATCCGTGCAGTTCAAGTTGGTGTTTCAGATCTTCTTTACCATTCTGCTCACTGCGACAATCACCACAGTGCTGATAAGCATACATTATATATCCAAAGCTGACCAGGGCAGTTTTTTTCTCATGAGCAACGATGGTGTCATGCTCGACCTGAAACTGGTCAGCATGCTCGGCATAGTGCTCCCGGCACTCATAATTGCCCAGACAATCAGCATTGTGATTGCACTCGCCATCGGCCTGTTCTCCTCGCGCAAAATTGCAGTGCCCTTATATAAGATAGAGAATTGGGCCTCCCGCATCCGATCCGGCAAACTCAACACCACCCTCGCATTCAGGGAAAAGAAAGAGATGAAGGAACTGACCTTTCAGTGCAATGCCGCAACCGATTTCTTTCGCAACACACTTGAGGAGATTCGCTCAAGTGCTCGGAAGGCCGGCGAATCGGAGAATCCTGCGGTGACGAGAGAAGAAATTCAGAAGATACTTAACGTACTGCAGAAGATCGAGTTCTGACTAAATCCCCATTTGCGCCAATTTCTGAAACAGATCCTTCGCGGAACGGTTAAGCTTTTGAGGTGTGTGCACATGCACTCTCACCAGCAGATCGCCTTTTTCCCTTCCATGAAGAACCGGCAATCCCTTGCCGCGAAGCCTGAAGATTTTTTCCGACTGAGTTCCGCTCGGGATTTTCAAGTTTACTTTTCCATCAAGAGTGGCTATCGTTTTCGAACACCCCAGTGCAGCTTCAGAAAAGGTAATCTCGACATCACAGGCCAGATCGATTCCGTGGCGATGAAACACATCGTGAGGCTTTTCCTGTATCATCACGATGAGGTCACCTGCCGGACCGCCGCCCCTGCCTGCATCGCCCTTTCCGGGAACTGAAAGGTAATTACCATCAGAGACGCCGGCGGGGATGTCCACAACCACTGTGGATTCCGTTTTCTGAAGTCCGCTTCCACCGCAAACCGGACAGGCATCTGCTATGACATACCCCTCTCCACTGCAGGTCGGGCAGACACTTTCCTGTATCACCTGGCCAAAAAAGGAGTTGGCCACCTGACGCACTCTCCCGCTGCCGCTGCATTTGGGACACACATTGCGCTTGCCCGATTTCGAACCGCTGCCGTTGCATTCACCGCAGCGATCCATCCGCTTTATCTTAAGAGTTTTCTTCACCCCCGAAGAGATTTCCTCCAGAGTGAGAGGCAGACGGACCTGAAGATCATTTCCCTTGGCCCCGGCAGAACCGCCCCTACGTCCACGTGTGCCGCCCCAGCCGAAAAGATCTCCGAAGAGCGAATCCCCACCGAAATCATTCATGAAGGCGCGCAATGCGTCGGATAGATCGAAACCCGCTCCGCCGCCGTATCCTCCGAAACCGCCGTATCCACCACCAGCCCCCGCACCCTGGAATGCGGCATGACCGAACTGGTCGTACTGAGCACGTTTCTGAGGGTCCTTGAGTATTTCATAAGCCTCGGTTGCTTCGCGGAACTTCTCCTCGGCAGTTTTATCCCCGGGGTTCTTGTCCGGATGATACTTGACCGCCATTTTGCGGTAAGCCTTCTTTATCTCATCATCGCTGGCGCCCTTAGAGAGGCCTAGTATTTCATAATAATCAGATTTTGCCATGAGCTGCACAATTCCCAACGTTAATTATTCTTCTTCTCCGGCGCACCGCTCGAAACAATTACTCTCGCATGTTTAATAACTTTGTTCTTCAAACGGTAGCCCTTTTCAAACACTTGCGCAATATGATCTTCCGGGATCTCCTCATGAGGGCTTTTCATGAGGGCATCATGGATTTGAGGATCGAAAGACTCGCCCGGCTCCGCAAACGCTTCGAGTCCGTTTTTGCTCAGTATGTCATTGAATTTCGAGTAGATGAGTTTCATTCCGTCAAAAAAGCTCTGGAACTCACCCCCGGACTCTCCGGCCTTCAGAGCACGATCGAAATTCTCACGCACATCGATGAACTCAAGCATGAGTTTTTCATTGGCGGATTCGATCAGTCTCTCAAAATCCCGGCCGGTCCTTCTTTTGTAATTGTCGAACTCGGCCATGAGGCGAAGATGCCTGTCCCGGACCTCCTCCAGCTGCTCCTTGACATCATCAAGAGTCTCGGTAATCTCTCCGACTTCTTCCTGAGCCTCCCCGACCACCTCTTCCGGCCCCTTCTCCTGATTTTCCTCCTGACCAGCTTCCTGAGCGGAAGCACTCTCCTGCCGTGCAGCCTCGGGCTGATCCTTATCCTTTCCCTTCTTCTCTTCTGAACTCATCATGAACCTCTTCCTGTTTCACCTGATTTATAATCCCCAACTCCGCGGGAACGGTTCAAGTATTCATCATTCCAGACTGATCACAATAATAAAAACAAGCTGTTAAAATAAATTGCGCGGAGCACGATTCAGGAATATAATTCTCCCAGAAGCCGCGCCGTGTAAGTGACGGTTGAAACCAGATACGGGTAGGGCATCCGCTTGGGCCCGATCACTCCCAGACTTCCTGTCATGCTGCCGACCTGATAGACGGTTTTGATGATACTGAACGACTGAAGCTGATCCCCCCGGTTTTCTCCCCCGATCGAGATGACGATTCCCGACTTATCCTCCTGCTCGGGAGAATCGAACAGATGCAGAAGAAGCCTCTTTTCCTCCAGAATCTCAATCAGTGCGGCAATCCGCTCCCTATCGAAAAATTCAGGCTGAAGCATCACATTTGTCTGCCCGTCGGCAAAAATCTTCTCATCCTCACTCTGCTCCACCAGCTTTTTAAGGGAGGGAACCAAAAGTCTTATCACCCCCAACTCGATTTCCTCCACATCCGCAAGCGCCTGCATCTCTACATCACAGATCTCACTCAGTGTCATTCCGGTAAATTTGGAGGTGAGGATTCTGCATGCGGACTCAAGCCGCTCCTGAACGACTTCGGTCTGCAGTTCCACAGTCATGGTCTTTGCGAAACCGGAATCTATCGCAACATTCATCAGGTAGCGCCCCGAACCGATAAAATAGATATGCACATGCCTGAACACACCCTTCTTAAGCCTTGGGGCAAGAATCACACCCAACTGGTTTGTCGCTCTGCTCAAAGCCCTGGATGTAGCTTCCATCAAGAGATGCAGATCAGAGTAATCAACCGAGGTCAATGAGCTGCGGATAAGTGTTTTGGTCTCATCGGGAATATCCATGAACCGCATCATGCAGTTTACATAATAGCGGTATCCCTTGTCGGTGGGAATCCGTCCCGCGGATGTGTGTGGCTGGGTAATGTAGCCCTTCTCCTCCAGATCCCCCATGCAGTTGCGGATGGAGGCGGCGGAGAGGTCAAAACCGCTCTGTTTTGAAATGTAGCGGGAACTGGTCGGGGATGCACTGAGGATATAATTCCTCACGATCGCTTCCAGCACCTGCTGCTCTCGTTCTGTAAGTTTTTCCGGCTCCATAATACCCGAGACCGATTGTTTAATTGGGGCATCACGGGAGAGAACCTCTCCCGTGACACGAAATATCAGATACGGACTGATACTACGAAAGGGACTGACACTTATTACATCATTCCCATTCCGCCCATACCGCCCATACCACCCATTCCGCCCATGCCTCCCATATCCATACCACCAGGAGCGCCTTCCTTCTTCTCCTCAGGAATTTCGGAGATGAGACACTCGGTTGTAAGAATGAGGCTTGCGATGGATGCGGCATTCTCAAGCGCCGTACGGGTGACCTTGGTAGGATCGATAACTCCCGCCTCAATGAGGTCTTCGTACTTTGCAGAATAGGCATTGAAACCGTATGCACCTTTACCATTCTTCACTTCGTTGGTAATAACTGAGGATTCCATACCGGCGTTGGCGACGATCATGCGCAGAGGCTCCTCGCAGGAACGGCGGATGATATCCACACCAAGCTTCTCATCACCCTCCAGCTTGAGAGAGTCCAGAGCGGCAGCGGCACGGATGAGCGCAACACCGCCTCCGGGAACAATCCCTTCCTCCACAGCCGCACGGGTCGCATGCAGAGCATCCTCAACACGAGCCTTCTTCTCCTTCATTTCCGATTCAGTAGCCGCACCGATGTTGATCACCGCAACACCACCGGCCAGCTTAGCAAGACGCTCCTGAAGCTTTTCCCGGTCGTAATCGGAAGTGGTGTCCTCGATCTGCTTTCTGATCTGGTTTACGCGGCCCTTGATATCCTCAGCCTTGCCGCTGCCTTCAATAATGGTTGTGTTCTCTTTATCGATGGTGACTCTCTTGGCCTTTCCGAGTGAATCGACAGTGGTGTTCTCCAGTTTGAAACCGGCATCTTCGGAGATGACTATGCCACCGGTGAGAACCGCAATGTCCTCGAGCATAGCTTTTCTGCGGTCACCGAAACCGGGAGCTTTGACAGCTGCGATCTTCAGTGTTCCGCGCAGTTTGTTCACCACCAGAGTCGCAAGAGCCTCGCCCTCAACATCCTCGGAAATGATCACCAGCGGCTTACCCATCTGAGCCACTTTCTCCAGCAGAGGAAGCAGATCCTTCATGGCGCTGATCTTCTTGTCGTAGATAAGAATGTAGGGCTCATCCATGATACATTCCATGGTTTCGGAATTGGTCACGAAATAGGGAGAAATGTAACCGCGGTCAAACTGCATTCCCTCAACCACGTCGAGATTGGTGTCAATACCCTTTGCCTCTTCCACAGTGATAACTCCGTCCTTACCCACCTTCTCCATGGCATCGGAGATGAGATTTCCGATTTCAGGATCGTTGTTTGCGGAAATGGAACCGACCTGAGCGATCTCCTTCTTTCCGGAAATGGGCTTGGAGTCGTTGCGGAGTCTTTCGACCATGACCCGAACCGCTTTGTCCACACCGCGCTTGAGCGCCATGGCATCGGCACCTGCAGTGACATTCTTTATACCCAGGCGGGCGATAACCTGAGCCAGAACCGTGGCGGTGGTGGTTCCGTCTCCGGCAACATCGGAAGTCTTGGATGCCACTTCCTTCACCATCTGGGCCCCCATGTTCTCGAACTTATCCTCAAGCTCCACTTCCTTGGCCACTGTCACACCGTCCTTGGTAACGGTAGGAGAGCCGAAGCTCTTGTCCAGAACCACATTGCGGCCGCGTGGACCGAGAGTCACCCGCACTGCGTTAGCCAATGTGTCAACACCTTTCAACAATTTCTCACGAGCACTTATATCGAACGCAAGCTGCTTTCCAGCCATAATTCAAAACTCCTTCTTTTTTTGGTGTACAGATAATTTGACATAAAGAAAAGATCAAAGAACAGCCAGGACATCGCTTTCACGCATGATAAGATAATCCTCACCGTCGATCGAAACCTCGGTTCCGGCGTACTTGCCGTAGAGAACATTGTCACCCTTCTTGAGACTCATCTCGATCTTGCTGCCGCTCTCGGAGACCTTTCCGGGACCCACTGCGACCACTTCCCCTTTCTGAGGTTTTTCCTTGGCGTTTTCAGGGATGATGATTCCACCGGCAGTCTTTTCCTCTGCCCCCAGCGGACGAATCACAATCCGGTCAGCTAACGGTTTAACATTCATGTTGCTTCTCCCTTCATAATAGGTTGTTTGATGAAATGGATCGGTAATGTTGCTTTCAACCCGAATTTGTTAGCACTCGTCTCGATTGAGTGCTAACAAGATATGAAAAAATTACCTCATCAGCACGGAGCTGTCAAGATTTTTTTTGTAGCCGGAAACGCAGGAGTATTTTATAATAAAAGCTGAAACCACAAGTTCTATTATTACCCGCAACTATCGGGCCGGAAAACGGATGAAACTTCTTTCGAAACTGGGATTGAGCGAATCGGAACAGAAAACCGTCAAAAAGGTCTCCCTGTACTCAAGCGGCGCCTGTGCTCTGATAATTCTGCTTTTCTGGATCACCAGCCTCTTTTCCCTGGGCAGTACCAATACGGATCACAAAGGCTTCGGTCCGAAACTCCCCCTCTCCAAGCCCGAACTGACTTCGCTTGATATAGAGGCGCACGAATTCGCCTCGAAAAGATACCTTCAGTCGGGGCGTCCCGAGAAGGCCATCCCCCACCTCCAGCGCATTCTCGTTTCCAGAAAAGACGACCGCGGCACCCTGAAGCAGCTTGCCCAGGCGCACCTTGAATGCGGCCATTTCAAGCAGGCTCTTTCCACTATCGATTACCTCTTCTCCCAGAATGAGGATTCACTCAGCGCGTTTCTCTATGCCCGCAAGGGAGCAGCCCTCTACTACATGGGTCAGTATGCCCAAAGCGAAGCGGTTCTGAAAAAGGGTCTGGAGAACTTTCCTGGTGACCCCGAAATACTCTGCTTTCTGGGACAGGTGGAAGTTGCCCGCGGCGTACCGTCCAGCAAGGCCGAAAGCCTCTTTCTCCAGGCTCTTGAATCAGACTCCACGTACTCGGAAGCCAGGTATCAGCTGGCCCGGTACTATGAAAGCCTCGAGGAGTATCTCAAGGCCCGCAAACTGCTTCTGGAGGTACTCCGGACAGAACCGCTTCACGTGCGCAGTCATTCACGACTGGGCATGATATACTATTATCTGGGAAATGGCGATCTGGCCCTCAAATCCTACCAGACCGCACTGGCACTCAACCCGGAGGACTACAACACCCGTTTCAACCTTGGCGAACTTTTCTATACCTTCTATAAGGACAACCGCAACGCGCTCAGGCAGTTCACTCTCGCCCTGAAAATCAACCCCGCTCATTCGGAGGCGAATTTCAAATGCGGACTGATCTGCCTTGAAAACAACATGATAAAAGAAGCGATCCGCTATTTCGAAGCATCACTGAATACCGACAGGCGCAACACCAGGAAGATGCTTCAGCTGGCAGCCGCCTGCGAACGGCTGGGAAACCGCCGTAAGGCTCTGAAGATATACGGTCAGATCACTGAAATCGACCCGCTTCACACCATAGCCACCCAGAAAATCAGACTCCTGACCGTAAACTGAACCACAGACATCTCTCTAGCGGGGCCAAAAGCTAACTTGGCGAAGAATAGAGGGTTAGAACAGAAATTTCTTGATTTGAACCGAAGAGAATGGTATTCTAAATGTGTACCCGGAAAAACTGCGGCAGAGTGTAACCGTTTAAACAGGAGGTTTGAAATTGGGTAACATAACTAAAAAAGACCTGGTGGAAAGGATATCCGATCGTACGGGACTTACTCAGGTTGATACCAAAATCGTGGTGGAGTGCTTTCTGGATGCTCTTTCGCAGGCACTTCAGAAAGGAAGCAATATCGAAATCCGCGGCTTCGGCAGATTTAAGATAAAGGAAAAGAAGGCACGCACGGCCCGCAACCCGCGTACAAATCAATTCATTCAGGTTGAAGCCGGTTTCAAACCAATCTTTGAAGCATCCAGAGAACTGAGAAAAAGGGTCAACGATTCTGTGATGAATGCCCAGAAAGAGGGTCTCCCCGAACAGATTCCTGCCGGCTGAGATCTGACTGCATTTCCGTTTATTTTATTTCGCTTTCCAGATTTCCGTTGCCGCTTTTTTCAGATCATCGTACCAGGAACGAATCTCCTCGGGAGTTGCTCCAACCTCCTGAGCAACCACCAGAATGGGACGGCCACACTCAACCGCAGCCACCGCCTGCCACCGTATGCGCGCAGAAACGGATGATTTTGCTTTTTGAGAACCACCTGAAACGGCAGATTTCAAAGCAGGCTGAGAACTGTCGCTCACTTCAGCAGGCGCCGCATCCTCACCATCATTTTTTTCCTGTGCCGGTTCTTCGTGAGCACTGACCACCGCCCTTCCTTTTTCGATATCGTCTACAACTTTCTCAAGTTTGGCTACAAGCGATTCATCATAATCATTCTGTGAATACCGAATCACACCCTTGTGATCGAGGACAAACAGCGCCGGGACTTTGTACACATTGTATCGTTTGGCGGTGTGAAGATAAGGATCAAGCCCGACGGTTATATCGTACTTTTTTTCCCGGACAAAGGGTTTTACAAGAGATTTGCCCTCCTTGTCTATGCTGATACAGATGAGCTTGACCTTGTCCTTGTACTTCTTCTGAAAACGGACAAGCTCCGGGATCTCCTTCTGGCATGGCGCACAGTAGGTTGCCCAGAAGTTCAGGATCACGATTTTGGGTTCATCGTTCACTCTTGACCGAAGAAGCTTCTGACCGCAGTAATGACGCAGAACCACCCTGTCCTTTGTAAGCGAAGGGAGAGAGAATGTGGGCGCGTTTTCTCCCGGACCGAGAACAGCAGGCAAGGAATCCGCTGCTGATACAGCTTTAAAGCAGAGAAGCAACAGCGGAAGAAACAATTGTTTCATTCTGGTATCCTTTAGATTATCAAATTCCCAGTTGGGCGGATCTGGATGAGGCCTGCAGAACAGCCTGTTCCACAGCGTGTCTGAAAGCATTTCTTTCCAAGGCCAAAAGACCGTGAGCAGTTGTACCGCCTGGGGACATTACTTTCGATTTAAGAACGGAGGGATGCTCTCCGGTGCTCTGCACCATGCGTGCAGCGCCGAGCACCGTCTGGGCGGCAGCCTCCAGAGCTGTCTTGTAGGGAAGTCCTGCGCTTACCCCACCCTCTGCAAGCGCCTCTATGAAGCTGTAGACGAAAGCCGGACCGCTTCCGGAAAGACCGGTCACGGCATTCATCAGATTCTCATTTACATTTATCACTCTGCCGCAGGCATTGAAAATGTATTCCACTCTCTGACTGTCTTCATCAGTACAGCCAGAGGAAAGCGCATAGGCACTCATCCCCTCCCCGACCAGAGCGGGAGTGTTTGGCATCACTCTGCAGACTCTGGCGGCACCACCGAGCTTTTCAGTCATGAATGAAATGCTGATTCCGGCGGCAACGGATATGGTAAGATAGGCGAATTCCTGCGCGGAAGAGGCCAGGAGTTCAAGGACGCTTCCCATATCCGCCGGCTTGACCGAAAGGACAACCACATCGGGAATGAACTGTGCCTCTTTCCATTTGCCGGGTTCGATTATCTCCACATCCTTCCCCAGCCCTTCCAGAGCCTCCGCAGACTTATCGAAGGCACTTATCCTGACAGACTCACCGTAGGCTTTGCAAAGCCCCCCGATCAGAGCTCTGCCCATATTGCCTGTTCCCAGTACAGCTATTCTCATTTGTTCCCCCTGGTATCGGTGACCGGCTTTTCCCGGATCAGGACTTCATGACATTGAGGAATTCCTTGTTGTTCTTGGTACTCAACATCTTTTCAGAAAGGAACTCCATCATTTCAATAGGAGTCATGGTCGCCAGGAATTTGCGCAGTATCCACATTCTGTTGAGTTCCTCCTGAGTCAGAAGCAGCTCCTCCTTGCGGGTTCCGCTCCTCATGAGGTCGATTGCGGGATAGACGCGCCGGTCGGCGATTTTTCTGTCAAGTACAAGCTCCATGTTGCCGGTACCCTTGAACTCCTCGAAAATCACTTCGTCCATGCGGCTTCCGGTTTCGATGAGAGCGGTAGCGATGATAGTGAGGCTTCCGCCGTTGTCGATATTCCGGGCTGCACCGAAAAACCTCTTGGGTTTGTAAAGAGCCTGGGAATCCACACCACCGGAGAGAATTCTTCCGGAATGAGGAGCCACGGTATTGTGGGCACGAGCCAGACGGGTGATACTGTCAAGCAGGATGACCACGTCCCTGTTGTGCTCGACAAGACGTTTCGCCCTCTCGATAGCCATTTCAGCCACTACCACATGGCGTTCGGCGGGTTCGTCGAAAGTGGAGCTTATGATTTCGGCCTTGACTGAACGCTGCATGTCGGTGACTTCCTCCGGACGCTCGTCGATGAGAAGAACGATGAGGAAGACTTCCGGGTGACTGGCAAGAATCGCATTGGCGATGCTTTTGAGCAGAACCGTTTTACCTGTTCTGGGAGGAGCAACGATGAGTCCGCGCTGTCCCTTGCCTATGGGAGTGAGCAGGTTCATGATTCTGGTTGCAGGTTCTTTAGCGCTGTATTCAAGGTTGAATTTTTCATCGGGGAAAAGAGGGGTGAGGTCATCGAAGTTGATCTTCTTTTTGCATTCCTCGGGGTCCTCGAAATTTATCATCTCCACCCGAAGGAGTGCGAAGTAACGTTCCGAATCCTTTGGCGGACGGACCTGTCCGGAAACGGTATCCCCTGTTTTAAGATAGAATCTCTTTATCTGGGAGGGGGAGACATAGATGTCGTCCGGACCGCTCAGGTAGCTGTTGAGCGGCGAACGGAGGAACCCGAACCCGTCGGGCATGATCTCGAGAACGCCTTCGGCGAACATCTGCCCGTTCTGGGCGGCCTGGGCCTGAAGAATTCTGAAGATAAGCTCCTGACGACGCAGGTTGCGATGCTCTCCGACATTGTGGCTCTCCGCCAGATCATTGAGTTCTGTCATCGACATTGACTTTAACTCAGCAACATTCATTAATACACCTCAGTTATGAAAAAGGGTTTTATCTGCTGATAATGGATTTTCTAGTGATTTTTGCGGCCCGGGGCTGAAAAGTCCCAGCCTGCAGCTCTGATAATTCATCGGGAAATTTTTTTATCTATTTTTATTACTCTGGAAGAATATACCGAATGCTTTCATGAAGACTGGCCAACCTGCTACTTCTCTGCACTGCAATCAGTATGCCAGTGCCGGTTCTGATGTGTAACTCAATTGACAAAACTGATTTTCTGGATTTTCATCAATTGAACAGGTGCAAAATGCGAGGCCACAAGATGTTACGGAATGTACTCAGCCATTTCCGACTTTTAAAATGGTGAAAGGCTGAAACGAAGTCAAGCACTTTATCGCGAAAAAAATTCAAATTCAAAATAAATACGCCCCACAAGGCGCGATATTGCTCTCTTTTCTAATCCTGAGCCACCCGCAGAACCAGCCCCTTGAGATACTCCCCCTCCCTGTGGGCGATGTTCACCGGATGATCCGGACCGGCTGAAAGCAGATGCAGCAGCTGTACCGGACGGTTCGCGTCAGCCGCGGCGGAAAAGACAATCTGGCGGAACAGATACGGATCGACGGCATTCGAGCAGGAAAAGGTGAAAAGAAGCCCTCCCGGCTCCAACCGCTTCAACCCCACCATGTTGATATCCTTGTATCCCCGTGCAGCCCTTTCCACCTCACCGGGATGCCTGGCGAACTTGGGAGGATCCAGTACAAGCAGATTGTAGCTGTCCTCGCATTCACGCAGATACTTGAAAACATCGGCAGTGGTGAACTCCAGAGCCTGACCCAACCCGCTAAGTTGAGCATTGGCCCTGACCCACTCTCCTGCATTCCTGGAGATGTCCACTGCTGTCACCTTTTGCGCACCTCCCAGCAGCGCATTGACGGCGAATCCACCGCTGTAGGAAAAACAATCACACACTCTCGCTCCGGCGCTGTAGGAACGGAGAAGAGAGCGGTTATCCCTCTGATCGAAAAAGAAACCGGTTTTCTGCCCGGAAGCCAAATCGACCACGTACCTGGCACCATTTTCCTTTATTATGAGCTGTGAAGCCAGATCTCCGCTCAGAAGCCCTTCGCTGTCTTCCAGCCCCTCCCTTCTCCGGGAGTCGGTATCGGAGCGCTCATAGATGAAAGCGGGCGAAAGGAGTTTTTTGAGATGCTCCACAACAGAAGAGCGCCAGCATTCCATCCCCGCAGTGCCGATCTGAATACAGAGCCCGTCACCATACTTGTCCACCACGAGGCCGGGAAGAAAATCCCCCTCCGAATTGACCAGTCGGCAGGAGTCGGTTTCCGGCGAGAGCAGCCCCGCCCTCTGCTCGACCGCCCTTCTCAAACGGAAAGCCAGATCATCCCCGGTAAAATCCTCCCTGCGGGTAAGCATACGTACCCGGATGGCAGAAGCATCATTGAAGTAACCGGTGCCGATGAATGAATTTCTGAAATCATACACCTGACACAGTCTTCTACTGCCCAACTCGCCCTCCGTTTTCGCCACGGCACCGGAGAATACCCATGGATTTCCCATGCGCACAAGTCTATCCTTACCTTTTTTCAAAATCACTCTCATTTTTACCCCATCCACAAAAAAACTGGAAACCCCCACAGAAAATCATTCCTAGCTAAGCATCAGGCAAGATCAGGGAACAATTTTTGTTCCTGTACTGCATTTACTATTTTTGGTGCATGCCGGAAAACTCAAGCTACATAAAAGCCAACACCCACGTCCATTCTCCATACTCGTTCAGTTCCTTCGACAGCATAGAAGGACTGGTGAGAGCCGCATCCGCACAGGGAATAGCCGTTCTGGGCATAAACGATTTCAACACCTGCGAGGGATTCGGGGAATTCCAGAACAGCTGCCGCCGATATGGAATCTACCCCCTTTTCAATATAGAGTTCCTCACCTTCAGCAAAGATGACCTGGCAAACGGGCTCAGATGGAACAGCAACACTCATCCGGGAGCGTTCTACCTTTGCGGAAAAGGCCTCAGGCATCCGGTCAATTTCTGCAGCAACTCGAAAAACCTTCTTGCCTCCCTGTGGAAAAGCACACAGGATCACATATGGAAAGTGATCCACAAACTCAACGACCACCTTCACTCCTGCGGCACAGGAATCGAGCTCGACTACAACCGGATCAGGTCTGCATACGCAAAGAACACCGTACGGGAACGCCATCTGGCCAAAGCCCTCTACCTCCTGGCAAAAGAGGTATCACCCAACAATACGGCTCTGGGTGATCTGTTCAGAAAAATTTTTCAAAACAGACCACCGGAGGCCGACTGCACAGATGCAGCTTCGGTACAACTTGAAATAATCGAGCGGCTGTTCTCGCCGGGAGCCCCGGCCTATATGGAGAAAAACAGCTGGGAACTGTCCTTCGATCAGGCCAAAAAAATCATACTGGAGGCAGGAGGCATTCCCTGTTACCCCGTACTGGCCGATGACAGGGCGGGATTCACGGAAATGGAAAAGGATGCCTGCAGACTGGCCCGCATGCTTCTGGAACGGGGGATTCACGCTGTGGAATTCATTCCCCGGCGAAACAGCCCGGGTGTGCTGAAGCACTATGTTGAAGTCTTCCGTAAACATGAATTCTGCATAACCTTCGGTACCGAGCACAATACTTCCGACATGATTCCCCTTCTCCCTGCGGCAAGAGACGCAGAGCAGTTTGATCACGAACTGCTGCACACTGCCGAACAGGGTGCCTGCCTCCTCGCCGCGCACCAGAAGCAGCACAGCCGGAACCAGTCCGGTTTTGTTGATGACAGAGGGAAAAAACTTCTGAAGGACAAACAGCTGGAAGAATTTCTGCAAATCGGCAAGGAGGCCGTTTTAGAGCTGAGTTGCTCGCCTGAGCAGCGTTCGAGCCTGACAGCTCAAAAAAAAATCAGACCTGACGGGGCTTGTCCCTCACGTGATCAACAATACAGAAAAAGCCAAACGGTGAATCGCCATCATTGCGGAGCTGATGTGCCTCAAGCGGGGCCACATAGGCGATGTCGTGCTCTTTGATTTTGAAAGTGTTGTTCTTTTTCAGCAGTACACCTTCGCCCCGGACTCCGATAATCACATGTTCATGGATGTGCTTTTCAAAACTGGAAAAGCCGCCCGGTTCTATTTCAAAGTAGCGCAGGTCAAAAGAGGTGTTCTCACCGAAGCGCCCCACAAGCTCCGAACGCAGAATGCCCCTGAAAGGAATCCTGCCCTCCTGTTTGTACTCCTGCACCTCTCTGCCGCCCCAGCGGTAACCGCTGAAAGGAAGGATCTCCTTCACATCCTTTACAGAAGCACCGGCCGGCCCCACACTGCAGGAGGAAACGAACTCGGCAGGCAACTCCACCCGTTCCCCGAAACCGCCCCGCAGAGAATCCATGAATTCCGATGTTAACTTCTGCGTATCCCCGGAGGGATCCAGAAGGGCTCCGCCTATAAGAAACACGGTGTCTTTCCCGAACGCCTCTCCCATTTCCTTTACCCGTCCAAGATTCATCCCCCCGGCTGGGCAGGGAAATGCCCCCTTCCAACCGTACTGCTCCCGGCGCAGGGCGGAAGCAAGTTCCACACACTCCTCGCGGGTAAAGGGAAACCTTCCACCCCAGTTCGGGAATATGGAAATATCGCTGCCGATAAGCCGGAAAAGCGTTCCAAGCAGAACCGCGGGACTCATGCCGTGATCCCTGGTCTGGAAGAAAGTGCCCGTGAGAGCCGGATGAGCCATCACTATCAGAGAATATTCCCGGGAAAAATAACGCACCGCATCGGGACCCACCAGCATGGGTGCGACAAGAATCCCTCTCACCCCCTGCCCTACCGCATACCGCACCTGCTTGTCTATCTGATCGAAAGCACCAGCCACCATGGGAAAGTATAGTGTCTTCCTGCCGGTTGCAGCATACGCCCTTTCCACCGCTTCCTGACATCGGGCAACCCTCTCCTCAAACGGATGGAAATGCTGTTCGGTGATACCGTGATCGTCCTTAATGAGATCTATTCCGCCAAAGGAGAATTTTTCTGCCCGCTCAGCCAGCTCGGAAACGGAAAGTCCCATCGGCTTCAAAGCGGTGCAGGCGAGGGGACGTTCGTAAATCCCCAACTCTCTTCTGACCCCTTCGATACCATATCCGGGTCCGGTAAAGGCGTTCTGAAGCTGCCGGTCCAGAGCGATATCAGTGATTCTGATGCCCTTTTTCAGGGATATGTTTCCATAAAGCATATTGAACAGCTGAGGAATGGTGTAAGCGGTGCAGTCGGAACGGTAACTTATCCTGACCTTCCACCTGCCCCTATCATCCACAGGGGTAATCTGTTCGACTCTGCCGATCATACCCGCTCTGAAGTGTCTTTCAGGAACATATTCGTATGGGATTTCAACTGTCTGTTCGACAGCGATATCCCTGGCGTGATCCTCGGCACTGCGCCCGTCCTGAATTGTCAACTGATAATCCACCGTGAACCGGCTATTTTGGAACTCTTTTTCGCTCATAATCCTCCCAAGGAGGAAAAAATAATACCTGTCTGACACAACACGTGAAGAAGTTGATCGAAATATGACAGGACAGGAAAAGACGGATTTTCAAACTGCTGCAACTCGAATATATTTTTATAGCCTATGAAACTACTGCACAATGATGAAAAGAACGGATTTACAGTCGAGGACAATCTGGGACGACTGAGCAGCGGAGCTGTGCTTCTGTCAAAAGAGCAGCTGTTCGATCCCAACTTCGAAGCCACTGTGGTGCTTGTCTGTGCCTTTAGCACGGAGGGGGCCTACGGCCTGGTGCTCAACAGACCCTCGCACATGCCGCTGTCGGAAGTATTTGATGGACTGAGCGGGCTCGACCTGAAACGGGAGATCTATATCGGAGGACCGGTAGCCCAGGAGGAGCTGCAGATCGTTCAGATTACAGACACTCCTGTTGAACAGGCTTTTCAACTTGCCCCGGAGGTGTACGCCGGGGGCAAATGGACCGACATCACCCAGATGGTGGAGAGCAACCCCGACCGCACCAGACTCTTTCTGGGCTATTCAGGCTGGGGACCGGGACAGTTGGAATCGGAAGTGGAGGCGGGAGCATGGGATGTGTACCGCATCTCCCTTAAAGAGCTGCTTCTGGACATCGGCAAGACAGTCTCGGCTTCCGTGAAGGAACTGGCCGACTATCTGGAAAGCCTCAAAAAGGGCTCCTAAATTTCCCACAAACCGGAAATTTTCAGAAGTTCCCTTTCCTGACGGTCCTTTTCCTCCTGATGTCTGCGGAACGCCTCGTCGATTCGTGATTTGTCGTAGTGGTCTATACGGGGCAGGATATCGCTTTGGTATATCCCGATCATTCTATCCCGGTATTCTTTATCTTTGTACAGTCGGAGCCTGGCCTTCAGCTCTCCGGAAAACCGATTCTCCAGACCGCATTCCCTGGCCAGAAGATGATCAAGCTGATTTATCTTATCTGAGATGGAGAGAATGAGCTCAACCGCCTGGTTCTCAGTTTCATCCAGAGTCATCATTGAAGGGATCTCTATGGAACGCTTGATTCCCAGCATGATCTCCAGCGCTTCGGAATCCTCCGGTGCAGGGTCTGCAAAATACTCCACTCCCCTACCCGTCTCGGAAGCTTTGGCGTGAATATAAGTATACACCCTTGCGTCCTCATCACTGTATTCCAGATCCGCACAAACCGCATGTATTTTAAGCGCGCTATCGAAATAAGCGCTAAAGGTTTCTTCCTGATCCATCGTTCCTCCCTCCGGAGCTATTTTTTCTTTTTCCGGCATGCTATTAAAGTCTGCTTAAGTCTTAAGCAATTTTCGAACCGTATAAGCCGAGAAACAGGAGAGCATTTATGGAGGTAAACCGGGCAACCTTCCGTTTCAATGAAGAACTGAACGATTTTCTGCCTGTACACCGAAAAAAGAGACGTTTTGAAGTGTCTTTCAAGGGAAACCCCGCAGTCAAAGACACCATCGAATCACTCAACGTACCCCACACGGAAGTGGACCTGATTCTCATAAATGGAAACAGCGCCCCATTTTTCCAGAAACTGCATGATGGCGATGATGTGTCGGTGTACCCGGTTACCGAATCGAGGGCTATCACCTCTTTTGGTCAACTGCTCCCCGAACCGTCAGGTGAGGTGCGTTTCGTGCTTGATGTGCATCTGGGGAAACTGGCCAGACTGCTGAGGCTTCTGGGATTCGACTGTTACTACAGAAATGATCTGGATGACAGGGAAATCGTGGACATTTCCTCTGAGCAGCACCGCACGGTACTTACCAGGGATATTGGCCTTTTGAAACATGCGCAGGTCACTCACGGCAGATGGATCAGATCCAGTGATCCCCTCTCCCAGCTAAAGGAGACTATCCGGCGATTTGGTCTGTGTTCGGAAATTGCCCCCTTCACCAGATGTCTCCGGTGCAACGGTCTCATCCACTCTGTAAACAAGGAGGAGGTGAAGAATCTGCTGGAAGAGAAAACGGTGCGGTACTATAACGAATTCGCCCGTTGCTCCGAATGCGGCAAGATCTACTGGAAAGGATCCCACTTCAGCAAACTCGATGCTGTTGTAAAGGAGGTGTGCGGAAATTAGATTTTCGGAAACGCGGGCAGAAAAATCAACTCACAATCAAGGTGCAAACACCAGGGAACAACATGAAAGAAACTGTAAACAATTCCTGTGAAAACTGCAATGCCCACTGCTGCAGACACATCGCTGTAGGTATCGACACTCCACGAAACAAAAGAGACTATGATGATATCCGCTGGTATCTTCTTCACCAGAATGTGTGGGTATCCATCGATCACGAAGGGAGCTGGCTTCTGGAATTCAGAACTCCCTGCCGCCATATCAGAGAGGACTTCACCTGTGCGATATACAAAGAGCGGCCGCGGATATGTAAAGAGTACCCGGCGGAGAACCAGCTTTGCGAAGGTGAAACGGACGAACCGTCCTATACAGAGCTTTTCAAGTGCGCCGAGGATCTGGAAAAGTACATACGACGGAAAAAACCGTTTCGCAAAGCCGGGAAAATTTGATCAGCGGACACTTCTTTTCCGCAGCCGTACGGACTGAGGTGTAAGCTCCACCAGTTCATCTTCGTTTATATAGGCGATGGACTCCTCAAGGCTCATTTCATGAGGCGGAGTGAGAAGCACGTTGTCATCGGAACCGGCCGCCCGCATATTTGAAAGCTTCTTCTCCTTTCCGGGATTGACCACCAGGTCATTGGACCGACAGTGTTCTCCCACAATCTGGCCCCTGTAGATCTTGACGCCGGGGCCCAGAAACATTTTTCCCCGATCCTGAAGATTGTAAAGGGCATAGGCCACCGTGGTACAGTTCTCCTTCGCCACCAGGACTCCGTTTGCCCGGGTCCTGATCTCGCCGGCGTGAGGACCATACTCGAGAAACACGTAGTTCATGATACCCATACCTTTGGTATCAGTCATGAATTCCGACCTGTACCCGAGCAGACCCCGGGTGGGAACCTTGAACACCAGACGGGCCATGCCGTTGTCCTGCTGCATCTCCGTCATGGTACCCTTCCTGCCGCCGATCTTTTCAATCACCGCTCCCGCATACTTCTCGTCGACATCCACGGTCAGCTCCTCATAGGGCTCGTAGAGTTTTCCGTTTTCGGTACGCATGATCACCTGGGGGCTTGTCACCTGGAATTCATAGCCTTCTCGACGCATCCGCTCGATAAGGATGGACAGATGAAGTTCTCCTCTGCCGGAAACCTTGTACCCTACGGAATCCTGGAGCGGTTCTACTGTAAGAGCCACGTCGGAAAGAATCTCCCTCATCAGGCGGTCCTGAATGTGGCGTGAAGTGACAAACTTCCCCTCCAGACCGGCAAAGGGGGAATCGTTGGGAATGAAATTCATGGAGATGGTGGGAGGATCGATCTCTACGGCCGGCAGCGGATTGGGGTTGAGCGGATCGGTGTAGGTAACCCCCACCGTCACTTCATCCATTCCCGCCACTGCCACGATATGACCCACGGATGCGATTTCAACCGGCACTTTGTGCACCCCTTCAAACCCGAACACCTTCGATATTCTGGCCGGAACCATGCTGCCGTCACGAAGCACTACCGAAATATCCTTGTTGACGTTCAGAGTACCGGCAGTGATCTTTCCGATTCCAAGACGCCCCATGTAGGGAGAGTAATCGATTGAGCTCACGAGCATCTGAAGAGGCGCATCGGGATCACCGACAGGAGGAGGAATGTGCTTTATAATCTTATCAAGAAGCGGGACCATGTCCATGTTTTCATCATCGGGATCGTTGCGGGCATAACCGTTCTTTGCGGATGCATACACGACCGGAAAATCGAGCACATTGTCAGGAGCTTCAAGCTTTACCAAAAGATCAAAAACCTGATCAAGAACCCACACAGGACGTGCTGCAGGTTTGTCGATCTTATTTATCACCACAATGACCGGAAGAGAAAGAGCCAGCGCCTTTTTTAGTACAAAGTAGGTCTGAGGCATAGGGCCTTCCTGGGCATCCACCAGGAGCAGAGCCCCATCGGCCATCTTCAAAACGCGCTCGACCTGACCGCCGAAATCGGCATGTCCCGGAGTGTCGATGATATTCACATGATGCCCCCGGTAGCGGAAGGAGCCGTTTTTGGAGGCGATAGTGATCCCCCGTTCCCGCTCAAGGTCCATGGAATCCATGAGGCGCTCGGCGACCTGCTGATTCTCGCGAAACATTCCGCTCTGGCGAAAGAGCTCATCAACTAAAGTGGTTTTTCCGTGGTCTACATGTGCAATAATTGCGATGTTTCTCAAATGATGCTGATTCATAGAAGTAAGGGAATTCCCGATCTGTTGTTCCAGAGGTAAAAAAACATGATTACCATTTCGATCCGATGCCCCTGATATTGCCTTTGGGGTGGAGTCAAAACGGGGAGGGATAAATTACATTCTGGAGAAGGAGAATAAAACAGTTACCGACAGCTGTTGTGAATTATCCCACCGGTATGAACTTGAGAGCACCGCCGGGAAGCAGTACTCAATCTGCTTCCCGCAGCAAATTATAGTTTGTGCTTTCTTCTCACGCAGCGGCTCTATGCCAGCCTGAATCCCGGGTCCAGTTCTCGAAAGTCTTCAGGTCCGGCAGATAATCCCTGACCTTGGCGATATCCGCGGAAAAGCCCCTCAAATTGAACCAGTCATACATCATTGCGGCATCAGAACTGTATTCCCTGACCTCCTCAAGCGATTGCTCTTCAAAGTCTACATTTCTTCCCAGTGCCTGACTCAGTATCTGTGCCATTTCCGGTCCGGTAAGCTCATCACCGGCAATGTCGAGTTCCTTATTCTTCCACGTATCGAATTCTCTGAAAGCCATTGCCACGAACTTTCCGACATCATCCACTGAAATGATCTGAAGCGGTACTTCGAACCTGAGCGGAAGTCTCAGCGTACCGTTATAGATCGAATCCTTCATCTCGAGGAGATTTTCCATAAACCACACCGGACGAAAAATGGTGTACTCGAGTCCGGATGTTTTGACATACTCCTCGATTTTCGCCTTAGTTTCAAAGTGAGGGACACCGGTCTTCCTGTTGGCACTTCCTATACTGCTGTAGACAAAATGTTTCACTCCGGCCCGCTTTGCCGCATCGGCCAGTGCTATACCCTCTGTCACCTCTGTGGAAAGCCCGTTATCCCAGGGCTGCTGTACACTGAAAACTCCATAACAGCCCTCAAGCGGTCCCTGAAGTGAAAAAGGCTCCGACAAATTTCCCTGTACCACCTCGACCCCCATACTGCCAAGTTCCCTGGCATGAGGCTTTTCAGGATGTCTGGTAAGAGCCCTGACCTTCCACCCGTCTTCCAGCAGATGCCGCACAACGGCTCCCCCCTGGTGCCCGGTAGCACCGGTCACCAGAATTGTTTTGTCCTTCGTTTCCATATGGCTTCTCCTTCCAGGTTGAGGCTTCTCCCCGTGTTCAAAAAGCCGGTTTTTCAGACCATTTGGGCCTGAATGAATTCGCCGCTGTTATGATTACGGTCCAGCAAGGGGATTTATGTGATGGAGGGCTTTTTCCGGAGAGAGTTTATCCCTTATTTGGGAGTCATTTTAGCCTGCAAGGGTGATTTCGCCACGACTCTTCCCCGAAGGTCCAAAAGAGGATGGAACGCAGAGTCAACCCTCCCTTGCCGGTCGGGGTTTCGCCATGGAATGTTCAGAATCTGTGTTAAAGGGAGTCCTTATTCCCCGAAAAAGGACTCAACCAGAGCTGCCGCGTTCTCATCAGACGATCCAACCAGGGGAACAGATTCAGAGCTGATACGGACGTCTCTTTTGTCTGAAACGGAGAGATCAAAGAAATCATACCAGCTGATCTGTTTTTCCTTAACTCTGGCGTAAAAAGTGATGTAGTCCTGCGAATTCTTTCTGAGCCGGACAACCAGACTCAAATTACCCACACGCTCAACAGCTTCACTCTTCCGCTCCTCAGACAGTTGCGCTTTTTGAATCCGCCCTTCAACAGCATGCCTGAATTTTTCGAGAAACAGCATGGCTGATTCTGCTCCCGGGATCTGCATCAGTTCGGAACCGGCACTGTCCCCGACCGTGCTCACATCCTTTTGGCAGTTGACAAAACCGGTCAGAGTGACAGTCCCTCTTTTCTGACTGCAATCCACGGTTATAAACGCCGGAAAACGGACTTCGGATATCTTCGCCACCTCCGGACCGAGCTGCTCCAGTACCGATCGAAACACCTGCTGCTCAGACTCGCCTACACCCGAAAACTGCAGTTTCAGTTGGGAAACGTTTGCATTCGAAAAAAGCGGGTGAGCCCGGTTATACGCCATCTCCTCATCCACCTCTTTACGCAGTTGGACCGCGAACTGCTTTGCACTGTCAACAACCGTTCTGTACTTCCTGAACTTTCCTGAATCGTACGTATCAAGAAAAGCCTCAAGCCGGTCAAGACGTCCCGACTGCATGACCCTTCGGTATTGCTGAAGAACGGTGTCCTTGACCTGCTTCACCAGAGTATCCCCGACCGTGTCCGCCGCCACCGGAGGATCGAGTATAAGCCGTGCCTTTTCACACCAGGCCTTTTCGCACTGATAATAATCACAATCCTGCACATACCGCCTGAGGTCAGCGGTGTCCTTTGTCTCCATGGCGCGGTTATAGAAAAAGCGGCTTTTGAGACTGAAATTAAGCGCCTGCTGCTTGTACACATCACGAAAAATCTGATCGATACTGTCAAGAGCCGTCACCGCAGCTTTGAATCCGTACTCGAACTCCTCCCCAAAGCCTTCCGACTGTTCTTTCACGGCGGAGATCGTGTCTCTGAGCGAAGCAGCCTCCTTCCGGACTTCCAGACGATCCAGTTTCACCAGTTCGTAAGGATCCAGAGGAAGTTTGGGGAGCGAATCCCGCAGGAAATGTATGAATTCCAAATGCCTGTCCAGATAATCACAACCATCGATCTTCCGAACCAGTTTCGTGCTGTCGAACTCCGCCGGTCTCTTCCCCTCCGGGCGATATCGCGCGTACTCCTCCCATCGCCCAAGAACCGCTCTGAATGCCTCGGCTGCCTCTTTGAACCTTTCCTCCTCCTCCAATTTCTGAGCCGAAGCGAAATCCCCTTCCAGCACCGTGGCGATAGAATCGCGCAGAAAGGCTTGTCTTTTGTTGTGGCGGTGCAGAAAGAAAGCTCCCGTTCCAGCGGCGGCGAGAATGACAATGCCGCCTATGACAGACCAGCCGGCAGCAGTGGTCAATACCGGTTTTTCTTCTCTTTCCTGAGCGTGGGCCTCCCCCATGCCGAGCCCGCCGAAATCTCCGAGAACAAGCAGTACCGCTATTAAAACGCTTAACTTCACTAGAACCCCCATTCCATATAGAATCATCAATACTAAAAAAATATTATAGACCTGCACGCGATCAAACAGGTTTCGACTCAGCAATGTTTTGAGTATGATCATCAATACTCCCGTTGACTCCGCTCCGTTCATGATTTATTTACCAAGAAAAGCACTGGCTGTGCATCTCTCATCAGCAGTTTTTCCCGACATACCCATTCTCTGAACATACTGCAACCACCAAAGAAACCTTAGGAGGTATTCCATGATCTACCCGGAGGAAATCAAAAACGAGACATCCTCGAAGGAACGCACCCTGGAGGAGGAGAACAGGATTCTTGAAGAGAAGCTGAGTCAGATGGGAGCACATTTCGGCTGTTTGAACAAGGAGAACCCCGAAGCCTACAATGCCTTTCTCAAACATATCATCGACTGTGAGGAAAGCACCAGGAAGCCGAAAAAAGAAGTGGTGATCCGGTCGCTTTTCCCCGAAAATTATGAGTTTCCCGATCCGGACACTCTTGATACGGACCAGCTTGACAGAAAAATCGAGGACATTCTCGACATTCTGGAAAAGAGCAGAATATACATTGATCTGGTGAAAGACCTGCCTGACAAGCTTTTCTACCAATACATTGTCGAATCCGTCCTGGACGACACAATTCCGGTTTCCTCAAACGACAAAAGCGACATGATCTACAACGGATGCGGCGGGGATTGTGAAAGCTGTTTTCAGAAAGAGTACTGCGATGTTGCTCTTGAAAACGAAGAACTGGATGATGATGCTGATTGAAACCGGTTTCAGATGAGGACTTTTCTCTGGAACCATCCGTACATGATCACAAACCAGGCCCAATGTATAAGTATCATAAACGGCACGATCCAGAGAAAGTCCTGTATC
>JBKHHW010000268.1:0-2954 GCA_046538945.1 Chitinispirillaceae bacterium | reverse complement strand
CCGGCAACACTGCTTTCAGCCACGTCCTTCACCCAATTTCTCAGCTGGGATGAGTGTTATATTTTCTATGATATAATCAACTTTCAATCAGCCCCTCTGCGTCAGTGGGAACTGGGAGCATTCCGTACAACCACAACAATTCTGGGACCTCTGCTCAGTGCAATACAGAATCTGACCGGCATTACAAAAGATTTGGCATTAGTGGCAGCCAAAGCAGCCCACTGGCTCATCGGAATTTTTCTGATCACCTTGATTATCGACCAGATACGCCGGTTGTTTTTAAAAAGAGTTCCCAGATATCTTTTTCACATTGTTCTGTTCAATGCGGCAGTTCTGTTGCCCGTAACAGGTCTTGCTCTGAAAACTCTCAACTACGATCTCACTTCCATGCTGCTTGGAGTTCTCGGTTGTGTGTGGCTCGCGGCCGGTCTTCAATCGGGAGGAAGATTTCACCTTTATGCAAGTATTGCGGCTCTGACCCTCGCGGCTCACGAAAAACTCATCGCTTCACCGCTTCTCTGGCTATGTCTCTTTTTCGCCACGGCACGTCTTGCTTACACACAAACAAGCTCCTCCTGGAAAGAACTGATCCGGAAAAATCTGGGCTATGCTGTTTTAACAACCGGCAGCTCACTTGCACTCATTTTCATTTCATTCGCACTGGTCCATTCCATTCACGGACCCAACGGTCCGGACCTCGATCCAAACCAGCTTCTCATGTCATTCCAGTCAGGCTTCTGGCCAATCAAACGCCTCTTTGCAGAAAAGTTCCAACATCTGTTTTACTTTCAGTACTCCGCCCCATCAAATCTGATTCTCATGATTGTGATGATTCATCTGACGGTTTCTGCAGCAGCCTTTTCAACGTGCCTGTTCTTCCGTCACCTACGTCACTATATCGGAGCACACCAGCCCGACCTCAGAAAAGTAGCCATAGTCAAAACGATTCTGTTACTTACTCTGGTCATAGCGGGAATCATTTCAACATTCACGATAAATACAAGAATCTGGCCCTACATACCTGTCGCTGATGGTTCCTACACACCATCTTCGACATTCAATGGAATCACACTGCATTACCAGGCTAAAACGCTTCTTTTCCACACCTTCGCGTCAACCGGTTGGGCCTGTGCAGTCTTTGTGAACGCGATACCCACGGTTCTTCTTGCAGTTCTCCTGATATGCTGCGTTTTCCCGATAGTTGAAAAGAGAACACACGTAAGGGGAAACACGCTGGGGCTGGATGTACTAGCCATTTTCTTCATGCTTATTCCATTTGTATATGGCCTGCTGCAGATTCCCCTTTACCCAAGATATTTCAATCTGTTCCTGTTGGGCATTGTTATCACCATCATACCGACAGTATTCACATTTCCGATCCGCTCTCTGCGAATTAAGGCTGTTTTGGTATCTGTGGGTCTGTCACTGCTCTTGACAGAAGTCTACCCTTTCAGGCCTCTCGGGTCGACTTTTCGCCCGCTGTGGTCCAACTATTCGGATGATTTTCACAACAACCCAAATTTTGGTAAAGTCAGCCCCTGGTATCCCGGCTGGGGAGAGGAGCTGTTCGAAGCATTCAAGATCATAAACAAGCAGAAAGGTTCTGTAGATGTCCGTATATTTCACAACTTTCCCGGCTCACTTATCCGCCCGCCCGAAAACGTGACCACCTTTTCCATGCCGATCGAGGCCGGCCGCTTCCGTTACAGCTACGGGGAAAACGATTATTATGTGATTTCCAGAAACGGAGTTTCCACATATCCGGATTTAGGATTTCCCCATAAAACAGACCCGCTCTTTACCATAAAAGACAGAAGTTTCACCAAGGCTTGGGTTTTCAGAGGTAGTGATCTCGAAGCATCCGGATTCAGGTTTGTCAGGGATCATTGATACAAACAGACGTTTTGCTTTCATCCCGTTGCGGTTTCATGCGATGACTTTCAATAAAAAACAGTAAAGCTCCTGCCGATGCACCGATCAGCTGGATGGAAAACAAGGTCAGAGAAAGTATCACCGCCGACTCCACCGCCACTCCAAAAAGGGCCAACAGTGCCGAAAACCCACCCTCTCTCACTCCCAGCCCTCCCACAGACAAGGGAAACAGGGATATTATGGAGATCATGCCCCCTATCCAGCACCAGTCCAAAAAGGAAACACCAGGAACTGCAGATCCGGCAAGAACAGAAATCATGCCTGCGAATAGGAGATGAAAAAGCATCGAAAGTAAAATCGAAAAGAGAACTTTCGGAATATCCCGCCCCGATGCATTCAGAGCCAGAGCTGTTCTCCCGGTGAAATTGAGCAACCTGGAAAACATTCCCTTACCGGCATGATCTGCCAGACCTCTGAACCGCCTGCCCAAAACTACTGACAAGCAGAAAAAAAGAACGGATAGGGAAAGCACAATTACGGAACTGACTTTGAGGTAATGTGGAATGTTATCAATAGATGATATTTGAATAGCAATCACCACGAGAATCATCATTCCGATCAGTCCTGTGGCCCGATCGAGTATCGCGCATGCTGCAGATTCACTGCTCTGTACTCCGCCTTTGCTGACACCGTAGGCTCTCATAAAGTCACCCGCAACCTGTCCCGGTATTACCGTGAGAAAAAATTGCGAAATCACTGCCCAGCGGAACAGATTGATGAATCTACTGTTTGAGATGAAAAGACGCCATTTCGATGCGGATGTCAGTTGTGCCGCGAGATACAGCAAAACCGCTACAGTATAATCACTTGTATCCGCGTTAACAACACCACTGACAATAGACTTCAGATCTGCAGATCGGGTGATCCTGAATAAAAGAAGAGCTGATACTCCGTATGTGACTATGAGGCGCAGTGCACCAGAAACAGTATTTCTCCTTTTCCCAATCATACTAGCCTTTCTTTCTGACTATCAGAACGATCGGCGTCCATAACCTCAGCGAAACGAGAAGCTTTGCAGCCAG
>JBKHHW010000090.1:0-12157 GCA_046538945.1 Chitinispirillaceae bacterium | reverse complement strand
AACGGTAAACGGTAAACGGTATGATGCAGGGAATTCAGGGAAATAGCACATCTTGGGCTCAGTTCATGCAGCTGACACAGCAGGCAAGGTCCCGCAACAGCGGTTTTTCGGTTTCTGCGGCGGCAAAGGCCAGAAGCCCCCAGCCTCAGAAACGTATTGCGGATGTCTACACCAGATCGCAGCCGCTCGTTTCTGAAAGGAAGGCCCCGGTTTCCAGTACGGCCCAGGCTCCCAAAAAGAGCGTGGGATCTTATTTCGATGCGTATGCCTGATCGGGCAAACAGATAGAGGAGATGGTTATGGACGGAGTCAATTCAGTAGGACCTGTGGGAGGCAGCGGGCTTCCTCCGAAGATCAGCAATCCTGCCCGGAATAAGGATGGAACATCATTCAAGGATACACTTAACGGCTTTCTGAGTGATGTCAACCAGATGCAGGAGAAGGCGGATCAGTCCATTCAGAAGATGATGGCCGGTGAGATCACCGATGTTCATCAGGTCATGACCTCTGTAGAGGAGGCCAATGTCGCCTTCAACATGATGATGGAGATCCGCAACAAGGTGATGGATGCCTACCAGGAGATCATGCGGATCAGGATGTAAATATGCCTATTAACGCCTGATAGTGAAAAAAACACTGGAAATTATTGTGCAATAAGTACATACTTACTAATCAGATCTGCTACCCAGGTTAATTTACTGCAGATTGCATCCGTAGTCATACTCTTCAGTTTTATTTACAATTGCCGTATGGGTGATCGGACCGTTTCAAAAGAATGATTCAAAGGGGATAGGTGAATGTCCGAGTTTTTCAGACAGTTGATCGCCCAGCTTTCCGCAGTGTGGCAGAAGCTCTCTCTTCAGCAGAAAATCATAATCACCTCCCTGGTGGGATTCACATTTCTGGGTCTTGTCGGATTGCTGATTTTCGCTCACAGCACGGGAGGCAGTACCGGGGGGGCGGGAACAAAGGGTTTCAAGGTACTCTATTCCGATCTGGAACTGGAGGAAGCTTCCCAGATCACCCAGCAGCTCCAGAGCGGCAATTATAAGTACAAGCTTGAGAATGACGGCCGCACAATACTGGTCAATACCAAGGAACTGTACGAAATCAGAATGGCTCTGGCCCGTGAGGGGCTTCCCCGCAAACGGGGCATAGGATATGAGCTTTTCGACAAGACTAATTTCGGCATGACCGATTACGTACAGAAACTCAATGCCCGGCGGGCACTCGAAGGCGAACTTCAGCGGACAATAGAGGGTCTTGTTGAGGTCAAGGCTGCCAGGGTTCATATTGTGATTCCGGAAAACACCATATTTCTCGATCAGCAGAAGGATTCGAAGGCATCCGTGGTGATCCGCTGCCTTCCCGGCCGCAAGCTTGACAAGGGGCAGATACGCGGCATCACTCATCTGGTTTCGTCCAGTGTCGACGGTCTTGAACCTCAGAATATCTCGATAGTCGACTATGAAGGCAAGCTTCTCTCCAACCCCTTCGGGCAGGATGAGACCGCCTTTGCCTCCTCCCGCAATATGGAGCTTCAGCAGAATGTCGAGCGCTACCTTGAGGCAAAGGCCAACCAGATGCTTTCAAGCGTTTTCGGGCACTCCAAGGCTTTTGTCAAGGTCTCCGCGGATCTGGATTTCGACAGGGTCGAGAAGACAATAGAGAATTACGACCCGGAAAAACGTGTGGTCCGTTCCGAGGAACGCTCAGAAGACACAAAAAAGAATGCTCCTGACGGGGATCAGACAAGCGAACGTTCGCTTACTAATTATGAAATCGACAAGACTGTGCAGCGGGTTGTCCAGGAAGTGGGCAACGTTAAACGCCTTACGGTGTCAGTTGCGGTTGACGGTAAATACGAAACCGGGGAGGACGGCAAGAAAGTATTCGTGAAACGGTCTGTTGAAGAGCTGCAGAATGTCGAGGATCTGGTGAAGAACGCGGTCGGGTACGACCTGGCGCGGGGTGACCAGATTGCCGTTTCTGCTCTTCAGTTCGACAATGAACTTCTGCGGATGGATCAGGAGGAACTGCGTACCGAAAACTTCTGGGAAGACCGGATGATGCTTATAAAGATCGGCTTGGGTGTACTCATAGCAATAGTTCTTCTTCTGCTGATCCGCTCGGTGGCGAAGACTGTCGCAGAGGCCATGAACCCGCCTGTTCCCGTTCTCGAGAAACTCGGGGAAGAGGAAGAGGTTCAGGTGGAGGTTCCTCAGAGTGTGAGGAGGAGTTCTATCATCCTTGAAAAGGTCGAGATGCTGACCAAGGAGGAGCCGGTGAACATATCCTCCATCATCCGTAATTGGCTCTCGGAGCCCGCACCGCCTAACAAGCACAAATGATTGCGGTTGAAAAGATCTGCGGACATGGTATAATTAGTCAGGTGCCGATTTGGAATTCCAGATCGGCTTTTGGTACAATTCAGCAGCTCAGGAGCTGACCTTTCTATGTCGCCAGCTGACAAAGAGACTTTTTTCGGGGATAACTACAATCAGGAAAAGAAGGGATCTAGTGTGGATACATCCTCTGTACCCGGGCCGGTGAAGGCCGCTATCGTGATGGTGGCACTTGGATCGGATGCCTCAAGCAAGATATTCAAAAATTTGGACGAATCGGAAGTGGAGCGCCTCTCTACGGAAATTGCCCGTCTGGACAACATTTCCCTTGAGATGCGGGAGGCGGTGCTTGAGGAGTTTCATAATCTGGCTATGGCCCATCAGTACATCTCCCAGGGCGGGATCGAATATGCCCGGGAGGTGCTTGAAACGGCACTCGGGCCCCGCAAAGCCAGGGAAATACTCGAAAAGGTGCAGCAATCAATCAGAACGACCGGGTTCAATCTTCTGGAGGATATTGACCCCAAGCAGCTGGTCAATTTCATTCAGAAAGAGCATCCGCAGACCATTGCCCTTCTTCTGGCCCATATGGAGCCCGCCAATGCCGCGCCTATCATTTCTGCCCTGCCTCAGGAGATGCAGGTCGATGTCGCCACCCGCATTGCCACCATGGAAAGCATTTCACCCGAGACGCTTTCTCAGGTGGAAGAGGTGCTTGTCAGTCAGATAAAGTCGCTTTTCGGCGGGGATGTGTCCGAAATCGGAGGTGTCAAGGCGGTTGCCGAGATGCTCAACAGTGTGGACCGGGGCGCGGAGAAGAATATCCTCGGAAATCTGGAAAGGGAGAATCCGGAGCTGGCCACGGAAATCAAAAATCTCATGTTCGTGTTCGAGGATGTGCTGCTTCTGGACGACCGTTCGATGCAGCGTCTGCTCAAGGAGATCGACACAAAGGAGCTTTCGATGGCACTCAAGGGTGCAAGCGAGGAGCTGCAGGAGAAGTTCTTCAGAAACATGTCCTCACGAGCCGCGGAAATGATAAAAGAGGATATGCAGTTTATGGGTCCGATCCGGCTCAAGGATGTGGAGGAGGTCCAGCAGCGTATTGTGGATGTCATCCGCAGGCTTGAGGAGGATGGTGAAATCATCATCACTGGTCGCGGTGGTGAAGATGAAATTGTGGTTTAGTACCGGGAATCGTCATGAGTGAAGAAGAAATCTTTGTAAACGAGAACGTGTCAGTTCTTCTCGAGCAGCTTCTAAAATCCAATGATCCTGCCACCACTGGTCTGCGTCGTATCCTGCGTCGCAAAATAAACGAGGAGAAGGACTTTCCTTTCCGTACGCCCCCGATGGAATCTTTTGATCAGCCCGGAAAACAGGGGCGGTCCGTTCTGTCTGAAGATGAACAGAAGCTGATTGAGCTGGAGAAGAAGATCGGTGATCTGGAGAAAAGAATCGCCGAGCAGAATGAAAAAGCAAAGAATGCTGTTCAGGAAAGCTATATAAAAGGCAAAAAGGAGGGGCTTAAGGCCGGTGAAAAACAGGGCCGGGATACCGCTTGGGCTCAGTACAATGCCCAAATGGAACAGATCGAACAGCGGGTGGCCTCTTTTCTTCAGAAGGTTGACGATTCCAAAAGGGAAATTATACACAATCTGGAACACCTGCTTGTCCATTTCTGTTTTCAAATGACCAAAAAAATAATTGCCTCCGAAGTTGAAACCAGAGAGGATATAATCCTCCCGGTGGTAAAGAAATGTCTGAGCATGATAGCAGATCGTGAAAAACTGCTGATACGCATCTCACCAGCGGATGAAGCCGTCGTTTCCCAACATCAGGATTTCTGGAATTCTATTACGGAACGTCTGGAGAATGTGACAATAGAACCCGACGAAAGAATCGAAATGGGCGGCTGTATCATCGAATCCAATTCTGGTATGGTAGATGCCAGGCTGGGTGTGCAGATGGAAGAGATGGAGGAGATGGTTCTCAAGGCGTGGGAAAATTCAGATTTGCACCACGAGATTCCTGAATCCTGACTTCCGAAAGGTCTTCTCAAATGTTTTTCGATACCGCTTCCTTGAAACGAGATTTTAATTCCTATCTCCAGGTGGTCAGTTCTTCGGAACCTGCAAGAGTGTACGGACGGGTTACGGAGGTGATCGGGCTATTGATTGAATCGACCGGCCCGACTTCTTCTGTAGGGGATATCTGCCATATAGAGAAATCGGGTAAACTGATCTGCAGAGCGGAAGTGGTTGGCTTCCGTAAGGGGAGAACACTTCTGATGCCGCTTGGGCCTGTTGAGGGTATTCACCCCGGGCTTGCGGTTGCTGCAACCGGACGACCGCTGATGGTGCAGGTGGGGAAGGGGCTTCTGGGACGGGTTCTTGACGGGTTGGGGAACCCGATTGATGGAAAAGGGCCCCTCAGAGCATCGGCAAAACGCTCCATTTTTTCCTCTGTCCCCAACCCCCTTGAGCGAAGGAGAATAGACAGTGTTTTCCAGACCGGTATTCGCGCCATTGACAGTCTTATCACTGTCGGAAAAGGTCAGCGGATGGGAATATTTGCCGGAAGCGGAGTGGGAAAGAGTGTGCTCATGGGCATGCTTGCCCGCAACTGCAAATCAGACGTAAACGTTATAGCTCTCATAGGAGAGCGCGGGCGCGAGGTCAGGGAGTTCATTGAACGGGATTTGGGACCTGAAGGATTGGCCAGATCTGTTCTCGTGATCGCCACCTCCGATCAGCCTGCTCTCATCCGTATAAAGGGTGCCCTGGTGGCGGCCGCAATCGCCGAGTCTTTCAGAGACGAGGGGATGGATGTGCTTTTTCTGGCCGATTCGGTCACCCGACTTGCCATGGCACAAAGAGAAGTTGGTCTTGCCATAGGCGAACCCCCTGCCTCCAAGGGATACACCCCTTCCGTTTTTTCTCTTCTTCCCCAGTTTCTGGAGAGAGCGGGTAATTCCGATCGGGGAACCATTACAGGGCTTTTCACGGTTCTGGTTGACGGGGATGATATGGATGAACCGATTGCTGATGCGGCTCGGTCAATTCTTGATGGGCATGTGGTTCTGTCCCGTCGTCTTGCTCACCATAATCACTTTCCGGCAATAGATGTGCTGCAGAGTATATCACGCTGCATGGCAGATATTGCCGCCGGGGATCATCTGGCTCTGTCGGGAAAGGTGAAGGATGCGATGGCTGCATACAAGGAGAGTGAGGATCTCATTCAGATCGGGGCTTACGCGGCGGGTTCAAACGAAAGGGTCGACAAGGCCATAAAACTCGATGCTCCACTGAATTCCTTTCTTCGTCAGGCTCGTGACAGCAAGACGTCATTCGATGAAACTCTCAAAAAACTGACCGAAATCGCACGCGACGCCGGGCTGACTGTCAAATGAAAAAATTCGAATTCAGTCTGGAAGCACTTCTGGAGGTCAAGAAACGGGCTGAAGAGGAAATAAAACTCCGGTTGGGAGAGTTGAACCGTCAGGCCGAGGAGGTGCGCAAGTCCATTAACCAAGTGCAGGACAGATTAAAGGAGTTTCAGGCTGGTGAGAAGGAGATGCGCAGGGGAGGGGAGGATATTGCCTCGCTGCGCTGTTCGGTTGCCTACAGGCATTCTCTTAAACTTGAGCTTTTGAATGAAGGACGTAGACTTGATGATGTCATGGTTCAGATCTATTCTGTGAACCAGGAACTGATCAAGGCATCTCAGGAAAGACGGGCAGTCGAGATACTCAAGGATAAACGCTTTTTGGAATGGAAGAAAAAAAAGGAAAAGGCCGAGCAGGGGTTCATCGATGAGATTTCTCAGCAGAGCTTCCTTCGATCCAGGACTGCAGATGCGGACACTTGAAACCAGAGCTATTCTTCTGTTCCTGTTATTTATACTGGGAACGGCTTGCGCAGGACTTCACACCTTTTCCGATTTCCCTCTTTCCCATGACGGTCAGACTGATTCCGGTCTGGTCAATGCAAACGGTCTCGCGCTTGGCGTTGATCATTGGGAGACTGTCAAGCTCTACGGTGATGCCTCGCCTACCGGAACCGAAAGCTCCAACTATGCAGATGTGATCTCCAGCGGAAGAGATACTTTTCTGCTCTTTTGGATTGACAATGCTAATCAGGGTGTATACAAGAGGAGTCTTGTTCTTACATCTTCCACAGGTGAATTTACCGGCCCTTCTGAAAAAATATCTCAATACTCAGATTACTTTTTCGGTTATCTTCATGCCTCCGGTGATAAGGACAACTATCTTGTCTCCTATGTGGAAAATGGTTCCTCAAAACTCAATCTGGTTCTTCACAATGGTAATCAGACTGTAGCTCTTGACAGTTCCGGCTCAAGCCGCTATCTGTTTTCCTCTCAGTGTCAGATGGATACGGACACATTTCTGGTAATCTATTCAACTAACCTGAATGAAATCAAACTGCGCAAAATCTACTCAGACGGTACCGCAATCGAGAGTATTGGTACAACTGTTCTGGCGTCTCAACCGGGACTTTTCAACTGCTCTGTAGCAGCTGATTCGAATGGAACTATTCTGGCTACATGGATGAGCGGTGAACCTAACGGAGCTAAAACACTGCATTATCTGGTTCTGGACAGGGACTTGACACCGGGTCCCACGGGGAGCATCGCGGATATCAGAGATGATAATCTTACCTTTTACGACGATGCTCCTGTGGTATCCTATGCTCCGGGATGGTTTGCCGTGTCCACACATGATGCCTCCGGGGTTCTTCTTCACAGAATCGATGCACAGGCTCAGCGTACAACCGAGAGAGTGGTAAACACGGCCGGAGTAACCGGTTCTGCACTGGCTGTCAACCAACACTACCTTCTAATGCTGTGTAGGGGCGATGTTGACGGAAACGGATTTTCCTCAATTGAGGGATACAGATACACACTGAACAACGAGGAACTGATTTCTCCGGAATACTATTCAGTTTCAGAGCATACTGCTGATGTCCATGTGCAGGATTACTACAGCACATTCATCAATTGTGCTCTGGATGATTCAGGAAGTGTTGCCGCGGTTTGGCGGCATCATGATCAGGTCAATGCTGCTGCTTTGGCCAACAGAGCGGTGCTGAACAGAAGAGGTTTCTGGACTTCATCTATACAGACGGTATCTCTGGACCCCGGAGATTCGGTTCAGTTCTTCCGCTCGGAACCGGAGCATGGTTCGCTTTCCTCCTGGTATATCGAAGATTCCATCCGTTACGGCAGCGGACCTGGAGATTTCACAGGTGACGGGGGATGGGTGTCACTTAAAGATTCGACCGCTCTGGCTTCTGCCCGCACTACGAAAAATCAGTTTCAGTACAGAGTGGTGATCGGCCGCAAAACAGATCCGGGTATGGATTCACTCTCTTCTGTTGTTCTGTCCAGAGTAGATCTTCCCTTCAATGTCCAGCCTGTGATTTCCTCACTCGATTCTGTAGAGATCAATTCTCGGAAAGTAACCGGGGCTGCTTTCAATCAGGAGAGAACCCTTCTTTCCAGAAGCGATACGGTGGACATCTTTTTCACTGTTAAAGATCAAGATCAGAATGAAACCATAAACGTCAGAGTGAATCCGGGAAACTCCAATGACACTTCATTCTCTCTTGCACAAGGACCGTTTTTCGGGGCCGCGGTACATGTGCCGCCTTTTCCAGCATCAGATTCGACTTACAGGGTGCACATTACCGCACACGACAGACACAACTGGAATGCCAGAAGCGAATCGATCTTTTTCTATGCCCGTAATTCATCACCTCGTTTTTCTGTAAAGGCATGCAGAGGAATATCAGCCCGGGATACACTCGATCTTACCGATGGTGAAAGTGTCGTTTTTCAGGAGGACGACTCACTTGTCGTATTCTGGAGTGTTTCAGACAGTAACGATCTTGCAACCGTTGCAGGCAAGGTCCATTTAAACACCGGAGATGAGCTGCTGGGATTGGATTCCTGCGTTTCCGCACAGAGCAGAACCTTTTCCTTGTCCGGATCACTTCTGAAAGAGCGTTTGTGGACGGATCTGGTCTTTACCGGAATCGATCCGGACACCTCTGTTTCTGCTGGTATCAGGCTCAGAGCAAATCATATCCCGCGGATCAGGACAGCTTCTTTCGGTGAGTATTCTTTTTCAAACGGTGATAGTGTGCGTGTGAATATCGGGCAGGAAACGGAGCTGAGTGTCGATGTCGAAGATCTGGATCTCCAGATCGGGGACACTCTGACGTACTCCTTGCGTACCTCTTCAAGGCATTTCACTTTCAATACAACAGATCAGATCTTTACTACAACTGTCAATCCTGAAATTGCCGACAGTGCACTGTTTATCAGAGTGTCTGATCTGTATGGAAGAAGTGACAGTATAGCGTTTTTCTACAAGTTCCCCCGCTATCAGCCGGACACATCCCATTCATCCGAATACATAAAGGCTGCAGATTCAATTTCGTCCGGGGTGTCACTTGTAAAGGGTAGCCGGGATACTTCCGTTGTTACATTGCCTCTTGAGAATAGCGGGAATGATTCGATGTCCATCGTATCTCTTACATTCCTGAACCAGAGCAGCCCCTGGCTTGCAGTGAGGGTGGAACAGGGCGGGGACAGTGCTGAATACAATTCGGAATCTTCGGGAATGTTCGAGCCTGTAAGCATGATGCCCGATTCGCCTTTGGATCTGAAGTTCGTCTTTACAGCTGACGGACTTGACGGTGACGGGTTGGCCTACGACACCGTTATCATCGCAACCACCGACCCGGATTACCCCTTCGACACTATACCCGCTTGCCTGGAATACAATGATCTGCCTCAGATCGTGAATGTGGGTGTCAGCTTCGATACATCAGTTCCCTACGAGCCGCTGCTTAAAAAAAGAATGGCCGGGGGACAGTACAGGTTTCCGCCTCACGCCAAGCTTATGATTCACTTTTCAGAACCGATGGACTCCGCTTCGGCTCATCAGGGACTCACGGTCTACAGTGTACTGGATTCGGCTCAGTCCGGTTCAACTCAACCGGTCGGACTCAGTTATGAGTGGAGCAGTGATTACAGCAGTCTGGCTGTGGGTGCCGATTATCAGAGTGCAAGTTCAAGGTACGGTTTAAAGCCCCCGCCCGGGCTCTTCATTCCTACCGATTCCCTCGCTTTGGTGCTGACATCGGCCCTCACAGACCGGGCAAATACCCCTTCGGGACCGAACGAACTCGATATTAAGAAGAACGGCAGTCGTTCAGCTGCCGTTCTGGACACCTCCTTTTCCTACAGAGTGGATAGTATCACCTTCAGCCTCATCGACGTGAGTCCCGACCCCGGTGAACAGAATCTATCTTCCAAGCCGGTTGTCATGCTCTCCTTTTCTTCGGAGGTGTATGCCAGAAGTGTCGATACATCCCGAGTCGACAATAAAACTCTCGAATTGACTTCGCTTATGGGAGGAACCGAACAGGTTGATTTTGATTCAGTAAGGATTGCAGGCGAGAAGATCTGGTTTTATCCTTCAAGGCGATTTTATTACGGCGATGAGGTAAAATGCCGTTACAGAGGAGTTTCTGTACAAAATTCCATGGGTTTTACTGCCGATAACAGCGGAGATGGCATTTCAATGCCGCTTTTTGATCCTGAATCGACCGAGGATGACGTGGAATGGACCTTTACAGTAAAACAGAATCAGCTCCTGTCGGTCAGTCCGGAGGAGCAAACGACTCTTCCCGGGGTCGGGATGAATGTAATCCTCACATTCGAGGAACCTCTTCTTCCGGGTACTTTCGACACTGATACCTCATCTGCCAACAGAAGTCTGACCGTAATGTCCCGGTTCGGAGGAAGTGCCTCGAGCCCCTTCAGCAGCATTGAATTTTCCCGGGACAGTACGCAAATAACCATGGTGCCGGCCTGGAAATTCTTCAGCAGCGATACTGTTACTTGTGAATTCTCCGGGTTTGCGGATACCTATTCCTATACTGGAGAGAACAATCTTCCGTCAGAAACTGCAACCGGCAGTTACACCTGGACAGTATATACCGGCAAAACTGGTTTCTATACATATCCCAATCCCTACCGGCCCAACAGTGATGAGCGGCACTGTGAATTGAACGGTCCGTGTGGCATTGTGTTCAAGAATCTCCACGTGATAGGAAAAGGTACCAAGGAGGTACGGGTGCGCATTTTCAACATGAAATCAGTTCCTGTCTACGAATCTGAACCTGTCCGTCTGGTGCCCGGAGCCTCGGAATACAAACCCCAGTGGATATGGGACACCAGAAACCGGGCAGGTCGCGAAGTTTCGTCAGGGGTCTATTTCTACGCCATCTGTGATTCCCAAAACAGAGTTCTGCTGAAGGGGAAACTGATGATTGTGCGCTGAATGCGGGTTGTCTGTCCTGACTCGATTAAATACTGAAAAACCCAGTGCTCCGATGTTATTTTTCTTCCTCTGGTAGTTTGTCCTCAATTCACGATATCGGGAATATGATGAAACAGGCTTTTTTCATTATCATTTTGGTCAGTATATCTGCTTTTTCCGAGCCGGTAGTTCTCAGTGGTGATATGCTGCCTGAAATGCTTGGAGAACCTGTTCAGTCGCTGCGGGTGCTTGATTCCGATGAAAATGCGATTCCGTTTCAGGTTGACGAGGTGACTTCAGAGGGAGAATATGTTCTCTTTGAGGGAGACAAGCCAAACAGCGCCTCGGGCAATGGTGTTTTGGACAAGCAGGATGAGATTGTTTTCTTGCTGGAGGATGGGGATACGGCGGTTTCCCGATTTGATGAAAAAAGTGAAGGCGTGGTGGTCCGAATGGGGGAGGGAAAGTCTCAGCGTGCAGTATATGTACGGTCCGATGGTTCGATCCCGCTATCAGATGTGTCTTATATAAAATATGATGATTCCAAACAGCATATCACCACACCCTTCTATTATGCTACTTTCGGCAGAAACCGTTTTCATTTCACCGATGCCGGCGTAAAGGATACCAGAACCGGCAAATTCATTCATCTTACAAACGAGCTGAGAGTCGAAATACTTCTCAAGGCGCTCTGGGGGCTGGTTCCCATACGGTATTCCGAGGAGAATGTGGTGTGCCTTGTCCAGAGATACAAATGCGGGCCGGTGCGGCTGATCCGTCGCGGGGATTTTCATCTGAATCTGGGCTTGGGGGTCAAGGGGTCTAAAGCTTCTGTTAATCAGATATGTTATCCTCAGATGGTAAAGGTACCGGTGCGGCTGCACGTTCCGTTCCGTTTTCGTACTCTTTTCAGCGAGGCATTTCTTGAAATGACTCCGGTACTGCGTGAAACCGGATCATCATTCAGTTTTTCCGTTCCTTCGGAGGATATGCGGGTACCGCTTTCTCAAAATGCTGCCGATACTCTTTATCCCTTTATTCCTGACGGCAAGTTCTTTACGGTGCATGAAAACGGGGCAGGCTACGGATGGCTTCTTCAGACCAGCATGGATGCATCGTTTATTGACGGCAGTGGATTTGTGCTCCGTAAACCGTCAAAGCGAGACGGTTACGCTGAATGCGGCTATAGGCTGACTGTCAATGATGTGCCCAAAGGATATTACTCCATAACCAACTGGGTCGTGTTTCCAAACGGTTCTTATTCGGATCTTCTCAGAAATGGTCGGTCGTTGAAATCGCCTGTCATCATATCTGTCGATGACCGCACCTTCTCAAGCAGGCTGACATCAAGGCTGCCGCACAAAAGAGGAAAGTGACGCTGAGGCGCAGCCGGTCCGGGTTAAACTGAACGTTGAACCCTGAACGTTGAACCCTGAACGTTGAACCCTGAACGTTGAAC
>JBKHHW010000267.1:0-2973 GCA_046538945.1 Chitinispirillaceae bacterium | reverse complement strand
GAGTATACCTTACTTTAAGTCACACCTTTAAACTGTTCTGAATAATATTATGCTAAGAAAAACAATCATTTCTCTGCTGGTCTTTTTCTGCACTGCGATTGTAGGCGAACAGAAACTAACACTCCACTTCTTCGGCTCCTCCACCTGTGGAGAGTGCATGGAGATAAAGGAGGAGGTTCTGTTCCCCCTGCAGAAGAAAAACGAAAGTAAAATCGATCTTCAGATACATGACATAGATACCGAGAAGGGGTTTGATCTTCTGCTGCAGATGGAGGAATCCTACAAAGTCACTCAATCCTCCGCCATTATGCTGTTTTTTCCCGACACAGTCCTTTCGGGGGCAAACAGCATAATGCAGAATGGTCCGGACATGATCAGCAGCTACCTGGATAACCCGGAAAAGTGGGCCGACAGGGATGTAGGCCCAAGAAAAACAGATTTCTCAACGACTCTCAAAGACCGGTTTGAGTCCTATACCCTCTTCAGTATCATGGCTGCTGGAATCATAGACGGAATAAACCCCTGTGCCATCGCCACCATGATCTTTCTGATCTCCTTTCTGGCAACCCAGAAAAGAAAACGGAAGGAAGTGCTGCTGATAGGTCTTTCATTTACATCGGCAGTTTTCATCACCTATATGCTTCTGGGGATAGGTGCATTCCATGTGCTTGGATTTCTCAAGGAATTCCGGTGGGTTTCCCAGACAATACGCTGGAGCGCGGTGGGACTGGCAGGTGTAGTGGGATTGGTCAGTTACAGGGATGCTTTTTCTTTTAAGAAAAGCAGAAAAACCGCGGATATAAAACTGCAGCTTCCAAAAGCCATAAAACTGCGTATTCACAAAATCATTTCTGGAAATTTGTCAAGGCAGAACCTGCTTATCGGGGCCTTTACTACCGGATTTCTGGTGACGCTGCTCGAGGCGGTGTGTACGGGCCAGGTTTATCTGCCGACGATAATCCTCATGACCCGTCAGGAAGGCCTCAGGCTTACAGGGTGGCTGTATCTGATTATGTATAACATCCTCTTTGTCCTCCCGCTTCTGATTATCATGGTGCTTGCCTACTTCGGACTGAAATGGGATAAACTGGCCCGGTCAACTCAGAAAAACATGGTGGCGATCAAGATGCTTTTCGGTACCGTGCTGCTGTCCCTGGCAGCTTTTCTGGCAATAGCAGGGTAAGAATGATAACGCTGGACCTACGGCGGAATATTCGAGCAAAATTACTGGCTGTTTGGCCAAATAGTATCCGCGAACGCCTTCTCAAACAGATCGTGATGTCTTCCGATGTGGGTCAGATGGCCGTAGCGGTGACAGGCGGATTGCTTTTCTCACTTCTCGTTACGTTCACACTTATCCCGGGATTATATTTGATTCTACAAAGAGACAAGTCAGAAAAAGCAGATAAATCAGATTCACCGATCGAATCTGAATCTCAGAAAGCTTATGCTTAACAGGTTTGCACTTTCGGTTCTGTTCATAACAGTATGCCTCGCTGGATGTCTGTATTCCCGCCAGAAGGCGGATGCGCAGGCAATATCGGTGATAGATGCATGCAGAGATACCGCCCTATTCGTTTCTGAGGGACAGGCGTTTACAGATTCGCTTGCAGCTTTAATAGAAAAGAATATGCGGCTCATCCCCGCGGATGAACATGCGTTGGCGGTTTCACTTCAAAAGAGAAATGCGCAGCTGCACATCCGTCTGGATTCGGTAACAAAACAGGGCCAGATCCTTCTAGACCTGATCGATGTCTTTGAAGGTCCGGTGTGCAATGAGTGCGTCGGTTCGGAGATCAGTCAATTCTGCGATGAAGCGGCGCAACTGAGAGCTCAATCGGATTCATTGATTACCGATATTTCACGGTTCATGGGAAATCATGCCCGTATCTTCGCCTCTCCTCTTCTGGAATACACGACCCGAAGTCTCGATCGGTTCAGGAAAAAGACAGAGGGGATCTATTCGGGGGATGTAAAAAGGATACAGAGGATGATCCAGTTTTCAAAAACGGATCTTTCACAGCGCAGGTATGATTCTTCCTTTACGAAAAGCATTGCGTCGGCAAAAGAAATCGATTCACTTCTGATTCAGCATACGTCTTTTATCAGTGAAACGAGCGCTGTGCGGGAAATGCTTGAAAGAAGCGCGGAATTGTTTGAAAACAGCAAAGCTGCGTCGAAGAGCTTAGAGGAGGCATATGAATTTTTTGAAACATCTGTTAATCTATACAGGGAAGGCAGCCTGGAGAAATCGGAACAAAGCCTGGCCCGTGCCCGGGAAAAGCTTTCGCACGTACTCGAGGCAAACAATCAATGAAGGGAGCGCGGCAATGAAGAAAAGAGCTGCTTTTTTACAGGTAATATTTTTGCTGTTTATTGTGAATCTCGCCCATTCCGATCAGATCACACCCGAACAGGCGGCCAAAGAGGTATCCGAATGTACAGCGGTACTGAACTCCGCTGAAAAAAAGTACGACAGGTTGAAAGAACTTGTCTCGTTGCTCGATTCACTCAAAAGTGCTCCGGAACCGGATACACTTCTGTCAACCCAGAAAAGCAGGGAAAACTCCTTCAGGCTCCGGTTGCAGCACCTCAAGAGGCGCAGTACATCATTGAACAAGCAGGTAAGCGCACTTGGCGACTCCTACTGCAGTCCCTGCCTCAAATCAGGGATCAACAGTTTCTGCAAACATTCGGGTACTCTGGATAAGGAACTGGGCACAAGCATGGAGGAGTTTTCCGTCATCGCCAAAAAACACCCATCCGTGTATTCATCAGTATATTTGAGAATAGCCATAGAAATGTTCAACGATTGCCGAAAGCTTCCCGAAAACGACAAAAAGCAAATGGGGAAAAAGATTGAATCCGCGGAAAAGCTGCTTTCAGAAAACAAACACGGCAGGGTTTTGGATATTAGTCTTGAGGTGATCAGAGCTGTAGAGGGCTCAGGGGCAGAAGAAAAAGAATAAGTGT
>JBKHHW010000089.1:0-12206 GCA_046538945.1 Chitinispirillaceae bacterium | reverse complement strand
TCGGTACTGTCGGGTACTGCCGATCCGGTATCGGTACTGCCGGAGACCTCGGATTTCGAGCTCTCCGCGACATCCGATTTGTCCGAGTGCTGAGCTGAGTCCTGGACCGCCTGGGAATCTAAAGACTCCCCGTCCTGGGCATAAGCGAGTATCGTCAGACAGGCAACCACCACAACCGAAACGGAAGATCTGTGAAAAGACATAGGTTTTCTCCCAAAACCTCTCGAGTTTCTTCAATTCAAAAATGCGAAAAGAACACCCCTGAAAGTATATTTCATACTTGTCTTGAAAATACTATGGGCAGGGACAATTCCAAACCAGGAAAACAACCGAAGCAGATGATTTTTCTGCTCTTCAGCCCTCCCCGTTCGGGACTTCTTAAACAGTATAACATAAAAAACCGAGCCGCCTACAATTTTAAGCTAAAGGAGACGCTTACATGGAGAAAGTACAGACTCTGGCGATTATTAAACCAGATGCGGTACGGAACAAAACAGCAGGTAAGATCCTCAGCATGATTGAAGACAACGGGTTTGAAATCACCCAGGCCAGAATGGTCAGGCTCACCCGCGAAGTGGCTGGAGAATTCTACGCGGTGCACAAAGGCAAGCCCTTTTATGAAGAGCTGCTGAATTTCATGTCCTCCGGCCCTGTTATAGTGATGGTGCTTTCTGGAGAGGATGCGATTTCCCGCTGGAGAGAGCTCATGGGTGCCACCAACCCGGAAAAGGCCGCTGAGGGTACAGTGCGGAAGCTCTATGCCACCTCGCACCAGTTGAATGCAGTTCACGGTTCCGACGCGCCTGAAACCGCCCGCCAGGAGATCGCGTTTTTCTTTTCCGGCGCAGAGCTGCTTCAGAAATAAGGTAATTGAATGGCAACATTGTCACTCCCGGATTGGAAAGATCAGATCTGATGAAACATGCTTTTCCGCACATGAGGGATTCCAAAAGAATTCCCCATTCAGCTGATCATATCCTCAGCGGGTCTCTTTTCAGAGCCGGCGTTCTGATTTTCCTTCTGAGCATCTGCCTTTTCGGTGCCGAAAGCGATACCACCGATATCGGAACCACGGACACACAAAAAACGGCAAGCCAGGGAATCACCGATACCGTTTTCTACGAATCGGAATTCATCGACTATGATTCAGAGGGTAAGGTGCTTCAGCTGGTGGGAAGGGCCCAGGTCAAATACCAGAACGTCCTTCTTCAGGCCGACACGATCATCTATACCGTGGACGACAATGAATTCAAAGCCACCGGGCTGCCCCAGCTGGTCGAGGGCAACGATACCACGATTGGCGACTACATGGTGTACAACATTAAAACCCGCAGGGGAAAAGTGCGCTACGCCACCACCAGCTTCGACGATTCCTACTTTACCGGAAGCAACATTGTCAAAACCGAAGAGAACCATCTCTATGTTGACCAGGGCGACTACACCTCCTGTGCCCATGTGGAAACCCCCCACTACTATTTCTACGGGAGAAAGATCAAGGTCATTCCGGAAGACAAGATCATCAGCAAACCCGTGGTGCTCAATATCGGAGATGCCCCGGTTGCCCTTCTGCCCTACTTCATGTTTCCCCTTCAGAAAAAACGGCAAAGCGGCTGGCTCACTCCGGTGTGGGGCGGACACCCCACCAGAGGCGGATTTCTGGACAATGTGGGATACTACTTCGCCCCCAACGACTATGTCGATCTGGTTCTCAGGGCGAAAGTGCAGGAATTCAACCATTTCATTTTCAATGCCGCAAGCAGCTACGCGCTGCGCTACAAACTGAACGGAAAAATATCCGCCAGATACGTGCTGGACAACGGACTTGAAAACAGCAGCCGATCATGGGCTCTTGACTACAGCCACAACCAGTACCTCACCCCCGACCAGAACACCCGTCTGAGCGGAAACGGAAACATAGTGTCGCAGAGCACATTCTACCGTCAGTTCAGTGATGAAACGGATGAACTGGAAGAGCAGAACCTGACCGCCAATCTGTCGCTGAGCCACAAATTCAAAAATATCAACGCCTCGGCGAATCTGGTGTACAGACGAAACCACAACCTGGTGACCGACCACATCCAGCAGGATGTCCCCTCGATAGATTTCAATCTGCACAACAGAGCCATCGTTCCTTTTGACAAATCTGATTTGGACAAGGATGAGCCGTCCTGGTACAACAACATCTACTACAACTACAGTACAAAAGCTAATGTGCGTGAGGACAGGTACGGAAACGATTCCATTAAGGGTTTCATCCGTCCCGGTATGACCCACGCTTTCAACCTGACCTCATCACAGAAACTTTTCGACCACATAGATATCAACCCTTACTTCTCCACCCGGGCATCCATGTTCTACGGTGCGATCGACACACTGATCAAGGATACCCTGATGGTGCACGACACGGTGGAGTACGTGGTCGACAACCCTATGAAGGATACAAAGTATTCCAGCTATACCGGAATCGATACCGTTGCGGAGTACTTTATCAATGAAGAAGGTGAGCTCGACACCTTGTACACCATGCTCAAAGAGAGCCCGGGAAGAAAAGAGTATGTAAGGGACACTTTTCCTGATGAATTCAATTTAGTGAATTCCTGGAGGACCGGTGTCAACATGTCCACAAGAATTTACGGTATATTCCCTCTGAAATTCTTCAACTACACGGGATTACGCCACACGCTCACCCCGACAGTGGGCTACTCATACATTCCCAAACACGATCTGGACAGAAGATTCTACGATGTCAAAATCCCCTACGATGCCGCCCGTCCCAAAAGCCAGCAGCTGGTCAATTTGAGTTTAGGAAATAATTTCCAGGGGAAGAGGCTTGTGGGAGAAGGTGAGAATCAGCGGGAGGAAAAATTCGACATTCTCACGGCAAACCTGAGCACAGCCTACGACTTCGAAGCGGAGGAACGCAAATGGAGAGACCTGAGCCTGAGCGCCTATGGATCATACAGCTTTCTGAGAGTCAACTACTCTTCCAGCTTCTGGCTTTACGATGAAAACGACAGACTGAGCACGCCTATTCTCAAAAACTATAACATCCAGGTGAACCCGGGTAATCTGGGAGTGCGGGGGAGCTTCTGGGATGGCGACCTGCTGGTACTGGATTCCCTACAGCCGCACGATCCCATAAAGTACAGAAATGCGGGGCCGCAGAGCTGGAACGTCAGCATCTCCCCCAGCTTTTCCTACAGAGCAAGCCGTCCGGCTCCGGGGGAACCCTTCGTGCCGACCAAGTCCTACAACCTGAGCGCATCCGCAAAGTTGAATTTCACCCGCAACTGGGCCCTTTCCTGGAACGGGAACTACGATTTCACAAGCGACCAGTTCACTCACAACAGCTTCCTGCTGACCGCCGATCTTGAGTGCTGGGAGATGAGATTCTCCTGGAGACCGGAAAAACTCAACCCCGGCTACCACTTCGTGATCAACATCAAGAAGATACCAGACATTAAATGGGAACAGAGGGACTGATCTTTTCCACTGCGCCAGACCGCAGCAGACAAGTGTTTCACCCATAATTTCCGTTTCTGTATTTTTCCATAAAATATTCAGAGCCGGATTGCGTAATCAGGTTGTAAAACGCTTAACCCGCAAACTTTTTACAGCTGCTACAACCTATGCTACTGAAACCATTTCTCAAGCCGATGGCTCTTACAAAATTATTTGTCACAATTTTTATCACCCACCTGTTCTGCTATCAAACAGGTGGTGCCCAAGAAGCAAATCTATCCACCCCACCTGTGCTGATAGAAGAAAGCGAAATCGATTTCCCACTGAAACTGCTCAAGGCCGGAGTAAGCGGAACAGTGAACGTCGAACTGGATTTAGACAAAGAGGGACGTGTAACCGAATACCGCCTGGTTAAAGGTCTTCACCCTGCAATCGATTCCGGTCTCTGCAAAGCAGCTGAAAAGTCACGCTTTTCACCTGCGATCGAAAACGGGATGCCTACGGAGGCGACAGTGATGCTCGAAACCGAGTTCGACATCGACAGCATCGCCCGTTCGGGTGGGACAGTTGAACCGGACATTCAGGGAAAGGTTCTCTGGCGTGAAGACCAGAGACCTGTTAAAGGGGCAGCGGTCAGCCTCTTTCTCTACGAAAACAGCGCTGAAGATCCTGACCTGACCATTCCCCTTATAGAATATCTTGAAATCATCGGCAAAGCACCCGGACAAAGCTACAGAAATGGACAACTTGTCACCATGACAGATTCGAATGGTACATTTTCTTTCCGTCTTCTGCCAAACTCAGCGGCGAAACTTGCGATCGAAACGGCGGAATTCGGTACAACTCAATTTCCTGTCTACTGTGATTCCAAGACCAAAACGAATGCTGTTTACCTTCTGGGCAGACGCTTGGGGGATATTTATGAGTTTATGGACAGCAGCTACGAGGTAACCGCTTTCGGGTATGAACCAATCAGAGAAGACGTAACTATCGCCAAACAGGAACAGAAAACCGGCCTCACTCACTTCGTCAGTCAGATAGTACTGTCGCAGGCACCCATACGCCAGATCCCTGAATCGGGATCGAGCATGCTGGTACGTTCGGCAGGCCCGTTTGACAACAGGTTCTTCGTAGCCGGAGTACCCATGCTTGCGCCCTCCCATTTCGCGGGACATATCTACGCGGATGTAGACGGAACCATGATCACAAACGTGAAAGATGTAAAAATTATAACGGACAGGCTGGGCGGGCGATTCTCAGAAGCAAGCGGGGCAGTCATTAAAATTGACCCGGATGTTTTCCTTACAGCAGATACCGACGGGAGGCGACGCTCGGAACTGTCGGTGGATTACAGTTCCATAGGGCAGGATTTCTCACTAACCATTCCGCTTCAGGAAGAAAACCTTATCCAGTTCGGTCTGAAACGGGGAGATGAATGGACACTTCTTGCCTCCAGTTATACTCTCGAGCGGGCCAACACAAGATACAATCCCTACTTCACTCCACCTGTTCCGATTTCCTACGGAAACGTAACTGCCGCCGGCAAGATCTCAGGAAAGAGATTTCAAGTCGCACCTTTTTTCTGGCTTGCCTACGATTCGTATATGGCAGACAGGCACCCCGTGACCCCCTGGGGTCTTGCAAGTGTCAGTTTCGGTTCAAAAAACGATTCACTATCCGGAGTTGCCGGTTATTCCAGGCAATACTACCTGCAAAGCAAGCCGTACAGGACACAGATCCTACAAAATCTGACCTGTATCAACAGTGGATACTTATCGGTAAAAAGTCCGGTAGACATGGGTGAATTTGCACGAATCGAACTTGAAGGGTCACTGGAAGGACTGGACTGGACCGGACGCATCATTCGCGACAGCCTGGACACTACAAAGTTCCAATATTCTCGTGAAGCGGTAGTAACAGACACGCTTATGAAGCAACAGGATAAAGAGCTGACTGCCGAGCTGAAGGCATATATACAGAAGGATATCGGAAAATTCAAACTTGGTCTTGATCTGCTTGGTGGTGGTTCATTTACGGAAACTGGTCAGGATTTCTTTGCGGATGCGGGTTTTTCAGGCGAATGGGAGAAGGGAAACCTGTTCACCCGTATCAATTTAGGCCGGATTACCAGCCATGCGGATGTTAGAGGTATGCCTGACCCCGCACTGAGAAGAAAGCAGAGCGTTTCCTATGTTTCTTCCGCGGGGTTATCCTACGGAAAGGGCGGATTCTTGCTCCGTGTGCAGCCCTACGCCCGTATCCGGTCCGATGTCCCCAGGATTAATCCCTACAATTACGCCTGGAAAGAAGGCGGAATGACAGACCTCCTGGCATACGGAGCTGATGTTTCGGGAGAAATGTTTGTAAGCGAATGGCTTAGTCTGATTAGTGCACTCAATCTGGCCGGGAGCCATCGCGACTCTGCGGGTATAAAGCTGCCCTACGAATGGCACGTGCCATGGACAGTTCGTAACAGTATCGTATTCACCGCCGGGAAGAAGGCACGATTTCGCCTTGACGGAGTTTTTTCAGAGGGTTTTCCCTATTTTGATCTTGATAACGGTGGTGCTCTCGCGCGAATTCCAAACAACTATTACCGAGTGGATTTCAGCTGCGAATATCAGACAGGGAAAATAGAGCACCGCTATCTTTCCACCCGCTTCGATGTATTTCTGCGGATAGTGAACCTACTTGACTATGATAATATCCGGGACTACTACTGGAACACCAGGGGAACACCGGTTCCGATTCTGCTCAAGGGTCCCAATATTGAATTTGGCGCGAAAGCTTATTTCCGTCTCTGGTAAGAAGTTCTGGTGAATCGGCGGGTTATCCGGTCCAACAGATCTCTGATTTGACCGGGTACTGCTTCTTGTGATCCACATTTCCCCAGAGGTAATTTGTTGCTGAATCAATGATTCACACACAGGGTAAAAACTGCAACATATATGGAATGACTGCCAGGAGCAGCTTCGAGAGAGGACTGAAGCCCGGATGTTCAGGTTTCGGATTTGGAGAGACGTATCGGTGATGCTCCCGGGGGCAGAACTCACTCTCGATGGAGACAGGAAAGTCACGGGTGTATTTGTGAAAGGGGGGATGATTTAGTACAGCCAGGGTGGAGTTCGCTTCCGGCTTCGGGAGCAGAGAGAGCGGTAGTTCGGGTATTATGAGACAGCGTTCACCCCAGAGGTGATTCTCTGCCAGTTCAGTATTTCACCTCCGGGGTGGTCCGAATTTTGCGGACATTTTTTGGTGCAGTACCCTACACACATCAACCTAAGCCGAAGGGAGCGCTCCATGTGCACCAAACCCCGGATCATCGTTCCAGAAGTCTTCTACCAGGTCTCCTCCAGAGGAGTTTTCGGTGAGGATATTTTCCCCACCCCCGAACTGAAGACCTTTTTCCTGAACCAGCTGGCAATCACCCTCAAAATGTTCTCCTACCTCTGCTGCAGCTGGTCGCTTCAGAAGGATCATTACCATCTGGTGGTGAAATCAAGCGACGTTCCCATTTCCAAATTCATGCAACGGCTCAATTCCGTCTACGCAAAAAAGTTCAACCAAAAATGCGGTCGCGAAGGCGTGGTGTTTTTCAGACGGTATGCGTCAGTAATTTCCGAAGAAACCGAACTCAAAAAACTGATCCGTTATGTTCATCTTAATCCGGTCCGTTGCGGTGACTGCACTCCGGAAGGCCTGGATCACTACAAGTGGTGCGGTCACCGTGCTGTCGTACAGGGAGACGGTGATGACCTTCTGGATAAAGCCTGTCTTCTCAATCAGTTTCCCGGTTCTGATTCTCTCAATCAGTACAGAAACTATCTCTTGTCGGGAGAAAGCGGCTGCGACTACAATGAAATTATCAAGATAGTCAGAAATGCAAACAGAGGAAAAATGGGCAATTCAAAACCGGAGTCCTGGGTGATCGGCTCTCTCGATTTTATCCGAATGGTTCTACACAAGGATCTCTGCAGAAGAGTCCGTCTGGCCCGGCATATTATAACCGATACGACTCTTGGAAATCTTCACGAAGCACTGCAGTTATGCCTCAATTGTGAAGAAGAGGAACTTTTTCATCAGGGCAGGATCAATCAGAAGTCTACTTCCCGTGAACTTTTTGCTTACCTGGGCGTCTGCTGCTATGATTTCCAAGGTGTGGAAATCGCCGATTATTTGGGGATAACCGGATCGGGGGTTTCCCGAATGGTTTCCAGATATGGAAGAATTGATCAGAGGGACTATCTGCTGAAATCTGTCTGCGGGTACTTGCCTCCGGTTCCGTCTGTTTCCTGATCCGGTCCGGAACCGCTTCATTTTCATTATTATAAGTTGACAAATCCTTCAAGGATGTGCCACATTGCAATCCTATTGCCTCTTCAGCGCTGACGAGAGCTTGTTTTATTCACCATTCAGTTCTTCAAGCAGTCTGCAACGGATTTTCTCGTGGTTTTTTGAACACTCGAGAAGATGGAAATGCTTTTTAGGGGAATCGCATGTAAAACCTTTACCCCGGAGGTGCATTTGTGAATCATTCATTATTCACCTCTGGGGTAATTCCATGTGCAGGCCGCTCTGTTATAGTCTGCCTGCACAGTGATTACCGATAACCGAGCAGATTAATATCAGCCAACAACTCTGGTTCTCGAGGAGCTGACCCGGATGTTTTCCAGTTCCTCCTCACCCGCCGACCCGACCTCCAATATTCTTTTTTTTCCTCCACTTCCAACCATAACGGCCACATTCTTCTCTTTTCTGACTTTGGAAAACCGCACCACCGCCGATGCGCCCAACCGCAGATCCGCCTCCGTGGGTTCGCCTACACCCAAAGCAAGAGGACCAGGAACATCCCTGAGACTGAACAGGTACATACCGGATGAACAGAGCTTTTCCAGAACATCGTTCTCACTCTCGTTTCTCGACACGATCACTTTGAAATACGGGGAGGTCCTGAAATGGCGTCCCCAGGCGATAAGCTTGAAATCGGAAAGGGCGAAATCCGGATTGTTTTCAATCAGGTCATTATACCGCACTGCAGTTTCAGTATTGGTCAAAAGACACCCTCCGGCAGGTGAAGCATGAGACAACCCGTGTTGACGGGCGTATGCGAGCTGAACCTTTCTGCTTCGTCCCGAAATACACAGAAGCTTTTCCCTGTCCACAATACCGGCCTGCTCGACATCGGTAGGAGTAAGAAGCTTTGCCGAGAGGGGACGGAGAAGCTTTCCCTTGAGATCCGATAACCGCTCGACCTTGTAGAGGCAATCCATTCTCTGGGACATGGGCCGCTGCCCCACCACTTCACCCGTGGCCAGACAGACCGCATTCTCCTCCTCCATGATCTGCCTGGCTTTGGCCAGACGGTAAATCCTGCAATCCACACAGGGATTGGCATTCTTGCCGAATCCGAAACTGGGTTCCTTGATCATATCCAGAAACTCCTCCCCCTCCTCCTCCATACGCAACCGGACACCGAGCTTCTCGGCATGCGTCTTCACCTCCCGGTCAGTACGGCCGATACCGGAATAAAAGGGCAGTACAAAATTAAGTGCAACAACCTCAAGCCCCTGCTCTTTGAGAAGATGGGCCGCGATCACACTGTCAAGTCCCCCGGAAAACATCACCACACACTTATGCACATCAGACTCCGTTCTTTATTCTTTCGAATCAGGCCAGTGCCAGATTATTTTTATACTATAACCAGAATAATTTAATCGGATGAAAGGTTCATCATCAAACAGCTAAAGAGTTCTCACTATTTCGAATACGCGGGCCTGAAAATTTTGGAGGCCGCGGTGAATATCCTTCCCCGCAAAGCAGCGCTGGTTTTGGGAGCCGCCCTGGGAAACACACTGTATTTTTGTGGCGCCTACAAACGGATCGTGTGGAAAAACCTGAACCACGTAGCACTCTGGGACGAGCAGCAGAGCCGCGCCATAATGAAAAAACTCTACAGAAACATGGGACGTTACGCTGTCGATTTTCTAAGAAATGGCCCCCTGCCTCCACATACCGTACACAATTTCGATATTATCCCCGAGCAGTTCAAACGACAGAAAGGTATCATCGTACTTCTGGCCCACTTCGGCAACTGGGAACTGCTGGCCTCAGTTTTCGGCTCGAAATTAGACAACCTCAACGTGATTGCCAAACCGATGAGAAACCCGCTGGTCGAAAAATGGCTGTACCGAAAAAGAGAAAACGCCTCCGTCACCACTATCTATACTCAAAAAGCATTGAGAAAGATGTATGAAGTTCTCAAAACCAACGGTTTAACCGCAATCCTTATCGATCAGCATTTCAGGAAAATGGGCACCCCGGTCCCCTTTCTGGGAAAAACCGCCAACACGGTCCGCACAGTCGCGGGTCTGGTCCGCAAAACAGGCGCCTCAGTTCTTCCCATATACGCTTTTCTCAATGAGGACAATTCCTACGACATTCAGATTTCCCACGCGCCTCTGCCCCGAAATGAGGATGCCAGCGAGGAGGAACAAATCGAGCTGATCCAGACGCAGCACAATGAAATCATCTCCCGGTGGATCACCGAGCACCCGGAACACTGGTTCGGCTGGTTTCACCGACGGTTCAAAGGTTACCTGAAATATTAGGACCAGTCAGATCAGAATTCCGCGTTCCCGGGAAACCTGGGATAAGGGATCACATCGCGGATATTCTGCATCCCGGTCACGAACAGAAGGAATCTTTCAAACCCGAGACCAAACCCCGCGTGAGGTGCACTTCCGAATCTGCGCAGATCAAGATACCACCAGTAACTGCTTTCATCAAGACCGCATTCCTTCATCCTTGACACCAGCACATCGTGGCGTTCTTCTCTTTCGGAACCCCCTATGAGCTCGCCGATACCGGGCACTAGCACATCCATCGCCCTCACCGTTTTGTTATCATCGTTGAGACGCATGTAGAAGGCTTTGATGTCCTTGGGATAGTCATGCACTATAACTGGTCTCTTGTATATTTTCTCGGTCAGAAAACGCTCGTGCTCCGACTGAATATCCACTCCCCACGATACGGGAAATTCAAACTTTTCACCACTTGACAAAAGCCGCTCAACAGCTTCTGTATAGGAGACCCTGGCAAACTGCTCGGAAGCGACATGCTCCAGAGTCGATATCAGGGAAGAATTTATCCGCTGATTGAAAAACTCCAGATCCTCTCTGTTGTGCTCTAGCACATGAGCGCACAGATAGCGCACAAACTCCTCGGCCAGGTCCATATCCTGCTCAAGCCTGCAGAATGCCATCTCCGGTTCGATCATCCAGAACTCGGCCAGGTGACGGGCGGTGTTGGAGTTTTCAGCTCTGAAGGTGGGGCCGAACGTATATATTTTCCCCATGGCCATAGCGTACGTTTCACCCTCCAGCTGACCGCTTACGGTAAGCCCGGCAGGCTTGCCGAAAAAATCACTGCTGTAGTCGATTTTGCCCTCTTCCGTTCTGGGCGGCTTTTCAAAATCAAGCGTGGTCACCCGGAACATGGCCCCCGCCCCCTCGGCATCGCTGGTGGTTATTATGGGGGTATGGATGTGGTAAAACCCGCGCTCCTGAAAAAAAGAATGGATCGCAAAAGATATCGAGCTTCTCAGACGGGTTACCGCGCCCAGTGTATTGGTTCGGGGGCGGAGGTGAGCAATTTCCCTGAGGAACTCGAAACTGTGTTTCTTTTTCTGCAGAGGATAGTCCTGAGGAGCAATGCCGTGCACAGTGACCTCTTCTGCCTGCACCTCGTACTTCTGCCCCTTGCCCGGCGATTCGACCAGCTTACCTTTGACAGTCACGCTGCTTCCGGTAGTCACATGAGAAAGCTGGGAGTCGTAGTTGGGAAGAGTTCCTGGAATGACCGCCTGTATACCGGCCAGACTGGACCCGTCATTTATCTGATAGAAAGAGAACCCCTTGCCGTCTCGGCGGGTCCTCACCCACCCGCTGACCTCCACCTCCACTCCGGCGGATGGCATCAACAATATTTCCTTTATTCTGCTTTGCATACTTCTTCACTGCTGTAGTTGATCAATGTTTTCGGTTCATAACGCCCGATCTTCTCATCATAATTCAGAAAGGGCAGGCCGATTATGGAAAATATTCCTGCCACGTGCGCCCCGACATTCTCGACCATTCCCGCTACCGCCTCGAGCGTCCCGCCGGTGGCAATGAGATCGTCGATAATAAGCCATTTTTTTCCGGGGATCAGATCAGCCTCATGGATTTCGAGAGTTGCCGAACCATACTCCAGAAGATAGCTCATGGAGACGGTTTTTCCGGGAAGTTTGCCTTTTTTGCGGGCCAGAACCATGGGAACTCCCTTGTTGTAGGCGAAACATGAGCCCAGAAGGAATCCGCGGCTTTCAATGGATATCACCCCGTCCACCTGCTGATCCTTGTACAGATTGAGCATGGAATCCACTACGAACCTGAACGCGTCAGGATTGGTGAAGATGCTGGTCACATCATAGAACAGAATGCCCGGTTTGGGGAAATCGGGAATCTTGCGGATAGCGCTGTCGAGATTCATAGTTCTGGAGCCTCCGGAAAAAAGGGAACACAGAAGGATGACCCGGCGGCCATAACCTTCCATTACGATTGAAAGAGCCTAACTGAGAGAAAATAATTAATAAAAAGGGAGGTTTTGAGATTTCGTGGATTTTTAGGCCTGGAGCGTGTAAGAATTGGACCAGGCGAGAAACAGAATCCCGGGTTACCTCCGGGGTGAATTGCTGATTCAGCAGT
>JBKHHW010000266.1:0-2987 GCA_046538945.1 Chitinispirillaceae bacterium | reverse complement strand
AACGGTGAACGGTGAACGGTGAACGGTGAACAAAACATGTACATCTCAGCAGTAGGACAGGATTCGCACAGGTTCGAGCCGGAGGGGTCGCGGAAACCTCTGGTTCTGGGAGGAGTGGTCATTCCCCAGGCTTTGGGGCTTGCGGGCAACAGCGACGCGGATGTTATTCTGCACGCGGTCACCAATGCGGTTTCGGGGCTCAGCGGAGTGAACATTCTGGGTAAAGTGAGTGATGACCTCTGCCTCGAGCAGGGGATTACGGACAGCGCGGTGTATCTCCGCAAAGCTATGGAAACGCTTGACGGTTGGTCTGTCGTTCATGTCTCCGTTTCCGTGGAAGCCCGTAAACCTCACCTGTCAAAGCATATTCCTGCCATCAAAAGGTCTTTGGCAGAACTGCTTTCACTTTCAGTCGAACATGTGGGGCTGACCGCCACAACAGGGGAGGGGCTTACCTCCTTTGGAAAGGGCGAGGGTATACAGGCTTTTGTGATTATCTCGGCAATGAAGGTGTGAAAAAACTAATCTTCAGGGATCAGGGAACGATCATCACCTTGCGCTTGATCGTCGTTTTATCCATTGTCGATTCATCCAGAGCTGATACGGCCACAAGATAGAGTCCGGGAGCAATTCTTACGCCTCTGTTGTTTTTCAGATTCCACTCTACTCCCCCCCGGGAATCGCGGTGTACGGATCCTGAAAACTGGCCAAAGCTGTTCTGGTGGCAGACAAGAGCCCCGTCCATGCTGTAGATTTTCACCTCATAGACCATAGCTTCACCCTGGATACGCAGCGGCTTTCCTGCCTTGAGACTCAGTACATTGGGAAATATGTTCAAATTCGATGACAGCTTCTGATCTCTTCTGAACAGAACCGCATGGATACCCGTGTCTTCAATCTGAACCGTCCAGCTCAGAGAATCATCGCTTTCCTGAAATTTTGAATTCTGCAATTCCCATTCTGATGTTTCGGGGTTCCACCTGTAAAGTGAAACGGAATCGGTGGACGTGTGCAGTGATTCGAAATGACTTCTGGATACGGAAATGGCCAGACTAAGATCCGCTTTGCCCGACCAGGTTGCCGGAGTGTAAATATTAAAAAATGAGGAAACGGGGTGAAGAGTTCTTCTAAAAACTCTGCCCAGAAGTGAATCGGCTGTGACCGTATCGAGCCGTGCTTCACAGCCCAGAGGCTGGCGGGCAAGAACATGAAGCCGGGCTGTGCCCGAACCGGAAACTGAAGAGTGGACCTGCGTTTCACCTTCATCCAGGGTGACAGGGCAGCTCTCAAGTGTGATGTCCATCGTCCTGTTCTGTGAACTGCTTCCGTTTGTTGCAACTACGAGACATTCGTTTCGCTGCTTCCAGTTGTACAAGGTAATGGAACCTTCTCCGTCTTCGTTCAGTTCGACCGGAAGTACCGCGGCGGTATCATCGATAACGATTACGCTGGCAGCCCAGGATCTGCTGTTTTCATCACCGGTCTGTCCCTTGAAAAACAACTTCAGGGTGTCCGTGTGATGGGGAAGGGGCTTGTAGGAGAATATCTCCATTGCGTATGGTTTTACCGTTCTGGATTCGAAGGAGGGCGACACGGGAGGTTTTGACCAGCTGTCCAATTCTTCGGCGTCTGTGATGAACATTCCGGGTCTGGATCGTGAGCCGGTGAAATAGCTTTCGGTATGAAAGCCGTTTAGAAGGTCAACCCAGAGGGCTCCTGATGCTTTGGACTGAAGTTCCAGATTGGTATAAAAGGGGGTTTTCTCTTCGTAGTTGGCGAAGAAAATGTCTCTTATCAGTTTTATGGAATCAGCGGGTTGTGCCTTTTCATACATGTACTTCAATAGAATGGAATTCAGGTAATGGGTTCCGCTGTAGAGATTTGCGTCAAGAAAGGTGATGCGGGGGTTGAGGAAGAAATCGTTCGCATACTGGATGTAGTCGTTGACATAGTCGAAAGCGAGTTCCTCCATGAGTACCGCCGTGCCTTCCGTCCAGCTGATGGGGTAGGTGTCAAGGTTCACATTCATGCTTACATCCCACACCATCGCGTACTGAACCGCATGGAAGAGTTCGTGAGCGCAGGTGACCCTGAGAGCATCGTAGGGCTTCTTATCGTAGCCGTATGGTGCCCAGGAGGGGTGAGACCAGTCGCTGTTTATCTCTATATGGCTTGCGTAGCCCCGGTCGGAACCCTCCTGTCTTCCGTACAGATGAGTCAATCCGTAGAAGGTGGAGTCCTCCTGGTGCATGAACATGACTTTGTAGCGGTCCGATGATCCCTGAGGACCGGGGGCGGCCAGAGGTTCCAGAAAGCCGAAACGTTCCACAAACATGGTCCAGGAACTGTCGAGTGCAAAAGCCGCCTCGTCAATATAGTCGGGAACTCCGTTAGGTCCGTTCTGCTTTTCCCGCCAATCTCCGTTTGCACCGAACCCGACGGTATCGGTGATATCCACACTGTCTCTGCCGCTGGTGGTGTAGAAAACTTCAAAATGGCCCTTTGGTGAAAGGTAGGAGGAAAACGAGGAGGGAATCGAGGTTGCCTGTTTGTAGAGCTGACGGAATTGGGGGCTCAGCTCCTCCCAGGAGCGTAACAGGGCGTAGTAATCGGATCTGCTGGGGAGTTCGGAAAAATGCCTTCGCCCACGGCTGCGCGGCTCTCTGTTCACTCTTTCGGCTCTCTGCTCCAGATAGGGGCGGAATTTCTGTTCCAGTTCCTGCGAGGTTGGAGCTTTGTTCAGAACACCGGACATCCTGCCCTGTTCCCCGAAACGGGAATGCCTTCGTTTGGCGTAGCTGCTGCACCCCAGTAAAATGAGTATGATAAGCAGTTTTGAAAGGGAATTAATCATTTCGAAGGGTATTCTCCGAGGATCCGCTTGCTGTACTGGAATGCAAGTACGTTTCTGGAAGTTTGATTGTTCTTATATATGGAAAATAATTTGAGCCGGGTTGTGGATACCAGTAACGTTCTCTGCAGAATCG
>JBKHHW010000265.1:0-3011 GCA_046538945.1 Chitinispirillaceae bacterium | reverse complement strand
GCAAGACCCTGCAGGCGCTCCCTGGACCATCTGCTGCCGTGAAACGGAGAAACGTAGGCGATCTCCCGGTGCCCCATTTTGAGAAGGTATTCGCCCATTTGTCTTCCGGGCAAGGGTGAGTATCCGATGTTGAAAAAAGTACAGCCACCTTTGCGTATTCCGTCATAACCTGATGGGTTTTCCACCCAGACGGAAACCGGTTTGTCCGATGTGGCAATCGAGTGCAGGCACATCCGGAGGTTCTTTATGTGCCAGGAAGAGACGATGTAACCCAGAACACCATCATCTTCGGCCAGAAAAGATATCTTTCCCTTTCGGGAGCAGTAGAAAAAAGGTTGTTCGCCCCAGTCATCATACACCACAAACTCGAGATCCACCTGTGCGGTCTGGGCTTCCACGGTGAGAAAATGGTAGAAATCCCGCTCCCGTTCCGATTCTATCTTGGGTGTTGGGGGGCGGCTCCCTGAGCCCACTACAACGATTCTGGGACGCCATTTCCGTACCGGGGTGCGAAAACAGACACGGAAGCCGTTACCCTTGGGCTCAATTACTCCTGTCGAGTTCAATGCCTCCAGTGATTTCCTGATAGTCTGAAATGACACCGAAAACCTCGACTGAAGCTGCTTTTTGGAGGGAAGCATCGTTGCGGGGGGGTAAACGCCCGATTTAACATCCTCCAAAATTCTGTCTTTCACCGATTCCCATTTGGGCCACGATTCTTTTTTCACCGGCAGATCTGCCGTCTGGGGGCCTGTGGGTCTGGTGTGGTGTCCCCACCTGGTAGTGAGAAGCCCCTCATCCTCGAGGTGCTTGATTTCTTTCCAGGCCGTGGCAATGCTGACACCACACATTCGGGCGATTTCCCGGATCGAAGGCAGTCTGAAAGTGCCGCTTTTTTCCAGAAGCAGCTTCACCTCCTTCTCCACTCTTAACCGGGCCGGTTTAGATCTGCTCATGGCATTTCTCTTTTTTTTGGGGAGCAAAAGTGAACAGTGAACATGAATTTAAATTATGCACTTTATACCGAATGCTGTAAACCCTTAAAAATGGTATACTTGATTATACAAGGTCTTGGTTTTTGTGCTCAGAAAGGAGTGGGTATATGTTGAGGAAGATTTTGGGGGTGCTCTTGTTAGTTCAGTCGGTGGCTGTTTCACAAATCCAGGTACGGGGGGGGGAGTTGTTTTCCAAAGACCAGCAGCTTTATGGCAGGTATGAGGTGCGGATGAGGACTGCTGCCGGGAACGGAATTCTCTCCACTTTTTTCACCTTCGAAAACGATGGCTGGATGCCCGATTCCGATAACCCCTGGCGGGAAATCGATATAGAGGTGCTGGGCCGTTATACAGACCGGTTCCAGACCAATATCATCACCGGAACGGCCGAGGGGCGGGTGACGTCGGAATATTATCCCCCGCTGGAGGTCGATCCGTCTCAAGGGTATCACACCTATGCTATAGAATGGACTCCTGACTATATAGCTTTCTTTTTCGATGGCGAGGAGGTCAGGAGAACGGAAGCGGGTGATTCAGAAAATCAGGTGGTGGACTGCAGGGATATTCCTCAATCCTACCGGTTCAATTTCTGGGCCAATGATATTGTAGGATGGGTAGGGGAGTTCGATCCCTCCATTCTCCCAAGATACCAGTATGTGAACTGGATCCGTTACTATTCCTATGATACCGATACCAAAGAGTTCACTTTTGACTGGGAGGACAATTTCGATTCCTTTGACAGTCAGCGCTGGGCCAGGGCGACTCATACCATTGAGGATTTCACTCAGTTTGATCCGGAAAATGTATTGATTCAGGATGGTACTCTGGTGCTTGCTTTGACGGATCTGGATGGTAACGGTCTTGAAGATATCACCGTCCCTCAGGATCAGGGCAGTACTTCTGTAGTTCGGAGATCGAAGCCCGTTGCAGTGAAGGGGGCACAGATGGAATCCGTATCGGGGAAACTGATCGCTTCAGTAAAACTGGACAGACCCGGAACCGTCGGTCTGCAGCTGGTGGATCTTTCCGGCAGGGTTGTGGCCGAGATCAGAAGGAATTTCTCCGAATCCGGGACTCACCCTCTGGAGCTTAAGGACACCGCTCACCTGAGGCATGGTATGTACATGGTGAAAGTCATTTCGGGAGGCAGGGTAACCTCCTCGAAGGTGATGTTACTGAATTAGAAATCTGTTGAATGAAAAAAAAGAGGCGTTCCGGATAAGTCGCTGTTATTGCACGATTTGTTCGGAACGTTTGCGTTACGGGCTTTTTCCGTGCCCACCCGCCTTTTTTGACTATCCGCGAATGGAAATCGAGCGTTCTGAAGGATTTAAGTGTTGCTTTTCGGTTTCCGATATATGTACTGTTTAAAGGCTGAGGCAGAACAGTGAAATCCGAAGACAGCAAAAACATTCTCTGTAATTTGGCAGAAGTTGTAAGCGGATTTTATTTTGAAAACTACATTATTATAGTACTGGCCTTCTGCCGGGGTCAGCTTTTGGTTTTTTAGTAGTAGTTTTGCGTTTTTCTTGCCTTCCAAGCAGGTTATTTCTTTTTCAGTAAACAATGTGATGTATGAATATCATTCAAAAGCAAGAAGGGGGAGTCTATGGGTGGCTTTAGCAGTAGGAAGACCGCTTTTGCCTTACTGATGATTACGGCTTTGATTCTAAGTGTATCGGCTGACGAGAAACTGAAGAAGCTGGTCGATGATGGTAAGTATGAGAAAGCTGTTGAGCATGGGGAGAAGCTTTCTGCGGATTCACGGACAGTGGATGTCTGGCTCATGTTGGGAAAGGCGTACGAGAATCTTAAGGGGAATCCCGATGCCAGAAAAAAGGCCAAGGCGTGTTACGATGGGGCTTTGAAAGCCAATCCCAGCCATCCCGGTGCGCTGCTGGCGCTTGGGAATTTTGAGCTGAAGGGCAAGAATTACCAGGAGGCGCTTCAGTATTTCCAGAAGAGTCATCTTCTTCAGAGCAGTGCGGATGCAACCGAAGGTATCGCCATAGCTGC
>JBKHHW010000264.1:0-3040 GCA_046538945.1 Chitinispirillaceae bacterium | reverse complement strand
TTATTTTGTTTCTGCCGGCATGCCCATAGTGCGGCTGTCCTCTCTTTCCTCTCTGAATATCATCTGCTTCACTATTCTGCCGTCGACGTTTTTAAGATCGCAATCGTACTCAAATGCAGCTGCCGCCGCGGCCAGACCGGCCGCTTCTCCGATTCCCGCCACCACCGGCATGACTCTGAGAGAGGAGTGGGCCTCGTGAGTGGATGACACACAGCGGGAGCCGATGATCAGATTTCTGAACCTGACCGGGATAAGGCTCCGCAGGGGTACTTCGTAGAACTGTCCCTTGGGCAGATGGCGCAGAACAGTGCCTGAACCGGCCGGGTTGTGAATATCGACAGGGTAGCTGCTTCTGACAATGCCGTCATGAAATTTGCGGGCCCCAAGAATATCCTCTTCGCTTATGGTGTAAAGCCCTTTTATTCTTCGTGTTTCCCGTACGCCTATCTGGGCTGCCAGTTTGACAAGACTTGCCCCCTTGAACCTTGGAGAATACTTTCTGAAAAGATCCAGCAGCTCGAAGGTCTGCCGTCTTCCCTCGATTTCAGCATCTGTAAGGTCCACCGAACAGGTTCCGTTTTTGCCGAGGACCCGGGTCGTGTTGAAATGGTAAGTACCGGGAGTGAGTGAATTGAAAACGAGAACGTCTTCTCGCGGTTGAGTTATTTCGTTTTTCTTTTTGGCCAGATTGAGAATGTCCGTAAGTTCTGCACCGAGTGTTTCTGCGTCAAGTCCGCCGGTGATTCCTGAAACCCTGAAGCAGAGAGTGAGCGGCTGGCAGGCACAGTCCTCATCCCTTCCTGATTCGAACGGCACACCCGCCAGGGATGCCAGGTCGCCATCCCCTGTGGAATCGATGAATACCGAGGCGCTGAATCTCTTAAGACCCGACTTGGTCAGAACTTTGATCCGGTGGATGCTGTCTTGAACATTATCCACTTCGCACAGTGCACTGTGGAAGAGAACATCTACGCCCGAATCATTCATCATGGTGTCAAGAACGTATTTGAGAACTTCATCATTGAAGATCAACCCGTCCCTGCATAACGCGTTGCGGGACTTAAGTTCTTGGAGTATGGTGTTAAAAATGGGAGAAGCAATGTTTTGCCCGTTGCATCTGTAGGACATGAATGGATTTACCAGGCCCGCGGTCGCCATGCCGCCCAGAAATCCGTAACGTTCAATAAGCAGAGTGGAGGCTCCTCTGGAGGCCGCCGCTTTAGCCGCACACACACCACCGGGACCGCCGCCTACCACTATGCAGTCGTAATGTTTTCTGAAATCCATTTGCCACCTGAGCTGAAGTTTTCGTTTGATGGAAATTTCGGGTAAGGGGAGAGGTTATTGAGATGATAAAACGGAAAGGTAAGGATTTTGTTGGAAGCAGACAGCATGATGGACGCAGTGCGGAAAGGGAGTATCCTCGGAGTGTTCAGTACTGCGGTTCAAGTTCAAGCCTGAAAAGGGAATGGAAAGCTGCAGACGTGCTCTCTATTCCTGCATTTTCATGGTGAGGACTCCCTTGGCCAGAATAACCGTGCGGAAGGCTTCGCTGGTGAGCTGCACCCCTCCGATGGACAGTGAATCTATGCGGCCGTCCAGGAAAACTCCGGGGTGGATTTCATTGTGGCTGAGCATCTGCTGCACCATTACCTGGGTCTCGAGCATCGTTTCTTTCAGGGGAAACTGAAGCAGTGGCTGAATTTTGGAAAGGATGATTCCGTGCAGAAGCCAGTCGGCTGTGGAATGGAAGGAGTTCCTGGTGGTCAGGTCGAAATCCATATCCTCTATGTAAAGTGTCTGGTCCTTTTCGTTGTAAACCATTCTTCCTATCACAAAAACCCTTCCTCTGAAAGAGCCGGTCAGGTCGAGCTGCACCACCACTATGCCATCAATGCCCATCACCTCCACATCCTGCACTATTACCTCTTCCTTGCCGGAGCTGAAGGTCTTGCCCATGAGCATCTCCTTGCTCATAAGGGTGGCTTCTTCGAAAGACAGTTCGGAGTAGAGGTTTACGATGAATGTGGAATCGACTTTTCCGGGTATGGCGAAATCGGGCAGGCTGGTGTAATCGGTGCTGTCCGGCTTTTCACCTATGTATGTTTCAGCCAGCGTGCGCACCCCGAATGATCCGCGGATAATTCCGTTTTCGCCCTCCGGCTGGGTCATATAGACATTGGTGGGAGAAAGCTTGAGCCATATAGGTCTGGGGGTCTGGGAGACTTTGATGGGAACAGGGTCCTGGATTTTTTTCCACAGGGGAGCAATCAGCTCTTTTATACTCAGGGATCCCGATACGGTTTCATCGATTTTGTCTCCTATGGAATCGAACTGTTTTGAGATAAGGTAATCTGCCACAGGCTTGACCGGAATAGTGATGAACCGGACCTTTACCACAGGATTACTGCTCCATGAGTATCCTTGCGGTTTGGTCATGGTTGCCAGTTTCCAGTCGTTTTTGAGGAAAAAGCGGGAGCGGAGATTGAGTGTGATGCCTGCCTCCACGTCCTGATATTCGGTGTGGGAAAAGCCCAGGGCACCGACTGAGAGAGAGAAGGTGAGTGTGATTTTGAGAGGAATCTGATAAAACAGCTCATCGCCCTTCAGGTCGAGTTTGATGTCTTCTTTTTTCCATACCCTGACTTTTACGTTTTTGAAAGTTCCCACAGTCATGGTGTCGCTCTTGAATAGAAGCCCGTTAAGCTGGTCGTTGACCATTTTCTGCAGATACTTGGTTTCGATTTGAAGCGGGATGTTCACAATCGAGGGAACGGGGGTGAACAGATCCTGATTGATTCTGTCGGCGGGGATCTGCGGTGTGCCGGAGTAGCGCGGTTTGCCTGCGCACTGCAGGAGTATGAACAGAACAAGGCAGGTATAAAGAACGTGCGGTAGTCGGCTGAATGGAGAGTTTTTCATACGGGTTTCGGCGTTTGGCTGTGGTTATGAATGAACCGTTTTTTTCAATATAATAAACGGCGGGAAGAAGAGAGCAGCAGGTCGTAGTAAGGTTTGGGGAGATGATACTAAGGTTTTT
>JBKHHW010000017.1:0-34969 GCA_046538945.1 Chitinispirillaceae bacterium | reverse complement strand
ACCGGAGCAGCCCGGGAGAGTCAGAGTACCCGGATCTGCCAAATGCCATTTCCAAAATAAAAGTCAGTCCTGAATATGGTGTCCCCTGAGGTATACCGGTGTTTGAACCGTGGATGTATATTACTATATTAACTCTTTTCAGTGCCGGAACCGGACTACCGGCGCTATCCGAAACAAGGAGGTTGTGAGAAATGGCCCTTTCCGATGTGATCAAAACAGCACTGGATCATATTCAGTACATCGCCAAGACCGAAACCGTTGTCGGGGAACCCATCAAGGCCGGAGAGATCACTCTCATTCCCGTATCCAAGGTGTCCATAGGCTTTGCCGCGGGGGGTGGAGGCAAGGATGAAAGCAGCAGCTCTGGTGCGGGTACGGGAGGCGGTGTGAATGTCACCCCTATCGCCTTTATCTCCATTGGGCCGGACGGCGTCAATGTCCACTCGCTTGATTCTACTGAGCCTTCGCTAAGCCAGCTGCTGTCCCTCGCACCCGAACTGTTCAAAAAAATCTCCAAATATTTAAAGAAAAAAGACGAAATGTCTTGCGAAGACAACGATTGAAAACAGTACAAGGAATAACGGTTAATGTTTGATAGAGAAGATCCCAGAATCATGTGGGTTTCCCCTGATTCAAGCGAATCGGAAGGAACCTTTGCAAAGCCCTTTTCCTCCCTTTCCGCAGCTTTGAGGAAAGTTTCACCCGGAGGAACTATCGTTCTAAAGCGCGGTATATACAGCGAAGATCAGACCATAGAAATTTCAGGAACCGCAAAACTACCTGTTCACATCTGTGCCGAATCTGAAGGTGAAGTTACCATAGAGGGTTCATGCTGGTATTTCTACGACACTTCAGACCTGGTTGTTTCAGGGCTGATATTCAAAAATGCTCCCACCGGAGCCGTTTCAGTTATAGGCAACTGCCGCAGGAACCGTTTCCACTCTCTTCGGTTCATGAACTGCGGCTCACATGATAAAGCGTCCTGCACCTTTTATTTCGGAGGAGCCGGAGGAAGATTCAATCTGGTCGAGAACTGCAGTTTCATACAGTCCCGTGAACGCAAGGATCAGGTAACCCCTGAAAACGCCACCGTAGGCCTGATGGTTTCCGAAGGAGACACGGAGGGCGGCAATCCGCTCAAGAACCATATATTCAGACGAAACAGTTTCAGCAGTTATGATTGTGCCGTTCTTCTTGGAAGCAGTGATGTAAGCGGACTTGAAAGCGGTCATATAGTCGAATACAACAAGATCGACAGATGCTCCTCGGCGGGTATAGTTGTCAAATGCGGCGATACTCAGATAAGGGGAAATCTCATAAGCAAGTGCAAACAGGACTCCATTTTTCTTCTGAGCGGAAGCTGTTCGATGGTGGAAGACAACCGGATTGTTGACAGTGCCAGAGGAGTAACCGTAAACGGGGCAGGCCATACGGTAATCAACAACTGTATTGTAAGATGCGAAGAAGCCGCCGTAACCGCCCGCTCCTCCAAAGAGATGCTTCATGCCGCAAGCAACCTTTTCATCCAGGAAAACACGATAATCCGCGGAGAAAACGAGAACGTCTCGGCTATGTATATGGAGCAGGGAACCTCCGGAATAGTTCAGAACAATCTGTTTCACGGAAGAGGGAAGGCGTACGAGATTCAGGACTTAAGAGAAACCCGGTCCCAGTTTGTCATCATGGACAATATCGGCTCTGGCGGTTGCGACACACTTTCCGGCATTTCAGCAATGGAAGTGGAATTCAAGGAAAACAGGAAGGACAACTACGAAAACAAAAGCGGATACGGAGCAAAGGGCTGGATGCTCACCCCCGAAGCGTTCGACCCGCATCTGGATGACCTTGCCCAGGAAACCGGCAGCTATGTGGAGGCTTCGGTGCTTGAGGATGACAACGGGGAACTGGTAATTCCCGGCGAAGCGGACAAGGATGAGGTTTTCGGCACGTTCTTTCCCGAAGCGCTTGACCCGGCTAATATCTTCTCCGAAGATGAAGATTCCTGAATCAGAGAAATAGCGCTGACCAACCCGGCACTTAACCCTTCTGCTCCAGGTAAAAAATCACTCCAACTCTTTCCAGGACAGTTCCCTCACATCTCTTAACAGATTATCACAGTATTTTCCTAAATTCTTGAGAACCCGCGAGGAATAGCGGATATCCGCCGTTCCGGTGAAATAGGAAGTGCCATCGTCAACGTATTCAACCGAACCATCAGTCAAAGTAACAATTGCCCCCAGAATTTTGGCATTACCATTCAGCTTTGCAGTCTTGTCCACAATTATAATACCCTTAAACATTCCTGTATTGGCTCTCAATTCAGCAGTTTTTGTTGAGTTATTCACTATGAGTATTCCGCTTGAAACGCTACCGAAATGAAGCGGGCCCACATCATGGGAGACATAATAGATGCCGTTGAATGGTGCGGGAGGAAGATCATCCACTTTGTAAGGGTCAAGAGAACCGGGAGACACTCCCAGAAATGATTCAGGTGAATTGTACTGATCTGTCACTTCGGCACCTTCCTCCGAAACAAGAGTTTTAACGGATTCGAAGCTCTTTTTTGATTCAGGTTCAAGCCCGTTTCCTCCTACGGCTGCACTACCCTTCAGAGTCAAAGTACTGCAGGTGCTCACTCCGAAAACTCCCGCCCCCAAAATGCCACCAGTCCAGATGGAATCATAATCCCTTCCATCCACATTGATATTGCCATGAATACTGATATGATTTCTGGCGGTTATAGCGCCCTTGACACTTGGCACAGGAAAATCGATAGGTGCTTCCAGAACACCCACAATCTCCAGCTTTTTGCTGACTCCGTTTTCCTGCCCGGCAGCAAGAATGTACAGCGTATCGCCTGTCACATCCGTGCTGCAGGAAACAGAATAGGTTCCTTTTCCAAATGAGATTCCCGAAAAAGCAGTGACCCGACTTCCGGGAACAGGAACGAATTCACCTTTGCGGATCATCGCATACAGACGTTCCTTGGCGGCCTCGGCAGAATTGAGAGTAGCCGTATTCACTCTTCTGCCTCCGCTTTTTTTCACAGAAGAGTTCACCGTAAAGTAGACAATCACCAGTGCGATATTCAACAGAACCGCTATCATAAGCACTGCCACAATGGCGCCACCATCACGCTTTTTTAAAGATGTAAACATACCAACACAACCTTTCAGTTACCGGAATTTCTCAAGAAAACCTGAGTCGTCTCTTCGGATTCGTAAGCCGCTTTACCCTTTCCGACCCTGCCTTTTATGATGAACCGGACGCTTACCGCATCTGTCAAATCACCACTCAACTCGACACCGTCATTATCGAATGCAGCGAAATTTAATTCAACCATATTGCCGCTTATCAGTATATCCCTCCCCTTTTTCATTTTGTAAAGACCCCCTCCGTCACCTATGAAATAACCCATCTCCTCAGCATGTCCCAAGGTCGAGCCGGCTGCCACATCTACTCCTGCACTCCCGTTCAGCACAAGCGTATCCACAACACCCTTCTTCACCTCCAGAACCTTCACCACGCTATGATTTGCCCCTGAATACAGATCGATCCAGTCACCACCCACGATTCCTGACTCAGCAGCCACAGCGATTCTGGTGTCACTGGCTTTCACCTCGGAGGTCAACGTAGCCTTCTTTTGATCCAGATTAACCAATATGGAAAGCCGGTCGTTGCCCGACTGCTCACTGATACTCACGCCATTTCCGGGAATTCCGTAACCGGCTGAACGGATATCCTTCTCCAGCATCTGCGCCGCGGTAGTGATATCCTTGTGCAGAACAGCCTTGTTACTCTCCCTGTCACCCTTCATCGAAATATCTCTCTGTAACCTGAATATTCCTACCAATACCAAAGAAACCAAAACCATAGCCACAAGAAGCTCAACCAGAGTGATTCCTTTTTCCCCGGATTTTTTCATATCCATTCCTTTTTGAAGTATCGATTCTTCTACCAGAGTCCCGGTTTGGAAACTGTGGTGGACAGCTCTATTGATCTCTTGCCTGTAGATAAAGGCCAGACGACTCTCAGCGTGATGTTCTTCATGTTGCCGTTATTGGTGACAGTCCAGGTCCGCAGAAACCTGTCCTCCAGCACATCCGATCCGCTCACAATGTCGCCATAATCCTTCTGACGGATCTGATCCAGCAGCTGATTGCCCGCGGCAGTTGCAGCAGACAGCTCCTTTGCAGCGACATTGGAATCTATCATGTTCACGATGACCAGATTAAGACCGGTGACAACAAGCCCCAGAATCACCATGGCCACAATTATCTCAACCAGTGTGATACCCCTGCAGTCCTTTAATTCCATAACACCTCCAATTCACGACCGCTTTCGAAACGCTCTTTTTTCATTATACACCTGTTCTGCTGAAAAATAAACAGCCGCCTGTAAGAGAGGTAGTATTCCGCAAGCCTCTGATATTGGGGATCCTGCGGCAGTTCCCGCTCTTCCGGACTGAAGCATATCCGCGGTTAAAGAACACCTGGATACCAGTATCACACCGTATCTGTGTGCGAATGCGAGGATATCATGCACAAGAGAAGCATAGGTCCGACCATCCTCCGCTATAAGCACCTGGAGAATGCCGCCAAAAAAAACCGAAAGGACTCAAAGATATCCTTCTTCCCAGTTGTATTCAGTTCTGATCTGAAGCGGTTTTGGTTCCCAGCCGTTCTTCTATTTCCGGCAAATCTCTTCTAAGACTCTGCTTGGTGGCAACACGCAGCCTGGGCCAGGCGCTGACAAGCGTATCCATTATCCTGTCGGGTCTGACAAGCGGGACTTCCGTCCTGTACTTTGCCGGAAGAGAATCGTAACTCACCAGGATATCACAAAGATACCCCGCATACTCATCAAGCCCGAGTTCACACCTCTGATAGGACTCGGACAGGAGAGCCGCCGGGTCCGCTGCCTTTCCAGGCATTATCTGTTCACCCCTGTGCACCTCCTTTTGAGGAGATGCAAAGATGAAAAACGCGGTTATGCCGATAATCAAAGCAGCCAGTCCCGGAATCGAATACACCAGCAACGAGGGCTTCTTGCGTACCGCCAGAATCTCCGACTCCCCCACGGCCAGCTTCCTGGCCATGGAATCCACAAAATCCTTTTTATACTTGTCATCCAGAAAAGGGACCCGTTTTCTGCCCATAATATCACCCTGACGATTCACTTGAAACGACTAAACCACACTAGATTCTACTAAAACGCCGGGATATTTTCAAGACCCGTTTTTCAGTTAGCCCGTTTTCAGTTTCGATCTCACGGACCTGATCTTCAGACGAAATACTTTGTCCGGCACGCACGCTTTCAATGAAGCGTCGTTTCTTTCAGGCCTGCCGCAAGTTGCTGCCGCGTTTCTATGTATCTCCGAACCGCTTTCTGAAAACAGCCGCGGACTCAATATGGTGAGTATTGGGGTAGAGATCAAAAAGAGCACACTTGTGGAAAGTGTAGCCGCACTTGTTGACAAAGAAGTTGGCATCTCTGGAGAAGGTGGAAGGGTTGCACGATATGTAAAGGATCGTCGGAGGTGAAACTCCCGCAAGCCACTCCCGCGCTCTCCTCACCAGACCCGGACGGGGAGGGTCCACTATGATGCAGTCGGGGTGCCTCTTTCTAACCAGAGCATCAAGCCCCGCCCCCCTTTCCACATCCCCTACGACTGCCCTGAAATGTCCGATTCCGTTCAACCGAAAATTTTCCTCCGCCCGCTTCACCTGAGAAGCCACGCTCTCAACCAGAACACCCTCACCGAAACGGTGCGCGAGCATAACAGAAAAGAAACCGGTACCCCCGTAAAGATCAAGACAGTAGTCGCCTTTTACATGTGGTGAAGCCCAGGTTCCCATCCTGTTGAGCAGATAGCGGTTGGACTGGAAAAAGCTGTCGCCGTTCACCAGAAATCTCTTCTCACCCACAAGCAGTTCGGTTATGCCATGAGTCAAGCCTTGAATGACAGGAAAGGAGGCGACATTTCCGCCCACCACCGCCTTCAGGCTCTTCACGCCGGCTGGAACCGTTGCTTTGCCGGAATTGATATCTTTCAGAAGAGCATTCAGTTCATCCACCAGAAGAGGGCACCTGTCAATTTTAACCACCTGATTGCTTTTCCTGCGGTAAAAGCCCGCACCCTGAGGTCCCAGCTTCAACTGGGCTCTTAAGCGATAACCATGCTCCCGGGCGTAAATCGCCTCAGGACAGGGCGGATCTGAAATGTGGCCGATTCTGCTCAGACAATCCAGAAAAACTTCCTTTTTATACTCAATCTGCTTTGAATAAACGATATGCATCCAGTCGCATCCGCCGCAGACTCCCTCATATTCACATTGACGACCTCGACGAAACGGGGACGGTTCCAGAACTTCAACAAGCCTGCCTTTTTTGGCGCCGCCCTCGGAACCATCCACCTCGATCCGCACAAGTTCACCTGGAAGGGTGCCCGGTACAAACACGACACCCTCTTCTCCCCGGGCCAAACCGGCGCCACCATAGACGACTTTTTCTATTCTGACTGTTTTCATTTTAGCCTTGAAAGTTATTGAATAGACTTACCGTGACTACTGCAGATAAATTTCTCTTTCGAGATGGAGCGAATCATTTCTATACCGAGGGGGGTTAATCCTAACGCAGATCATTCTCCCGGGATTCCGAGAGGGTCTGGTTCACTTACTATATACAACCCTTCAGGGGAACGCGTTTTTCTCAAATTGAAAAATGAAGTCTGTATCTGAAGGGGATGTACAGACTTTTCCAGAAACCTGACAGCATAGAAAAGATCACGAGTTTCAGAATCGCGAATACCAGATCCTTCAATTACCATTTCAGAAGGAACAGGATCAGGCCGGATGCCGGTCTTGTGGTAATCACCGATTCTGTCCGAAACGCCACGTATCTCCATGAAGGTAATGCTCAACATAGCCCTTCCGGTACGTGGAATCCGAACCTGCCCGATTCCCTTGCCGTAACTTGTATCTCCTACCAGATAAGCGGATGCGCAGTCTTTTAGTGCCGCAGCCATTATTTCCGAAGCACTGGCGGTCCGCCTGTCCATAAGCACCGAAAACCTCTTGCCTTCAAATGCGGTATGAGCCGGTCGCTCAGTCCAGATAGTATCCCACCCTACCGTGTACCCCCTGCGTTTCCCGGAATCGTATTCTCTGTACCGCTCTATTATATACCCACACCCGGCAGGAAGAATGCATTCTATTACGGAATCGGTGGCGAACAGTTCGCCTCCTCCGTTTCCCCTCAGATCGAAAACAATATAGGGGTAGTTCTGAAGGATCGGCAGTTTATCAAGAAATTCGCTGTAGGCATCCTGAGTAAACTCCCTGATTACAACAACAACCGTGGAATCGGTAACCGGCACCGCATCCACATAGGAAAACCCCGCATCAGCAGTTCCGGAAAGCTCTGCAACCCTGACGGCGTAAGAAACCGAATCGGGGTAAAAAGTGTAGGGGGAATCATTGACGGCCCTGAAAAGAGCTATGGTGCTTCCTGAATCCAGAGGATCAGAAGGTACCCTGTCCTGATAGATACTGTAGGTTTTCAGGTACTGCCAGACGCTCAACTGCTCTTCTATGTCTACAGGACCCTCATACAGAGGATTACTCTGGCACACCAACAGGGTTGCAGCGCACACCAGAAAAATCCAGAAACGTATTCTCATCCATTACTGCCCTTCAAAGTTTCAGCCGCCTTCAAAGCAGACTCCCGCACAGCCCGAATCCGCTCAGCGTAATCCCCGGCGCCGAAAACATAACTCCCCGCGACCAGCACATTTGCCCCATTGAGTGCACATTCGTAGGCTGTTTCCCCGTTCACCCCTCCATCCACCTGAATATCCAGGTCAAGAGATCTCTCCTGAACGGCGTCGTAAACCTGTTTCACCTTGCCCATCATCTCAGACATGAACTTCTGACCTCCGAAACCGGCATACACGGTCATGATAAGCACCTGATCAATATTCTCCAGCTCATCCATGAAAAGATCAAGCGGTTTGTCGGGATTCACCGCAACCCCTGCCCGCGCACCCCGCGAACGGATCTCCTGAAGAAGAGATTTTGGATCTGAAACCGCTTCGGCATGAAACGTGAGAATATCAGAACCCGCACTGCAGAAATCGGACGCATACTTTTGAGGGTCGGAAATCATCAGATGCACATCGAGGGGGATGGAGACACACTTTTTCACCGCCTCCACCACCAGAGGCCCAAACGTGAGATTGGGTACGAAATGTCCGTCCATGACATCGCAGTGTATTCTGTCGGCCCCCGCATCCTGAGCCGCCTTGACCTCACGCTCCAAATTTCTGAAATCCGCGGAAAGAATGGACGGGGCGATTTCAATTTTCTTTTCTTTAGTGCCGTTCATTGATAAGTAACCTTGCTTTCTGGAAAAACTGTGAAGGATTAAACGCAGGGCCTACCGGGTATTGTTCTCAGCTCCAAAAGTGAAGTAGACAGTCGCGCCCTTCCCGGGGCTGCTTTCGGCCCACAACCGTCCGCCGTGACGGCGGATCACCCGCTCCACAATGGCCAGCCCGATTCCGGTTCCGGGAAAATCGGTGGCCTTGTGAAGCCTCTGAAAGGGCATGAATATCTTCTGGACATACCGGCTGTCAAACCCCACCCCGTTGTCGCGGATATAATATACCTTTTCGTTTCCGCTCTTTTCCATGCCGAATCCGATACGAGGATCTTCGGTCCGGCTGGTGAATTTCCAGGAATTCTCGATAATGTTGGTGAGAGCGGCTGTCGCAAGCCGCGGGTCAACCCACGCCTCAACCCCCTTTTGAATATCCACCTGCACATCGCGCCGCGGATCTCGCTTACGCAGATCATCCACCACGGAAGAGACGATACCGCTCAAAGAAATCTCCTCTCTGAGCAGCTCCTGACGGGTCACCCGGGAAAGAAACAGAAGATCGTCTATGAGATCTCCCATCTTCTGAGCCGCGTTTTCGATCCTGGAAAGATACTCCTTTCCCGCCTCACGAATACTCTCGCCGCACTCCTCCGAAACCAGACTGCTGAAGCTGCTGATCGAACGCAGCGGACCACGAAGGTCATGAGAAACAGAATAGGTAAAAGACTCAAGCTCGCTCAACGCATACTCAAGCTCCTGCTTCTGAACCTCCAGCTCCCGGGCTTTCCCCTGAGCCTGACCGCGCGCCTCGAGGTGCTGAAGAGCAAGAGAAGCCATGGTGGCAAGCTGCCCCAGAACTGCCTCGTACTCGGAGCTGAAGCATTCCTGGCCGGTATCGAAAACAACCAGCGCCCCGGTGAGGCTCATCTCCCGGTCGAAAAGACTCACAACCGAAACTCCTCTTTCAGGAACGTTTCCCTTAGCCCCCTCGAGCCATTCAGATGAACCCCTGAGCTCAGCTGGTGAAAAGTGCCGCAGTCTGCCGATACGGATCCTGTCGAACAAAAAAGCTGCCATGGGCTTGCTTTTCAGATCAGAAAGAGAGGTGTACTCATCGTTGCAGGAGACCGAGAAGCGCACCGAATGAGAGTTTTCATTGAGGAGAGCGATACTGCAGGAAGAACCGGTCAGCTCCCGGGCCCCGCTTGAAATCACCTGAAGGAGTTTGCGGATAGTTTCCGAAGCCAGCACATCCGTTGATATCCTGACCAAAACACTTGTGTCCCTGAGGTACTTTTCCCGCAGACCGCTCATGCGCTTGCGGTCTATAGAATAGCGGATGGAACGCAGAAACATCTTGGCCGGGGTTTCCCCTTTGACCAGAAAGTCATCCGCCCCCAGCATCACCGCCTCGCTCTCGGTCCTCTCATCCTCCACCCCGGTGAGAACCACTACCGGCAGCGAGGGACTATGATCATGCACCTTGCGTATCGTCTGAGCGCCGTCGCTGTCAGGCAGATTGAGATCCAGAAGAACAGCATCGTAGTGAGCGGATTTCAGTTTCCCGAACGCATCCCTGAGTGTCTGTACATGAATGATGTTCAGAGGGTTGTTGGGGAGATCGGAAAGCTCCTCCATAAGCAGCCGGGCATCAGCCGGATTGTCCTCCACCAGAAGTATGTCCAGCATCCTACAACCCTACTCCCCGGGCAGTTTGACCACTGTGAGCCAGAAGCTCTCAATGGAATGAATCACCTTCATGAACTGCGTGAAATCCACAGGCTTTGTCACATAACAGTTTGCGTGAAGGCTGTAAGCTCTGGCGATATCCTCTTCGGCTGATGAAGTGGTAAGAACGACAATAGGAATACGCCTGAGCTCCTCATCCTCCTTTATTTCCGCAAGAACCTCCCTGCCGTCCTTTTTGGGCAGATTGAGATCGAGCAGAATCAGGTCCGGTTTAGGGTATGAGCCGTATTCCCCCTCCCTGCGCAGAAACCTGAGAGCCTCCACGCCGTCCGTAACAACATGCAGTGTGTTTTTCACTTTGGCTTCCTTGAGCGCCTCGACAGTCAGACGGACATCGCTGGGACTGTCCTCCACCAGAAGAAGCTCTATTGGACGGGAACTTGTCCATTCATCCGACATGCTGGTTCCTTTCCGGAATGGTGAAATGAAAAGTGGCCCCTTCGCCGGGAGTTGACTCAGCCCAGATCCGCCCGCCGTGCCGCTGCACGATTTTACGGCATATGGCCAGCCCTACCCCCGAGCCGGGGAATTTGTCCTGTGTATGAAGTCGCTTAAACGCTATAAATATACGTTCGGCATACTGTGATTCAAATCCGATTCCGTTGTCAATAAAGGAAAATCGCCACTCTCCATCGGTTCTGGCCGCCTCGATACGGATCAGAGGGTCGCGATCGGGATGTCTGAACTTGATTGCATTGCTTAGGAGGTTCTGCACAAGCTGCCTGAACTGGTTGAGGTCCGCCTTGATTCGGGGAAGCTCCCCTTTCTCCACCCGGGCATTATTGCCGTCCACTGTCGCCCTCATTGACTTAAGCACATCTTCGACGGCATCACCCGAGTTGAACTCGGTAAACGGTTTGCCCCGTGTTCCCACCCGCGAAAAAGCCAGAAGATCGTTGATTATTACTCCCAGACGATGGGCTCCGTTCACAGCAAATGCGATGAACTCGTCGGCGTCCTTATCAAGTTTCCCCTTGTACCTGCGCTCTATCAGCTGAAGATATCCGGCGATGGTGCGAAGGGGCTCCTGAAGGTCGTGGGAGGCTACATAGGCGAACTGTTCAAGCTCCTGGTTTGACCGCTCCAGCTCGCTGGCCCTTTCTTTCACCGCCTTGTCTCTTTCCTGAAGCTGCTCACCCATGCTGTTGAAATCGGAAAAGAGGATATCGAACTCCTCGATGCCGCTGGGATGAGTTTTGTGACCGTAATTTCCCTGACCGACCATACGGGCATGTTTCTGCAGCTCTCTTACAGATCTCGATATTCTGCCGATCACCCTGAATCCAAACCACAAAACGATTAACACTGTCACCGCTATGGCAAGTATACTGTAGATTATTTCATCTAGTATGGGCCTGTACACCAGCCACACCGGTTCAGTTGCTCCCACTACCCAACCGTGGGGTTCTACGGGGACAAACGCCGCAATCCTCTCGCTATTCTCATCAAACTGGCGCACCTGCCCTGATGCAATCCGCCCCTCACGCGCCTCCCCTAACAGCTCATCATCATCCCCGAAATCCGCTCTGGAGGAATCGTCGAGATTGGCGTGAAGATCACTATAGACAAGCACCCCGTCTTTGTCGTAAAGGACAAAATTACCCCGGGAAGGCCTGTCCAGAACGAAAATGATATCTGCCAGAACGCTCGGATCGATGTAACCAACTACAATACCCGAAGGAGTTTGAGGTCCCGGAGCAACTCTGGTGCAGATAACATAGCCGGGTTTGTCTCCTAAAAGATCAATTTCAAGATTGCTCAGGTAGGTACTGTCCTGTTCCTGAAACTCTCTGAAGAATCGAGCACCACTCAAATCCGTGCCCCTGAGCCGGGGATCCCCCGCCACTACCACCCCGTTTGTATCCAGCAGAAGAAAACTGTTCACGGATGGAAAGGTGCGGGCTGCAGTCATAAGCAGCTGATCTGCTACTTCGCTGTCTTCGGGTGCCAGTGATAGCACAGTTCTGCCCAGGATGCTCTCCGCACGGATAACGTCCCGGACATACCTCCGGAAGAAAACCGCCAGAGTACGGGCAACCTCCTCGTTACTCTGTATCTGGAGCGAATACCGACTCTGCACCCAGGAGAAGCTCAGAATCAGGATTATAAGCACCGCAGGCGCCAGCACGGCAACCAGCAGAATGCTAAGTTGTTTCTTTAGAGGTATGGACTTGAACGGTTTTTCAGTTCTTTTGGACACTGATCACTCCATTTTCAGATAAGTAACAGGCAGCACGAGAACTTCTATAATATAGAATTATGAACTTTGGAGCAACAACCATGCCCTAAACAGCCGATTCAACGGCTTTTTCCTTGCTTGCATGATAAAGTATGCTATAACGAGTACGAAAAGGGAATCCCTGGGACTTCGATGATAGAATCAAAGGAGATTCAATGCAGGCGGTACTATTCACAGGCATTCAGGGTTCAGGAAAAAGCACCTTCTACAAGCGATTTCTTTTCCGCACCCACGTGCGCATTAGCCTGGACCTCCTAAGAACGCGCCACAGGGAAGCCCGATTCCTGGACCTCTGTCTGGACACACGGAGCCGCTTTGCCGTGGACAACACCAATCCCACTGCCGGCGACAGAAGAAGATACATCGTCCCGGCCAGCAGACTGGGCTATGAACTCATCTGCTGCTACTTCACTTCAGACATCGATTCCGCCTTAGCCAGGAACAGTTCCAGACAGAGGCGGGAGGTGGTTGCAGAAAGAGGAATATGGGCCACGTTCAGAAAACTGCAGCCGCCCACCTTCGAGGAGGGATTCAGCAGAATATACACGATAGGAATTGAACAGAATGGTGATTACCTGATTGAAAGCGCGGGAGAAAACAGTGTTGTCCCTTTTCCGCTTTTCCGCATGGGATAACTGACGACATCACAAACCCATGCTCAGGGACTGCACTATCCACCAGTGTTTCCGCATTTATCATGACAAACCGTACATCAGACTTCACAATCACACCAGAGTAGGGACATCCAGAAAAATTGTATCCAAACCGAACTTCTCCACAAGCAGCTCTCCCACTGCCTGCACTCCCGGCTTTTCCGAATGATAATGCCCGCAGTAAATCACATTGAGGCTTCCTTCAAGAGCGGCGTGATGGTTTTCGTGAGACGATTCGCCCGTGATGAAAAGATCTATTCCCTTCTCCACAGCTTCGGGAAGCTCCCCCGATCCGCCGCCGGATATGACAGCAATGCGCTTTATTTTTTCCGGACCGAAGGGGAGAGAGTGTATTTCACTCCCCAGCTCTTTTTTCAGCACACCGGATATGGATTCAATTGTAGCGGCTCTGGTCAGGGTACCTTCACAGCCTATCGTCACACCCTTGTACACGCCGAAGGGACGTACATTTCTAAGCTTCAGCATGGAAGCGATACGGGCATTGTTTCCCAGAGTCGGATGAAGGTCAAGGGGCAGATGAGATGCGTAAAGATTGAGTTTTTTTCCGATAAGGAACTGCAGCTGCCGGTAAACCGGCCCGGTGACTCTCTGAATGCCGTTCCAGATGATTCCGTGATGAGCAATAAGCATCTGACACCCGTTCTCTTCAGCAAGCCTGAAAGTGTCCATGCACGCATCAACCGCCAGGCCGACCCTGCTGACCTTCTCAACTCCCTCCACCTGAAGCCCGTTTACGGAGTAGTCCTTGATCTCGTTTGTCCTGAGTGTCCTGTCCAGGAATGAAACGATCAGGTCCCTTGAAACCGGCTTCTTTCTTCTGTTTGTGGATTTTGCGGGCATTTCACTCCCCTCCCGTTTACAGCTCCATACGATTTTGAAAATTTTCAGAATCCAAGGTAACTGAGAAACTCCCGGGTACCGCCGGAAGCTCCCGAACCGTTCCAGCGGGAAACTATCCGCTCATACTCCTCATCTTCGCGGTTCTCCTTTGCCACTTCGGCAAACAGTGCTTTAAAATCCACGCCGGAGCATTTTCTGGCTCTGCAGTCTACAATTCTATTCAGAGTCACCTCCCTTTTGCCGTTTTCATCCTTCAGCACACAGTAGGGAAACGTACGGCAGGTCCGGGGACGAGCCTGGTAAGCAAGACAGCTTCGCTCCGAAGAGAGAAAAACACACCGCTCCTCTTTCTTCTTGAGAACCATGGCGCGCTTACCATACCGGAACCGGATCCAGAGCCCCGATTCGGAATCGTAATCCATCTCCGCGGGGGAGCTGAAACGCACTATATCCGATGCTTTTTTACCGGTAAAGGAAACCAGCCTGCCCAGATCCTTGTGAGTCACGGGAACCAGAGGTATGCTGCAGCAGGCTCCGCACCTGCCGCATGTCACTTCGGGATATTGTTTGCCTTTAGTCAAAACAAATCCTTACTGATAATCCAGCAGATATGATTCGATGAACATATCGATGTCTCCATCAAGAACCGCCTGAGTGTTGCTGGTTTCAGATTCGGTGCGGTGATCCTTTACCATATTGTACGGGTGGAGCACGTAGGAGCGGATCTGACTTCCCCACTCGATTTTCTTTTTCTCAGACATCTTCGATTCCCGCTCCCGTTCCTCAAGCTCCCTGTAATGCTGGCGGACTCGTGCCTTGAGCAACTTCAGAGCGGTGGAACGGTTCTTCATCTGACTCCGTTCACTCTGACAGGCCACGACTATGCCGGTAGGTATGTGAGTCATCCGCACAGCACTGTCGGTTTTGTTGATGTGCTGACCGCCAGCACCGCTGGCCCGGTAGGTATCCACCCGGATATCCTTTTCCTCCAGCTGATAATCCTCGATCTCATCCATGATAGGATAGGCATACACAGAGGAAAACGAGGTATGGCGCCGCGCATTGGAATCAAAAGGCGATATTCTCACCAATCTGTGAACACCGGTTTCCGCTTTGAGATGACCGAAGGCATAATCGCCTTTCACTTCCATTGTTACACTCTTGAGCCCGGCCTCTTCCCCGGGAGAGCTTTCCAGTATGGAATAGGTATAACCCTTGCGTTCCATGAACCGCACATACATGCGAAAGAGCATTTCGGTCCAGTCGCAGGATTCAGTTCCACCCGCACCGCTGTGAATGGTAAGGATGGCATCCGCACCGTCATCCTCCCCGCTCAGTTTTCTGAGAAACTCAATATGAGCAATCTCCTTCTCCAGAGCATCCGCCTGCTCCTCCAGCTCCACAAGAGTGTCATTATCATTTTCCTCCTGAGCCAAAGAGAAGAATTCGGCAAGTTCGTTTATACTCTGATCAGCCCTTTCCCAAGGCTCCACTATTCTCTTGAGGTCTTTGATCTCCTTGAGCACTTTCTGAGCGGCCGAGGCGTCATCCCAGAATCCGTTCTGAGCGGATCTGGACTCAAGCTGCATTATCTGATTCTTGCGGTTATCGAGGTCAAAGATACCTCCGGAGGTTGTCGATACGGGATTTGAGATCCTTTATGCGCGTGCTGTCAAGTGCTTCGGCCATAAGTACACTCCTTTTTGTTCTGATTGCAGAAAGCAACAACATAGGATGGTAAAATAGTTAACGGCAGAGGCATTTCCTTGCGGCTCAAGTCTCAGTGTCATGGAAACGGCGACCTTATCCCAACAACAGCAGCCACTAGAAATCAACGGCTTGTAGTGCAGACCGGACACACATACAAAATATTGTGGTGAATTCTGTTTTTAGCCTTGACTCACCCCGTCTGCTTCCGTATTTTATGGGTGAAACTGCTTGCAGCAATAAGGTTTTTTCCGATCTTTTCTGCAGTCTCTTGCAAACAACCCGTTTTTCCATTACATGCATAGAAGGAGAGAGTCTGAACATGGTCTCTAAAGCTGGTGCCGATGCTCTTGGCAAAACAGTTAAATCCGTTGTCTTCACCTCGGATGATGAAGAACAGAAACAGCCCCTCAAGGAACGCCTCACTAAAAAGAAGGTCGCCATCAGCGACAATGCCAGAGTCGTGCTGGAGAGGCGCTATCTGGTGCACGACGACAACGGGAACGTGATCGAGACCCCCGAAGACCTCTTCTACCGGGTAGCTGAGAACATCGCCTCCGCCGAGAGATATTTCAACCCCGAGACTAGTACGGATATATGGACTGAAAAGTTTTATAATATGATGGCGGATCTGGAATTTCTCCCCAATTCACCCACGCTCATGAATGCAGGCAGGGATCTTCAGCAGTTAAGCGCCTGCTTTGTGCTTCCCGTGGGCGATTCCATGGAGGAGATCTTCACCGCGGTCAAGAACACCGCCCTCATTCATAAAAGCGGCGGCGGTACCGGCTTCTCCTTTTCCCACATCCGGCCCAAAAACGACAGAGTGAAATCGACCAAGGGTATCTCCTCGGGCCCGCTCTCCTTTATGCGCGTGTTCGACATGGCGACCGAAACGGTCAAGCAGGGCGGTACCCGCCGAGGGGCCAACATGGGCATTCTCTCCTGCACACATCCGGAGATAATGGATTTCATCGAACTCAAGGCCAAAGACGGAGTCCTGTCCAACTTCAACATTTCGGTCGGGATCACAAACGAATTCATGGAGGCGCTTAAAAGAGATGAAGAGTACCCTCTGCGCAACCCCCGTACACATGAGATCGTGGGACGTCTGAGGGCGAAAAAGGTTTTCAACAGAATCGTGGAACTGGCCTGGAAAAACGGGGAGCCCGGAATTGTTTTCCTCGACAGAATGAACGACCACAACCCTACTCCTCATGTGGGCAGGATCGAAAGCACCAACCCCTGCGGCGAACAGCCCCTGCTTCCCTACGAGTCCTGCAACCTGGGATCTATCAATCTGGCCAAGATGATTTCCGTGAAGGATGGAGAAAAGGTAATCGACTATGACAAGCTGACTGCAATCATATGCAATGCCGTACGTTTTCTGGACAATGTGATTGAAGTGAACAAGTACCCTCTGAAAGAGATAGACGAGGTCACTAAGAGCAACCGCAAGATAGGGCTTGGAGTGATGGGGTTTGCGGACCTGCTCATAGAGCTGGGCCTCTCCTACAACTCGAACGCGGCGGCTGAACTGGCCGAAAACATCATGAAATTCATCCAGGAGGAAGCACTCAAGGTCAGCGCTTATCTGGCCAGGGAACGGGGCACATTCCCCAACTACAAGGGATCGATTTTCGATAAGAAAGGCGGCCTGGAGGTGCGCAACGCCACTGTCACCACCATTGCTCCCACCGGCACGATCAGCATGATAGCAGGCTGCTCAAGCGGCATTGAACCTCTGTTCGCAATCGTATATGAAAAGAACGTTCTTGACGGAAAAAGATTGCTTGAAATCCATCCCTCCTTCAAACAGATTGCCCAGGAGGAGGGTTTCTATTCAGAGGAGCTGATGAAAATGGTTGCCGAATGCGGGAGCCTGAACAAAATCTACGGCATACCCAAACGGATCAGAGACGTTTTCGTCACCTCGCATGATATAGAACCCAGATGGCATGTGACGATTCAGGCCGCATTTCAGAAATACACCGACAATGCCGTTTCCAAAACTGTCAATTTCCGCAATGAAGCTACGGTGCAGGATGTGGAGGAAGTGTTCCGTTATGCCTACGACCTGAGCTGCAAGGGGGTGACGGTTTACAGAGACGGTTCCCGGCAGAACCAGGTCCTCACAAGCGGCTCCGGCGCTCCGGTCATTTCTGAGGACGGGTTCATATCCACGGGAACGATACAGCCTCGCCCCAGGCCCGCGGTCACTCACGGCCGGACCTACAAGACAAAGACCGGATGCGGAACACTGTATGTCAATATCAACTCCGACAGCTTCGGGTTCTGCGAAGTGTTCACCCAGATGGGGAAATCCGGTGGTTGTGCGGCATCCAACGCCGAAGCGGTTTCCCGCCTTGTCTCGCTTGCGATGAGAGCGGGAATTGATCCCCGCTCGGTCGTGGAGCAGCTCAGGGGTATCCGCTGTCCGATCCCCACCTGGCATGAGGGCGAGATGATTCTCTCCTGCGCCGATGCGATCGGGCGCGTTCTGGAGAAAGCCATTAATGATGTACACGGAAAGGGAAATGCTCAGATCACCTACTCGGGTCTCGATATGGGATTCTGCCCCCAGTGTCCTGAATGCGGCGGGATCATGGAGCACGAAAGCGGCTGTGCGGTATGCAAAAGCTGCGGTTTCTCCAAATGCAGCTAAGGATTGAATACAGGGTGAAATTTTTTCCGGCTTGATGAAAAACCTCTCCCTGGGAAATGAATTATAAGACCTCACCTCTGAAAAAATCCACGTGGGGTCGCTTGCTTCATCGTTTTTCATTATATTAGTGATGTTGAATCCGTTCTGCATGTAATGCAGCTTGAAAAGGGACTGTGCGCTGGAACTGAACCTTTTCCAAGATCACCGAAACAGCAGACTCAAAAGCATCGATTGCGCATCCGTGCAAAAATCGAACGAATACCGGGAAAGCGATATGTTACAAGACAACTGGTCCCACATACACCACATCTGGACAAAAGACATAAATTTCTTCGGCGACAACTCACCGTTTTCCCTTCTGGAAAAGTACGGAAGCCCCCTTTACGTCTACAACGAAGGCATTCTGCGCACCAGGTGCCGGGAAATCAAAAACCTTCTCTCCTACCCCCGTTTCGGAGCAAACTACTCCGCAAAAGCCAACACAAATCTGAAAGTGCTTCAGATTGTGCGGGAGGAGGGGCTGACCGTCGATGCCATGTCTCCCGGTGAACTGTACCTGGAACTTCAGGCCGGTTTTTCTCCACAAGACATATTCTTCATACCCAACAACGTATCCGATGATGAGTTCCGATATGCCATAGAAGAGGGTGTTCTTGTGAGTGTGGATTCCCTTTCTCAGCTCAGACGCTACGGAAAACTCAACCCGGGAGGGAAGGTCGCGGTAAGAATGAACCCCGGAATTGGCGCAGGACATCACGAGAAGGTGATAACCGCGGGCACCAAAACCAAATTCGGAATCGACCCTTTAATGACCAATGATCTCAAAGCCATACTCAGGGAGAACTCCCTTCAGCTGGTCGGACTCAATCAGCACGTCGGTTCGCTTTTCATGGACAGCGATGCATACGTTAATGCCGCACGGTTCCTGCTCTCATACGCGGAGCTGTTTCCGGAGGTGGAATTTGTGGATTTCGGAGGTGGATTTGGTGTTCCGTACCGCAAGGAAGAGGGTGAGAAGCGCCTTGATCTGAAAGTTTCCGGTGAACGCCTCGACCGTTTGGTTAAAGAGTGGGTGGAAAAGACGGGACGTGAAATCACGGTCAAAGTTGAACCGGGCCGGTACATCAGCGCCGAGTTCGGGATTCTTCTGGGGCAGGTCAACGCGATCAAGAAAAACGGGGGTAAAACATACGTCGGAACGGATATCGGTTTCAACGTCCTTGTCAGACCCGCCATGTACGACTCTCATCATGATATTGAAGTTTACGGAGCAAAGCCCAGGCCTCATGCAGACAAGGTACCCGTGACCATTGTGGGCAATATATGTGAAACAGGGGATATTGTGGCAGACGACCGGCTGCTGCCGCCGCTTCAGGAAGGCGACGTTCTGGGAGTTCTCGACTCAGGAGCCTATGGAATGGTGATGGCCTCAAACTACAACAGCCGACTGCGTCCCGCCGAGGTGCTCATTTCAGAGAGTGGTGAAGATATTCTCATCAGGAGGCGGGATTCTCTGGAGGATCTGAAACGCGGTTTTCCTCCGTTTTCCTGAGCATCGGACAAAGCTCAACAGCTTTATTTGAATTTATAGCAGTTCTATTATATAATCTAGGAGATTTGTACCTCACTGATTCGGAACAGAAGTAATGATCAGAATAAGCCTTCACTCATCCGCTGAAAAACTGAAGATCAGACCCGTAGAACTCGATGATACCGACATCTGCGCACTCGCGGAACTCATGGCCCAGTGGGACGATTTGAAAGAAGAACTCCCGAAAGAACACATCGAGGAAAGAATCATTGATGTGAAGACAACCAGAAATGCCGAAATCCTGGTTGCGGAAAATGAGGACGGCGCCCTCGTGGGTTACGCCCACATCTCAGAGGTGATCTCTCTTGAAAAGAATCCCTTTGTTGAACTGCGGGCGATTCTGGTTGATGAGAACCTGAGGAAAAAAAGTATCGGCCGAAAGCTTGTCTCAGCGGCTGAAGAGTGGGCAAGGGAAAAAGGGTTCAAGCAGATTGTTGTCAGTCCGAGAATTCAGAATGAAAAGATTCACGAATTCTGCAAACATCTTGAATACGAAGAGTCCGAGCGGACCTGTGTTTTTTCCAAGTCAATCTGACCGGGTCCGGAATTCATTCAGTGTATAATCAACACCCATTCCCGATTCGGAAGAGGAGAAAGATGAAAAGAACAATATTAGTGGCAAGTATATTTCTTGTTTTCGGCTGCAGCAGCAAGCCGGACAAGAGTTCGATCCCGGATTACAGTACGAAGTGGGAGAAACTGCTCGGAGAGTACATCAAAAAACCGGTTGACATTGAAATCAACAGGGGACTTGAACCGGTTGTGGGAAACCCTGCCTTCAACTACCAGGTGGCGATAAGTGTCCCCGTTGAGAGCCCCATGGAAAACGGTCTGCCCGGTGAAATGGAAGAGCCGCAACTGGAAAAGCTCCAAAGAAAGCTGGAAAAAGAACTGGTGGAGGAGAAAACGACTGTTTTCGCAGCAGTGATCAAAACAGACCGGAAATGCGATTTCATCTTCTATTCAGGTGACAGGAAAGCTGCACAAGCCAAACTGGACCAGCTGGGCGAAACAGTAAACGGCTACACTCTGGACAAAACCATTAAAAGAGACGACAAATGGGTGACCTACACCTGGTTTTCCCAGTGGAAGAACTGAGCTCAGCACAAAAAGGACAGAATGTGTCCATGCCGATGAAGGCTGTCAAGCTACTCAGAGAATTCCGCAACGGGTCCTCTCTCCCCGTGCTGATACAGACCGAAGCAGAGGATTTGTATGTCGTCAAATGGTTTGAAACCGGAGAGGGACCGGTGGAATGTCTCTCCGACTGGATCTGCCTCAACCTTGCAGAAGCACTTGAAATCCCAGTTCCCGACTTCTCTCTTATAGAAGTCCCTTCGGATCTTTCAGAACAGGTGACAGACAGTGAATTAAGAGAACTCATTTTCAGAAATCAGGGGTTGAACCTCGGACTGAAATATCTGGAGAATGCAGAAGAATACTGTACAGGCAAATATTGCGAAATCAGCCCTGAACTGAAAAACAGAATATTTCTGTTTGATCTATTATTGCTTAACATCGACCGGACTGATCGCAACCCGAACATGCTCTGCAGCGCCAATCAGATCTACTGTATAGACTTTTCCGCCTCCGCTGAGATACGCAATCTGGTTGTCGGAGAAGTTCTGTCCGAAGAGGGATGTCTGCCCATCATCAGAAGACACCCCTTCTACAACCCTGAACCAGGCAGTTTGTCTGGAACAGAGGTTAATTCAGACATTCTGTACAAAATAACCCGAGACATTCCCGAGAACTGGCGTTCATGCGTACAGACTCCGGAAAAACTAAAAGAGGAACTGGTTTTTGGCCTTCAGAAGTTATTGACACGGCCGCAGAACATTCTCAGACGACGCCTGGATTTACTGAAAGAAATACCGCTTGAAGCAGAATGGAGTATGAAACAGAAAAGAGTACAAAACAGAGAGGATTTTCTTAGAAGGCACAATCTTTTGAGAACTGACCGAAAGTAACAGCCCCCTAAGCTACTCAGAGGGCTGCATTGCGGAAACCTGAGGCCGGGATGCTTTATTTGGGATACTTTACCAGATCCCCGTTCTTGCCGCCACTGCCTTCGATTAGATCACATTTGGCAGCTTTACCGTTTGCCATATCCGATCTGACCTTGATCTTACCTATCTGAGCCTCCTCGCTTCCCAGGCTGATCCCTGTTTCAGGATCGATAAGCTCCTCGCCCTTCTGGTAGACCAGCAGTTCGTCACCGGCCTTCACACCGACTGCCGATCCGGCATTGATAATGACAGAATTGCCGCTTGCCTTGATGACTCTTCCGCTCCAGCGAACATTACCCATCTGTTTGCCGATCTTCTCAACCATCTCGTTGATCGCGGCACGAGTAGCTTTACCCACAACAGATTCATCGAACTTCTTTTCGTTTTCGAAATCGAGCGTAGCAGTACTGAACGAGAGACCTTTGCTTGATTTCTTTTTGTTAACAGATTCCGCGGCGAGAATTTCACCTGAGGAGACGTCCACAAAACGGATATCGATACCCACAACAGCACTGACTGAATTGACAGAAGCGCCCACCCCGCGGCCCATCCCCAGAGCTTTGGCAGCAAAACCTCCGATGGAGCCGCCTGTTTTGCTTTCCTTGTAGCCGAATTCCGTCACCGACCCTACAACGGCCAGTTCCACACCCAGCAAAGAACCCATCTTAGCCGCGGTTTCAGGAGTTACCGCACCGGAAGCACCCAGGGCCTGCTCCTTCATAATCTCATCGATCTTTGATCTTTCCATTATGCGGTACCTGCCCTCTTTCACCAAAGCAGTGATAAGCATATCCGCCATCCCCTCACCCACGCTCTGCCCATGGTTCCACCAGCGGACCTTGTGGTCGGATTTGTCCTCAAATGTGAAGACTGCAATTCTCTTCTTCAGACCGTCAGGTTCTTTTGCAAACCCCGCTGTCCCAAACAGGGTAAGCGCACAAAGAGCTGCTGCGATTGTGGTTTTCATGATTCGCCCCTCCAATGTGTGTGATATGGATATATTCTGATACCAGACCCTACCAGCCGGATACCTGAAAAGCTCTTTTATCCGCTGCAAAAATATATATAGAACGTGTACAAAGGATCAATAAAAAAGGAATTGACACCGTTTTCACGGAAAACTCACAATTCATCAAACGACCAAACATCTCCGGTATTGCGGAAGCGGAAAAATGCGGACGACTGCTGTCACCTTCCGCTTTTCCTTTCTTTATGATATGTAATAAGGTAGTTTTATACTCTTTGCGTCATCGGTCCGGGAGAGAGTAATGCTCAAGGAACTTCTCACACCAGAAATCATCCAGCTCGTCAGGGAACGGAAATGGGCCGATCTGCGCCAGGCACTCATCATCTGGCCACCGGCGGAAGTCGCCGATCTCATCCAGTCGCTTGAAAGTCCCGAACGGGTTCTGCTGCTGCGCTTTCTGCCACGCCGGTTTTCCGCGGAAGTCTTCTCCGAACTCAGCCCCCTTCTTCAGGACGAACTTCTCAAGGATCTGACAAACCAGGAAATCCGGCGCCTTCTGGCCGACCTGAGCCCCGATGACCGAACCGCCCTGATGGAGGAGCTCCCTGCGGAAGTCTCCCGCAAACTCATCGGACTGCTTTCCCCTGAAGACCTCAAGGAAACCCAGCAGCTTCTGGGGTATCCCGACGGCAGTGTCGGGCGCGTTATGACCCCCAACTTCGTTGACATTCGGGCCGAATGGAAAGTGAAGCAGGCACTGGAACACATAAGGAAAATGGGACGGGACAGCGAAACCATAAATGTAGTGTACGTTGTCGATGCGGAAGGGAAGCTTCTGGATGACATCCAGCTGCGTCATCTCATACTCGCCTCACCCGAAACACCGGTTGAATCGGTGATGGACCGTTCATTCGTATCCATAAGCGCCTACAGTGACCAGGAAGAAGCGGTCTCGATGATTAAAAAATACAACTACCTGGCCCTTCCGGTCGTTGACTCCATCGGCGTTCTCCTGGGAATCGTGACCATCGACGACCTCATGGATGTTGCGGATGTGGAAGTCACCGAAGACTTCCACAGACTCGGTGGTGTGAGTGTGGAAACTCACGGTGAGGGACCCATAGAAAGTCTGCGGGATGCCACGGTGTCACTTCTTTTCCGCCGCAGGATCGTGTGGCTGGTTCTGCTCGTTTTCGTGAACATCCTCTCAGGAGCAGGAATCGCTCTTTTTGAAAACATCATCTCTTCGGCGGTTGCTCTGGTCTTCTTTCTGCCCCTGCTTATCGCAAGCGGTGGGAACGCCGGAGCGCAGGCAGCCACCCTCATGGTAAGAGCACTGGCCACCGGAGACGTGAAGATGAACGACTGGTGGCGCATGCTGGGCAAAGAGATGCTCGTTTCCACAACACTGGGATTGACCATGGGAGTCGCCGTTTCCCTGGTGGGCTTCTTCCGTGCAGGATTGCAAATAGGAGTGATAGTTGCCACCTCCATGTTCCTTATAGTAGTCACAGGCAGCCTTGTTGGACTGCTTCTTCCTTTCATTCTCAGGAAAGTCGGCAAAGACCCTGCAACCGCCAGCGCCCCTCTGGTCACAAGCATCGCGGACGTGAGCGGAGTCGTCATCTACTTCTCCATTGCCACTCAGGTGCTGTCTTAAACTTAACAAAGTGGCTAGCCTTGCTCCGCGGGGACGGACTACCTCTTCACCAGCTTTCCGGCCAGGCGCCCAATTCGTTTCACCCGTATCGAATCTCAACCGATTACCTCCAGACCAACGCGCGGTAACTATTTTGTCCTTATTAGACATCCAACTCTATCCAAGGTAAGTCAACGTGAAATCCTGCATAGTTTTATTTTCCGCACTGTCGATCCTCTTAGCGCAGAGTGTCAAAGAAGATCCACTGACCAGCAGATTATCATCAAGTCACCCCTACCTCACCGATCCAGAAATCTACAACAGTCTCGATCTGGCTCACTCTCCCCTGGGCACATTCGAAAACGATTCAAACCGGCTTACACTTCAGAGCGGCTACCTTCACCGTAGCTGGAACGACATATCCCAAACGGGCTACAACGGCAATTACCTCACAGTACCTTCGATTCGGATCGGTCAGCCCAAAGTAGCCTTCTTTGAAATAGCCTACGGCCCCGAATTCCTGTCATCTAATCACTCCTCCCATGTATTCTCTCTCACCCAGCACCGATTTGCCGTCATTATGGCCGGCCAGACTCCGTCCTCTCTTTTCCAGGCATCTTTAGGCTGCTACGGCACAATGGGCAAACAGACCTGGGGGGCAGACGGTTACAACAGAATAAAGTTGGGTCTTGACAAACTGCGCATCGACTTGGGAAGCCAGGTCCACCCGCTGCTGCGTCTGGGCTTTCACGGAGGAGCAAGTGCTCAAATCGACACACTCACAGATCCCACCGGTTCCCATCAGGACCGCTTTTTCCAAACCGACCTCCCTTCCTACGGTGGCTATGCGGATTTCGGATCAGACCGAATCCCGGTCAGAAGTAACTTGTCCCTCGACTTTTGTTCCAGACGTTTCGTTTACGTTTCCAAGGGGATACCTCCCTTCATGCCAAACGGAAACGAGAATGCCATTATCTACGACAGCCTGAACTTCCTATGGCAGACAATGGCCCGCTTGCCAGCTGGAGAATATCAGATCAAACCGGCATTTCTGTTCGGATGGAGCAAAACTGCCGCCCGGATGTATACTCCGCATGAAGAAAACGACCCTTTGAAACTCGGACCGGAAATTGACGAAACCAGTTACAGCCTGTCCCGATTAAGATTTGGCCTGGGTATCAATCTGGAAACGAAGCAGTATGCAGCTATCTTTACGGAATACCACATTTCTTCTCAGTCACTTGAATGCGGGCAAGCTTTCACTCAACCCCGGCCCCCCCAACGTACTCTGCACTCACTTAACATCGGAGTGTCAAGCGACCTGCACAAAATCATTTCCCTGCCGCTGCAGATCACTCCCCGTATCGGGTATTTCCTTCACGGTTCCAACCGCCTGAACGGGGCGGCACGGTACGCTTCAACCCCCTTTTCCCTTTGGGATGGTAAAAGCCAGGAGTGGCGTTATCATCCGGAAAACCTGCTCGAGGCATTCGAACGCACATCCGGTTTCACTTTAGGAGCTGAGGGCACCCTTCTGAATCAGATACTCAGCTATGATTTACATCTGGCCTTTCTCTCAAGAGCAAGTAACAGCGATAGCGGAACAGAGTTCGGAGCAGAAATAAACTTTGCACTGCCGGACAAAAAATGAGTTTTCCCAAACCGGACAAAGGTCTTTATCCACTGATAATGAAAAGGGATCTCAGATGAAAAAAAAATTTTTCCTTGTCGTCATGCTGTTTTTCATTTCCGCCAAAGCCCAGGAAGACTGGCCCTGGCTCAAGTACGGCCTCTCCCAGACAGAGTGGAAAATGATCACCGACAACGAAATCCCCATCCCCAAAGTGGAGGAACTGCTCCAGATCGGAGTTGATATCGGCGAATATGTCCGGAAGCCCTGGGCGGATCTGGGCATGAGCGAAAAGGACTGGCTGTCCAAACGGAGATCCGGGCTGAGCAGCTATGACATCGAACTGGAAGCACGGAAAAACCGAAACCACTGGAGTGACGATGTGAAATCGGGGATACATTCCGATTTCAGGGGCGTATCCCGCAACGGTGACCTTGTATCAAGCCTTTTTCTGCCCGGGTATCAGCAGCTCAGAGCAGAAAGACCTGTCAAAGGGTCTGTTATGGCCTCGCTTGCCGTGGGAGCCCTGGCCTGGTGCGTGGCCGGCAGCATCAGAAATGAGGAATTCCAGGTTCTGCCCATCGGGGTGGTACTTATCCCGGATATGCTCTGGAGCATGATAGATTTCAAAATAAACAGAAAAGACTATACCCGTTCCGCCGGCAGTACTCCGGGAAAACCCTGATACAGAAAAGCTTAAAGGTGTTCTGTGTGTGAAACTATATCTGAAACCTTCCTGACAGAGCGCCCAGGTAGGAATTTATGGCGACAGGAGAGCACCATGATGTATCATTATAAACTGTTGTTCCCCACCGAACGAAATGGTACAATCACGATGAAGACATGTTCAACTAAATCGTTTTGCAGTATTGGAAAAAATGAACACTAATCAGGTTCTTAATCGATTAAGAAAGATGAATGCTTCTCAGGGGTTTGTAGCTGAAGAACAGATACAGCAGTTATGTAAAAGTCCTGAAGAAATCAAAACAGTTCACAAACAGCTTAAGGATCAGGGGATTTCTGTGAAGGACAACTCCAAGAACATTCCATCTAAAACTGTTGAAAGCATAACCAGATCACACAAGGAAGGTAATCGGCCTCAGAAGGTGATGCACTACAGCGATCCCACCTGGCTTTATCTGAACAGTCTGGGACGGGTTCCTCTCATGAGCAGGGGGCAGGAAGTCCAGTACGCTATCCTCATGCGTTTTGCACAGTACAGACTTCTGGATATGGCATTCAGAGCGCCTCTGACTATCGATTCTATCTACCGCATCGGAGAACAGATCGAGGCCGATCTCATCGAAATAAACGATGCTCTCAGAGTTGAAGAGGACAACCTCAAAAGTTCAGTCGAAATCGAAGAACTGCGGGAAAGATTCTTCTCCACTCTGAAACAGCTCAAAACCATAGACAAGAAGCTCAGAAAACTCAAAAGCGTGATGGGTTCCTCAAGCACGGAAGAGTTCAAACAGGAAGTGCTCGACCTAGAGGATCAGTGCATAGAGAAATGCCAGCAGCTCAGGCTCAACTCCCGTCAGACCAGGGACATTCTCAAACGGTACAAGGAGTATCTGGAAAAGAACAATCTCACGTTGTTGCTGGAGAACTTCTCTTACTGGGAAGAGATGCGCAATCAGGCAAAATGCAGCATAATAGAGGCAAACGTGCGTCTGGTGGTCAGTATCGCCAAACGGTATATCCACAGAGGCATGGAGATAAGCGATCTCATCCAGGAGGGCAACAAGGGACTCATCACCGCGGTGGACAATTTCGACTACCGCAAAGGCTACAAATTCTCAACCTATGCAATCTGGTGGGTGCGTCAGGCAATTACCCGAGCCATCCACGAAAAATCGAAAACCATTCACCTCCCGGCCAACACCTTCGACCTGGTCACCAAAATCGAACGGTTCAGCAGGAAATTCAGCCTGAAGCATGGATCCCAGCCCACGGTCGAACAGATTTCAGAGGAACTCAAATGCCCGGTGGAAAAAGTCGAGCTCGCCCTCGAATGCGCGGCAAACCCCATTTCACTCGATATGGAGGTGGGTAACGATGATGGAACCACCATAGGTGAATATATTGAAGACACCCGCTGCGAGGACCCATTCAGCCGTGTCTCACTGGGAAGCTTGAGGCAGCATATAGACCGGGTACTTGAATCTCTGGACATGAAGGAGAGGAAAACGGTTATCATGCGATTCGGGCTGGATGATGGAAGAATCAAGACACTGGGGGAAATCGGGGCAAAACTCAAGCTGACTAACGAACGGGTGCGCCAGATAGAGATCAAGGCGCTCAAAAAGCTCAAGCAGTCAAGCCGGGTACAGGAGCTTGAACCCTGGAAAGAGGATATGGAGATTATAGACGAGGAGTATTGATTCCTGGTTACCCTCGTAAATATTTGACCAGTCTGTCCGAATATTCAGCTGGGCGGTTATTATTTTGTTCTGAGTAACCATATTCGACTCAGAAATTGTCATCAGTAGATGGTTTTACCGCTCTAAAAGGATGGCGATGTGACAATAGAAGAAAGCAATCTCCACAATATCGAAAATCAGATGGACCTCACCGATCTCGAGGACACCAATCTGAATATCGAGGATATATCCAATCTCAGAAAACTCACTGACCAGCGTTTCATTGAAATGGCCAGCGGTGATCTGGTCGACCATATCCAGAATGACGAGTACCTGCTGGAATCGATCGGCAAAAAGCCGGGAACCTACTACAGAGATCTGATTTTCGCGATTATCCAGATGCGTCTTCCCGAAGAGGAGGCAAAACGGGACTGGAGAGAAATTCTCAAGCATAAGTACACGATGAGTGAGAAGCTTAATCGCAATGTGGGAATCCATGTGGCGACTCTGGATTACTACACGAACATCAAAAAACGGCTCACCTTTCCCAAAATAGTGGATGTGCGCGAGTATGTGGATACCGCAAGCAGAGCAATCACAGATGACCTGACCAAAGCGTACAACCGCCATTTTTTCGAAGACGAGTTCAAAAAGCTTTTCACCCAGGCTCGCAGCACCGGCAAGGTATTTTCACTCATCATGCTTGACCTGGACCATTTCAAGCTGTTTAATGACCTTAACGGCCATATTCAGGGTGATATCGCTCTGATTGAAACCGTGCGTATTCTCCACGCGGTCTGCTCTCAGGACGATACGGTCTGCAGATACGGCGGGGAGGAATTCTCGGTTCTGCTGCCCTCACAAGCCCTCAATCTCGCTCTGAAAACAGCGGAAAATATCCGTCAGGCAATCTATGACTACCGCTTTGTCAATGAACAGTCGCTTCCCACAGGCAGGCTGTCGGCTTCCCTTGGTATTACCGCCTACAGAGATGATATTGAAACGCCTCAGGATATGGTCGAGGAAGCCGATGTGGCCCTCTACAGAGCCAAAAACAGCGGGCGTAACCGGGTCAAAGCATTTCTGGGAGATCAGGTATCCTGACATGGACTCAAGTATAGCGGGTCATACTCGTTGTGTCTGCCTGCTGGGAAACCCCGTCTCCCATTCCATTTCTCCCCAGATTCACAACTACGCATTCAAGAAACTCGGCCTGCCCTTTGTGTACATACCTCTGAAGGTGTCCCCCAGAGATCTTCCCCAAGCAGTTTATACAGTCCGGGCCAGCATGGCCGGGGCGAATGTGACCATACCTCACAAGAAAGCTGTCGTGCATTATTGTGATGAGATATCGGAACTGTCCGCCGCCACCGGTACAGTCAACACTCTTTACATGGACAAGGGTCGTCTGTGCGGAACCACTACCGATCCGGCAGGCTTTTTCCGAGCCCTCGAATCGACGGGACACGTGTGGGGGGATGACCATGTGGTGATTCTGGGTAACGGAGGCACGGCCAGAACGCTTGGTGCGGCGCTGCTTCTTTCAAAAAGATGCAGAACACTTGTGTTTGCGGGAAGGTCGGTACAGAAGGCGGGGGCGCTTGCAACCGAACTGAAAACTCTGGGCACAGTACCGGTTGAAGCATGTGGCCTGAGCGATGATTCCTCCGCGGACGTGTTCAGCCGATGCACTCTGCTTGTAAACTGTACCAGTGCAGGCATGCTTCCCCGTACAGATGAAACCCCGCTTGATTCCAGATTCCTCCATTGCGGGATGACAGTTTTCGATGTTATCTACAACCCCCGAACCACCCGTTTACTGAGGGAAGCGGCAGCGCTGGGGTGCAGGACCCGGAACGGTCTTCTCATGCTGCTCTACCAGGGACTGGAATCCTTCCGGTACTGGACCGGTGTGGAGGCCCCGGATGAGATTTTTGACATTAACGAACTTCAGGATACAGTTGATACGAGCAAGGAACATTCATGAAATGGATCGTACGTCCCTCACGGCTTAGCGGTACAATCGCCGTGCCTCCTTCCAAAAGTCATACCATACGGGCACTCCTCATCTCGACGCTTGCGGACGGTACATCGAAAATCAGACGCCCACTTCTTAGAGGCGACGGTGCTTCGGCAATCCGTGCCGCTAAGGCCCTGGGGGCGGATGTGGAGTTCAGGGATGAAGAACTGGTCGTGACCGGAATCGGCAGTGATTTCAGCAGAGGCATTGAGAATATTGACATGGGAAATTCAGGAACAGGTCTCAATCTGTTTTCTTCGGCGGCTGCTCTGGGAAACCGCGGGCGGCACTTTGACGGAGATCAGTCTCTGCGGTCAAGGCCGGTCAGGCCGCTTCTCAAACCGCTTTCAGAGTTGGGAGCGGAAGTAGTTCATGAGAATCCCAGGCAGGATCTTCCCTTCACCATAAAGGGTCCTCTGAGGGGCGGATCAGTTTCTGTGGACGGGATCAACTCGCAATTCGTTTCAAGCCTCCTCTTCACATGCCCGCTTATACCGGAGGACACCCGGATTACGGTGTTCAATCTTCATGAACAACCCTATATCGAACTGACTCTCTGGTGGCTTAAAAAACAGAATATCAGAATTTCCCACACAGAAGACTTTTCATCTTTTCATATCACGGGCGGGCAGAAATATCAACCCTTCGACATAACTGTCCCGTCGGACTTCTCATCGGCTACATTTGCGGCTGTGGCCGGGGCTCTGAGCAGCTCAGGTCTTGAGCTCACAGGTCTTGATTTTTCAGACCCGCAGGGTGACAAAGGTGTTTTCGATGTACTGAGCACCATGGGTGCGGATATTGAACATGTCAATGGACAATCCAAAGTGTGCGGAAGCGCTCTCAGCGGAGCTGTAGTAGATCTCAACCGGATGCCGGATGCTCTGCCGGCTCTGTCCGTGGCAGCGGCAGCGACGGGCGGTGAAACGGAATTTGTCAATGTGGCCCAGGCCCGCATAAAGGAAACTGACCGCATAACGGTGATGGCTCAGGAACTGACGAAAATGGGTATCGCAACGGAAGAACTTCCCGATGGACTTAAAGTCAGAGGCGGAAAGCTCAGGGGTGCTCATGTCCATGGGCATCACGACCACCGGGTGGTCATGGCTCTGGCTGTTGCCGGGATGGTTGCCCAGGGAGAAACGGTGATCGACACCGCGGAAGCGGCCGAAGTCACCTACCCCTCCTTTGTGGAGGATTTCAGAGCATTGGGGGCAGACATCGAAGTCGTGAAATAGGTCATTTACGATTTCGCATCCTGCGTTCCTTCTCATTTACATCCTGATAATTTCAGACATATACCTCAGGGGGCTACTTCATGAAAACGCTGTCCCAGCTTGCTTCCGGACACTTCGAGTCACATATCAGATTGAGAGGCGAAATCATACATGTTTCAGGAAGCATGCAGCCCTTGTCCCTTTCCGGTAAACGTGTAAAGACTGTTGTCTACGGGACAAAAGCCTACAATGTCCAGCTCCATCTGAATAACGAAAAACTGACTGTCTCCTGCGACTGTCCCTATTTTGAAAGAACCGACCTGTGCAAACATATTTGGGCTGTCATCATGCGGGCGGAAGAAGAAGGATACCTGACTCCTGAACCTCACATCAGATCTCTCGAAATCATCGAAAGCGTTTCTGACGAGTTCGAAGAGGATATCGGCGACAAGCCTCCCGCTGATCCCGGTGCAGCCCTGCACACTTCTGCATCCTGGAAAGAACTCCTGGGTTCTGAACTTACCCCTGCCTGGAAAAGGGGCCCCCAGCGGCGCACCTATTTCTACTACCTGAACATACAGAAGAGCCTGGCATCAAACAGCATTGCCATCAACATCAGAACACGATTGATCTATGATGACGGCCAGAATTTCGATACAAACGAATTCCATTATGATCCAAACGAGTACAGTATCTGCGAACATCAGACTGATAAGTTGGTCATTACAGCCTTGATGGCGGCAAATAACAGTTACTACTCCTGTCTTTCAGGAACACAGCACCTGAAGAATTTCCATGCCGGTATTGTTGTTCCTCTTATGGCTCAGACGGGGCGTCTGTATATTGAAGATTCGACAGCGGATAACAGAGGCCCCCTTTACTTTGACAGCACGAATCACAAATTCGAAATTTCGCTGGAGAAGTTGGCAAATGGGGATTATGAACTGATCAGAAAGGTGACCAGAAATAATGAAGCTGTTGACCTGGAACAAATGGCTCTTTTCTCCATTCACAGCATCCTAATAATGCAGAAGTATGTTGCCAGAATCGACTTGGACGGGTACAGTGCTGAAATGGTGAAGAATTTTCTCAGCACCGAAAGTATCCCCGTACCCCGCAATGAACTGCACGAGTTCCTGGACACTCTTTACAAATCAAGAGACCTGCGCATCTCTCTTCCGGGAGAACTTCAGCCGCAGCAGACTGAAATCACTCCGGTTCCCTGCGCCATACTCTCCGAAGCGGTTCAGTATGCCACCCCGACATTCTTCATAGACTTGTACTTCGACTACGAGGGGACAAGAGTACGGGGGGGAGATGAGGGAAAAGCGGTTTACAATCCGACCACCCATAAAGTATACCCTGTCAATACTTCATTCCATTTCGCGTGTGCAACGAAACTTCAGGAGGCAGGTGCGAAATGGAGAAACGTATACACCGAACACGGACCTCGCTTTACAGTAACAAGAAAGAAGCTCCTTGGGCTGATCCAGAAGCTTCTTTCCAGCGGATGGATAGTGGAGGGAGAGGAGGGTGCTTTTAAAACACCCGGGAACTTCTCCTTCTCAGTCACTTCCGGCATCGACTGGTTCGACCTTGAAGCGGACTGCAGCTATGATGAGCAGATGGTGAAACTTCCCGAACTTCTGGCAGCGGCCAAAAAAGGCGATCCCTTTATCAAACTGGCCGACGGCTCCCTGGGGATGCTCCCCCGGGAGTGGCTTGAAAAATTCGCCGCCATGGCACGTATGGGAGAATCTCAGGAAGGGGCTGTGAGGTTCAAACGGTCGCAGGCCCTCATAATAGATATGCTGCTTGAAGACCAGCCGGAGGTTTCCTGCGATGAGACTTTTGCAAAAATCAGACGGGAGATGACTGACTTTCAGGGAATCCGCACGGAAAAACCGCCATCCACCTTTCGCGGGGAGCTCAGACCCTACCAGAAGGAAGGGCTGGGATGGTTCCGCTTTCTGCAGAAATTCGGACTGGGCGGATGCCTTGCGGATGACATGGGTCTGGGCAAAACGGTCCAGGTTCTTGCACTTCTGGAAGCCCGCAGAAAGGAACGGAACTGGCGTTCCAAATCCGAAAATATACCGCCTGTTTCTCTGGTGGTAGCTCCCAGATCGGTGATATACAACTGGATTCAGGAAACACACCGGTTTGCGCCTTCAATCGAAATTCTTGACTATTCCAATCCGGAAATACGCGGACAGAATGAGATTGACTTCTCCTCATACGACCTTGTCACAGTCACATACGGAACTCTCAGACGGGATATCGAGGAGCTGCGGAAAATACAGTTCGACTATGTGATACTCGATGAAGCCCAGGCTGTGAAAAACAGAGCCACTGTCACCGCCAAGGCCGTACGCCTGCTGCAGGCGAAGCACCGTCTTGCCCTGAGCGGTACACCGGTTGAAAACCACCTTAGCGATATCTGGAGCATTTTCGAGTTTCTTAATCCTGGTATGCTGGGAGGTGCCGGTGCGTTCAAATCCGTTCAGGCCTCCATGCGCTCAGCCGATGAGCAGACGTGCGCGTTTCTGAGGCGGATTCTGCGCCCATTCATTCTCCGCCGCACCAAAGCACAGGTAGCAGTGGATCTTCCCGAACGAACCGAGGAGGTGATAGTGTGTGACATGGAACCTCTTCAGAGAAAAAGGTACGACGAGCTCAGGGATTATTACCGGGCCACCCTTCTGGCAAAAGTGGAAGTGGAGGGGATGAACAAGTCGAGATTCCATGTTCTGGAGGCTCTTTTGCGTTTGCGCCAGGCCGCCTGCCATCCGGGTCTGGTACGCAGTCAGCATCAGAACAGCGCGAGCGTGAAAATCGATACCCTTCTGGCCCAGATCGATGAACTAAGGCAGGAGGGCCACAAGTGCCTGGTGTTTTCCCAGTTCACCTCGTTTCTGGATATTGTCCGGAGTCAATTCAAGAAAAAGAAAATTGATTACGAATATCTTGATGGAAGCACAAGGAATAGAAAAAAGCACGTTGACCGATTTCAGGACGATCCGGAGTGTTCAGTCTTTCTTATCAGTTTGAAAGCGGGGGGGACGGGGCTGAACCTGACGGCGGCGGAGTATGTGTTCATTCTCGATCCCTGGTGGAATCCGGCGGTCGAGGCACAGGCGATTGACCGCGCCCACCGTATTGGTCAAACCCGCCCGGTATTTGCCTACAAACTGATCTGCCGGGACACGGTGGAGGAGAAGGTGCTGGAGCTTCAGAAAAAGAAACGCAAACTTGCGGAAAGTATCATAAGCGGGGATGA
>JBKHHW010000088.1:0-12488 GCA_046538945.1 Chitinispirillaceae bacterium | reverse complement strand
TCCCGGAGGTGAATCTTCAGAAAAACACCTCCGGGATGTGCCCGATCCCCCCCCGTTTTCCATGCAGGCTATCTGTTTTCCACTCCGGGAACAGAAACGCATTTTTATTCGATCCGAGGTGCACACCAAGCCCATTCCGACTTTATGTATTGCAAAAAAGTGAACATTTTATTATCCATTTTGCTCTTTTTTTGCGGCAAAATGGATAAATATTTCTTATATTATCCTGAGAGTCAGTAATTTGCCTTGTAAAAAAAGTGAACACAAACCCTGCCCGGGGCGTTCGGGCTCCATCGCTCTTATCGTAAAACTCAATTCAGGAGGTCTCATGCTGAAAAAATATCTGGGAAGCAGTATACTGGCCGGGTTGATTGTCATCGGCTTCTTCGTATCACAATCGGCCGCAGCCAGAATAAAAATCGACACCGACGCGGGCAGAAAACCCATTTCCCCCTGGATATACGGAAAAAACAACTCCATCAAGGATGAACCGGACGAGACAACCGACTGGCAGCTTTACCGGGAAGTGGGAGTGAGAATGTTCCGGGACAACAACGGGAATAACTGTACCAAATACAACTGGCGCCTCAAGCTGAGCAGTCACCCCGACTGGTACAACAATGTGTACCATAATGACTGGGATTACAAGGCTCTTGCATTCACCGACAGCGCCGAAGGCAACACCCAAGCTATGTTCGCTTTTCAGCTTCTGGGTAAAGCCGCTTCCAGCACCGAGCATAACTTCGATGATTGGGAATACAACAGTGCACAATGGTGGAGTGGAGCTATACAGAATCTGGCAGGAGGTGGTGTGCCAGATCCCGAAGGGGGAGACAAGGCTCTGACCGAGGGTAATTCCGGCCTTTACCTTATGGATTGGCCGGCCGACTCCACCGCAGCCATACTGGATCACTGGTTCGGAGAGGGGGGGCTCGGGCTGGACAAATCCCGTTTTCTCTACTGGAATATGGATAACGAACCCGATATCTGGAATCATACCCACGATGATGTGATAACGGACGGTACCGCAGAAGAATTCATGCAGAAGTATTTTGCCGTTGCAAAGCTGGTCCGGGAAAAGTTTCCTGAAATCAGGTTGGTCGGTCCGGTGGCGACAAACGAGTGGCAGTGGTTTTACTGGGGTAACAAATTAATTGAGGGCACAGACGGAAAAGAGTATCCATTCATTGAGTATTTTATAAAAAGGGTCGCCGAGGAGCAGGAAGCCACAGGTGTACGTCTGCTGGATGTTATCGATCTGCACTTCTACCCTTCCGCTAACGAGGAGAACACTCTTCAGCTTCACCGGGTCTGGTATGACACCACTTACGACTACCCGGGTGCAAACGGGGTGCTGCAGGCCATGGCAAGCACCAGACTGTACATATTCGAACGCTGCGAGCGCTGGCTTGAAAAGTACATGGGGCCTGATCACGGAGTGACCATGGGATCTACCGAAATGGGTGCGATCTACAAAAATGATCCCACCGTGGCCGCTCTGTGGTATGCCTCACATATGGGGACGTTTGCCGATCATGGAGTGGAGATATTCACACCCTGGACATGGTATGAAGGAATGTATGAGGCGTTGCATCTTTTTTCCAGATATGCCAAGACCACCAGAGTCAAATCACTTACAAGTAACATTCCTCAGGTTTCCGCCTACAGCTCCATAAACGAAGCTGCGGATTCTCTCACAGTTATTTTTGTCAATAGAAGCAAAACTGTCACTCACACTACTGATGTTTCTCTTAACAATTTTGAATGCAAAACACAGGAGGCAAAGGTTCTGACTCTGTCCGATCTGCCATCCACGGAAACGTTTGTGTCCCGTACGGAAAACGCCCTGAAAGAGAGCTCGATCACCCCGGATACTGACGGTTTCACTATCGACCTTGAACCTTATTCTATCACGGCTGTTCTTCTGGCCGGAAGCGGAAACGTGGTTCCCGGCGCAGACACACTGTCCGACACAATTACTCAGGACACTGTCCCCACTGAAGTGGACCCGGCTGACACCATGGCCCTGGTGGGGGATACTCTCTATACTGATGATAATGTGGCCTGGGAAACCGGATGGGAATATAATGGTGTTCTTTCAGAGGAAAGCGGCGATGCTGCTGAAGGGACAAAGAATCTCAGATTCGATTATGGCACAAGCGAGGATGCAGGCTGGTGGTCCGGTTTCGGAATGATGACTCCGGGAGAAATCATGGATATGACAAAATACAAGTATATGGCGATCTCCTGCCGCACTCCCAATCCTGCCAAAATAGGCAACGTGCAGATCACTTTCAACTGCGCAAAAATTACTGCGGATACCGTGATGAGCGATATCACTTATGATATCAACCCGGGTAATAGCTGGAAAACATACTTCGTACCCATGGAAACCTGGGCCGATTATCAGGAAGGCTTGTCTCTTGTTAATCACATCCAGATCGGAGTAAACAACAAAAGTGAAGTCGACAGCGGAGTTGTTTTCTTCGATAAAGTGATCTGCCTGACAGAAGATATCGACACAGGCGAGGTTCAGACAGAATTTCCGCTCTATACCGATGCGGATGCGATACTCGAGATCGGCTGGGGGTCAAAGGTTACAATGACCTCTGAAAATGGAACCGCTTCGGAGGGCTCGGAATTTCTGCGGTTCGATTATAAAACTACCGAAAGTATGGAATACTGGGCTGGTTTCGGGCTGAACACGGTAAACTGGGCAGCGACCGATTTCTCCGTGTATGATACCATAGCTTTCGATGTCAGACTGAGTGATCCGGAAAAGGTCACCAGTGTGGATTTCACTTTCGGGTGCGTGAACACATCCCCGGATACTGTCATGAGGGATGTAAGGTTCACCTGCGAGCCCACGGCCGAGTGGCAGACCTTCAAAGTCCCTCTGAGTTTATGGGCTGAATACACCGACGGAATAAAAAAGGTGAATCAGTTACAGATCGGAGTAAACAATGTTGAGCCGGTGGACAGCGGGATCGCCTATTTCGATAATTTCGTGGGAATCAAGGCGATTTCCACCAGTCCGGTGTTGAGGCATAATCTGGTGAAATCCCGAAACATCCATTTTCTCCGGAACGGCCCCGCAACGCTCTCCTTTTACTCTCTTACCGGAAGGCTGGTGTTGAAGAGGGGAATCAAGGCAGTGGCCGGTGTGGAAGCCAAGAGGTCTGTAGGAGAAAATGTGCACAGGCTGCCCAAGGGGTTTTACTTTGTTCATCTCCGCGGAGCCGGAGTGGACAGAAAATGGCGCCTGAATCACGTGGGGAACAGGCGGCTTCGGTAGGATAAACATTTCTTCCCTAAAAGATGTGCCGATCGGGTTTCCCATCCGGCACATCTGCTTGTTTGATATCTGTCTCGATTTGTTCAATGCCGGGACCGGCGTCATTTTCTGCCGTTTCGAATAGGATCGACTCTTCAGGACAAAGAGGTTTTCTTCTGGTGATCGTGTCCGGGCCCTGAAGGACCTGGCTCTAAATGGATATCCCCTCCGGGGCAAGGGGAAAAGGGGTCACTTGTTGAGGTTTGGGGCATATTACCAAAGCACCTCCGGCATGGCCTCTGTTTGGGTAGTGTTCTTCCTCCACATTGAGCTCTGAAACACTGAATGCAGCAACCTACTCAGGCTGTTCCTTCATCTCCTCCGCCACATGGGTATGCTTTATATCCTTGGCCTTGGCATGGAAGATCACATCCTCGGCGATGTTCGTGCAAAGGTCGGATATTCTCTCCAGGTTCTTGCTTACCCGCATCAGTTCCAGCGCAGCCTCCACGGTGGTCACATCCTTCTTCACCGTTTCAATCACTTCTCTTGAAACGGATCTGTTGAGATCATCGACCAAGTCATCATGCTCCATGACCGACAGGGCCAGTTGGGTATCTGAATTCACGAAACAGTTGATGGCATCAGACAGCATCCTCTCGGTGAGAGAGGACATGAGCTGGATGTCGGGGCCGTTCATGGGGCGGCCGAAACCCAGGCAGTTGATTGCGGACTGGGCGATGTTGACCGCGTGATCCCCGATGCGCTCCAGATCCTTGTTCATTTTCATCATGGAGATGAGTAGTCTCAAATCGCTCGCTACAGGAGCTCTGAGGGCCAGACATTCGAATGCGTCTCTGTCAAGCACGCGCTCCATCGAGTTGATCTCTCCATCTTTGGCTATAACCGACTGGGCCTTTTCCGCGTCCAGTGTGAGAAATGCGGATATGGCATCGCTGACCGACTCTTCTGTATAGGTGGCCATGCGGACGACAAGTTCTCTTATATGTTCTATTTCTTTTCCAGTACGTATTTCCATGTATGCACCTTTTTTATACAAATATGATAGTTATCCTGATCTCTATCTGACAGTAATATACTGTTATCCGAATCTTCCTGTCACATAATCCTCGGTCTGTTTGATGTTGGGAGAGGTGAAGATGGTGTTTGTGGTGTCGAATTCGATGAGCTTACCGATGTAGAAAAACGCGGTGAAATCACTCACCCTGGCGGCCTGCTGCATGTTGTGGGTCACAATGACTATAGTGTATGTTTTTTTGAGTTCGTAGATGAGCTCTTCGATTTTGGAGGTCGAAATGGGGTCCAGCGCACTGGCCGGTTCATCCATGAGAAGAACTTCGGGTTGCACCGCAAGCGCGCGGGCAATACAGAGACGCTGTTGCTGACCACCGGAAATAGCGAGTGCGCTTTTGTTCAGGTCATCTTTGACTTCTTCCCAAAGAGCGGCTCCCTTGAGGCAGTTTTCCACAATACCGTCCAGAGTACTCTTGTTGCGCACCCCCTGAAGGCGCGGCCCGTATGCCACATTGTCGTAGATGGATTTGAGGAACGGATTGGATTTCTGGAAGATCATCCCCACTCTTTTGCGCAGTGTGACCACATCGATTTTTTTTTCGTAAATGTTGATGTTGTCGAGCTCTATCTTTCCGGTTACCCTTGTGCCGGGGATAATGTCGTTCATCCGGTTGAGCGTTCTCAGAAATGTGGATTTACCGCATCCTGAAGGTCCGATAAGAGCGGTGACGCTTTTTTCCGGAACCTTCAGGGAGATGTCGAAAAGCGCCTGCGAGGGTCCATAATAGAAATCGACATTTTCACAGTTGATTTTTGTTGCATTGGTATTATGCTCTTGCATTGTGCATTCCTTCATTTGTACCTGCTGTGGGAATATGTATGCTGAAAGTGCTGCCTTCTTCTGGTTTGCTCTCCACGGTGACTCTGCCGCCGTGGGCATTCACTATGTTTTTGACAATAGAAAGGCCAAGGCCTGTACCTCCGATTTTGCGACTTCTTGCTTTGTCGATTCGGTAGAATCTTTCGAAGATTCTGTCAAGATGCTCGAGCGGAATCCCGATCCCCTGATCTGTCACTTTGATCACCGTGCTGTTTTCTCCAAGAGATGCACTCACGGTAATCGTCTTTCCTTCTTCGCTGTATTTTACTGCATTGTCTATAAGATTTATAACTGCCTGCTCTATCATGGGAGCATTGACATAAGCGGTACAGTCGGGGCCGCATGACAGGTTCAGCTCTATCCTTTTTGCTTTTGCTTTATACCTGCAGGTCTTGATCGCTTCCTCAAGCACCGGGGCCAGTTCCGAAGGCTCGAAAGTTATGTCCCTATGCTCGTGATCCCGTTCGATGGAGGAAAGAGAGAGAATGTCGTCAACAATCGAACACAGACGTTCGGTTTTGGATGAGATGATCTGCAGAAACTGACTGACCTCCTGGGGCAGTTTGTAGCTTCCTGCACGGATGGTTTCGATGAATCCCTTGATGGAGGTGAGAGGTGTTCGCAGCTCGTGAGAAACGTTGGCTACGAAATCCCTCCGGATACTCTCCAAACGTCTTATTTTGGTGATATCGTTCAGTACCAGAACTGCTCCCTTTTCCTTTCCCTTGTCTTTATCCAGGCCGGTTCCGTAAGCCTGAATGAAAAGGTCTCCGTCCGGAGAGGAGAACACGAAATCCGTTTCAGTTTTACCGGAGGAAGAAAGAGTTTCTTTTACAAATGCCTGAAGGGCGCTGTTGCGTACTATATCGTGAAGCCATCTTCCGTTCACTTCCTTTTCCCCGACATTGAGCAGACGGGCAGCGGCGGGGTTGATGGAAATGACTCTTTCGTTCTGATCCACAGCTATCACACCCTCGTTCATGCTGGTGAGAATAGCATTGAGCTCGTTTTTCTGGTGGGTTATGGTGTGAATCCGGTCATTCAGAGTTTCCGCCATGGAGTTGAGTGTTTTGGCAAGTTCTCCCAACTCTTCAGCGGAGGGAATCGCCAGTCGTGTTCCCAGTTCACCTCTGGAAAAACGCTGCGCCCCAAGGTTAATCTCCTTTATCGGTTTTGTCAGCCACTGGGCTATAAGCACACTTGCTGCAGCCAGCAGAACAAGAGTGGTGAGAGAGATGAAGAGAAGTTTCTGGTAAAAGTTTCTGTTGTGCTCTTTAATCATGTCAATCGCCACGGCCAGTCTCAGAACAGCTGTTATCTCTCCCATTTTTTCCATCGGCAGTGCCAGATAGACCATTTCCTTGTTGAGAGTGTTGCTGTATCGCGTTTCCACTCCTTTGTGACCGGAAAAGACCTCCACGATTTCGGGGCGGTCGCCGTGGTCATCCATTGACCGGGGATCACGCTCCGAATCTGCGATCACCTCGCCAGTCGGCAAAATGATAGTGATACGGGTATTTATCTCATCTCCGATCTTTACACAGAGTGAATCGAGTTGGGTGTAGTTTGTCGAGTCGGTGATGAATCTGGAGAGCTCCCGTTGAAGCAGCCGGGCTCGTGTGTCCACATCCTCGATTGTCTTCTCAATGAAAAGCCGCTTGTGTATATGAGTTGAATACCAGGTGGTTATCCAGAGGGATACCACTGTGATTCCGAAACATACAACGAAAAAGCGCCAGGCTATCTTTTTAATTTTCATGAACTGTTTGTTTTCCGGTCTTCAGAAACGACTCTCTTTTGAACTGCTATCTACGAAGACGAATCGATAAAACGATATCCCACTCCCCGAACTGTTTCAATCTGCTTTCCGGCTTCACCGAGCTTTCGTCTGAGTCCCACTATCACCACATCAACAGACCGGTCGGTTACGGGATAATTATCATCACGCACGGTATCGATTATCTGGTTGCGCGTGAATACCCATCCGGGACTGCTTGCCAGGAGATGAAGAACCTGAAATTCCATGTGGGTAAGCTCGAGACGGCCCCCTTTATAGAGCACCTCATGCCTTCCGGGGTGTATTTCCAAATCATCGACAGTAAGAATCAGATCATTTGAATAGGATGACTTCGAACTGCGTCGAAGGGAGTTTCTGACACGAGCAACGAGAACTTTGGGGCTGAAGGGCTTTATGATATAGTCGTCCGCCCCCAGTTCAAGCCCGCTAACCACATCCGCTTCTTCCCCTTTGGCGGTGACCATTATAACCGGTATATCCTGGGTTTTGGAGTTCTTCTTGAGAAATCTGCACACCTCCAGACCATCCATGCCGGGCAACATAAGATCAAGAATGACACAATCGAAGGTTTCCCTTCTGACTTTGTTGAGCCCGTCCTCACCGGTTTCCGCACTGGTGATTTTGAACCCCTCTTTGGAAAGGTTGTGCTGCAGGAGCACCTGGATATCTTCATCATCCTCAATGATCAGTATGCTTTCTTTAGCCATGAGCCCTCTTTTAGTGAAAAAGTGTTGGGAACTGCATTCCGTTCGGGTCCTGATCGGCTGTATACAAATATAGCACTTTGTAGTTCATATTACCGTCTGGGTTTCTATTGTGCTGCTTGTTTTTCTGATCCTCAATCAAAAATTAAGATTCTGGAATTCTAAAATCACCTCACCGTCCCTTTCCTCATTCTGTAACGAATAAACATGGCGGTGATATTGAATATGAAGACCATAAGAAGCAGGACCAGTGTGGTTGCATACTGGATTCCCTTGGTGGCTTCCACATCGGGCGACTGGGTCGACATGATATAGATGTGGTAGCCGAGGTTCATGAACTGGTCTGAAACTGAAGCGGGCAGATGGGGCAGGAAGTATGCAGCACCTGTGAACAGTATCGGCGCCACTTCGCCTGCTCCCCGGCTAACGGCCAGAATCATTCCAGTGAAAATACCGGTACTGCACCCGGGCAGTACGATTTTGGTGATTGTTTCCCACCGCGTGGCACCCAGAGCCAGACTCGCCTCCCGAAGCTCTCTGGGTACACTTCTTATCGCTTCCTCCACCGACACGATCACCACCGGCAGGGTAAGAACCGCCATCGTGAGGCTGGCCCAGAGGATGTTTGGCTGTCCCCAGCGGATCACGCCTTCGGGGCTGAATGCGCCATCCATTCCGGAACCCACAAACTGGATGAAAAAGCCCAGGCCGAAGAGACCGAAGACAATGGAGGGGATACCGGCCAGGGTGTTGACCGCAAATCGGATTATTTTGACCACGTGGGAATCTTTGTCAACGTATTCGGAAAGAAAGATAGCCGTGACAGTTCCTATGGGGACACCGACGATGGACATGAGAATGACAAGAAAGAAGGTTCCCACGATAGCGGGCAATATTCCTCCGCTGGTCATGCCCTCGGTAGGTGGACTCGATATGAAAGTCCAGCTCAGGTGCGGAAGGCCGTTCACGACTATGATGATCATCAGCAGCGCCAGAAGCGCGATGATGGAAACTGCGCACAACCCGGTTATCCCCGGGACGAAAAAACCAAGTATTCTTTTCTGCATACTCTTCATCTGAATCTCCTCATCACAAGGCGGCGCACGACAGTTTCGGCAGTAAGGTTAATCGCAAAGGAGATTGCGAAGAGAATAGTGCCGATAAAGAAAAGTACGCTGTAGTGGAAATCCCCGAACACGACTTCCGCCATCTCCGCCCCGATTGTGGCACTCATGGTGCGGATCGGTTCAAATGGATTGAGTGATGCGAAGGCGGCGTTACCGGTGGCCATGAGCACGATCATGGTTTCGCCTATTGCTCTGCCTACCCCCAGAAGCACTGCGGCGAATATGCCCGGCATGGCGGCGGGGAGAACAACAAACAGTGCCGTCTCCCATTTTTCCGCTCCTAAAGCGAGGCTGGCTTCGGTGAATGACCGGGGTACCGCGTTAAGGGCATCCTCTGAAATTGTGAAGATCACGGGAATTATGGCGATCGACAGTGCCAGACCACCCACGAACGCATTGAGGCGGTACTGGAGACCGAAAACACTCTGCACAAGAGATGCTAGCACGATGAGAGCAAAAAAGCCTATAACAACAGAGGGAAAACCCGCAAGAATCTCCACTGCGGGTTTGACAATCTCTTTTACTTTCGAGCTGGCGAAGGTGGAAGTATAGAGGGCTGCCAGAATTGCTATAGGCGCACTTATGAGAATGGCGATAAATGCCACCTTCAGACTGCCCAGAAGAAGGGGCCAGATCCCGTACTGTGGATTGAGAGAAACGGGAACCCACTCCTTGTCGAAGATGTTCTTGAAGGAAGCAGTTGATTCCTCTTCGAGTTCGGCAGTCTGATGATCCACCCAGCCATCACTCAGAGCCTCTTCTCCATATGTTTCCATAGGCTCGTTTACGGTTTCGGTGGTTTCCTGGGGAGAGAAAATTGAATAGGCTTCCCGGAAAATGAAAACGAAAATCAAAACTATGAAAGCCAGTGAGAAAAACGCCACTACATGAATTGCCTGTTCTATCAGAAATTCAAGAGGTCTGAATGTTTTTTTCCTTAAATCACCATATTTCACATTTCTCTCCGGAATCTGATTCTCGGATTGTTCAGCTGCAGCAGGCTGGGGCTGAGTCGGTTCTGTGTGCGATGTGCTCTGCTGCTTCGCTTTATCTGTAGATTCAACTCTGTTCACTTCAGCGTTTACCTCTTCTGGACTTGGTCTGAATGGAAACAACGAAAGGAGGAATGCCGGACTGATGCCCGGCATTCTTTGATATTTGTTACCTGATCGGGAAATAGCCTACCTTGTGTACGATTTCCTGACCTTCATCGCTGAGAATCCAGTCGATGAAACTCTTCACAGCCCCTTCAGGTCTGCTGCGCAGGTACATGTAAAGGAAACGGGAAATGGGATAGTTCCCGGTTCTTACAGATTCCAGATTAGGCTCGTAGGCCTTGGATTTGTCATCTTTCTTGATCTTCAGGAACTTGATGCCTTTTCCGTACGCGGTACCGCCGTATCCTATTCCGTTCTTGTCCTTGGCTACAGCATTCACCATGGCGGCTGTTCCGGGCAAACTCTGCATGGTGGAGGCGTAGTTTTGACCTTTGAGCACATTGTCTCTGAAATACACGTAGGTGCCGGAGCTGTTGTCACGGCCGTACAGGATGATTTTTTCATCATTTCCGCCAATCTGTTTCCAGTTGGTGATGGTGCCGGTGAAAATACCCTTGAGCTGGTCAAGAGACAATTCCTCCACCGGACTGTTTTCATTAACATAGATGGCGATACCATCCTTGGCCACCTTGATCTCAACTCCCGGGGTTTTGAATTTTTTCTGAATGTTTTTGCGCTCCTTGGCCTTGATCGGGCGGGAAGCGTTGCAGATGTCGGTGGTTCCGTTGATCATGGCACTGAAACCGGTCCCGGATCCTCCTCCCGTGACCTGTACTGCTACATCAGGATTTTTCTCCATGAATTTTTCGGCCCATCGCTGCGCCAGAATTACCATGGTGTCAGATCCCTTAACGGTGACATTTCCCGATGCCGCGGCATAGACAACTGCGGAAACCAGGAGTACGGAGAGGGCTGTGACTGCGGCAACTTTTTTAATCATGTAAAACAACTCCTTTATTAAGGTATAGTGTCTGTTTCCGTAAACAAATTTTAAATAGAAACACTCTTGTATTCATTTTAGTATTTGTACTGAATCCGGAAGGTGAACACGTTGTCGTTCACGTCTGTGCTAAACGGCGAAGCATTTACAGCTTCGTTTCTGATTCTGTCGTAATATGCCCAGAACCGGATGTTTTCATCCAATTGGTAAACCAGACCGCCGCCTATGGTGGTATAGGTCATGTCTGCTATCCCTTTATCAGACTGGTTGATTTCATTATTGGGAAGGTAAACATCGTACTTGGCCACCAGCTTGCTATTTATTGGAGCGATATCCAGAATACCCATCGCATAGTAGCCGCTGAAGTTTCTGATATAAAGAGGATTCCCCGACGGTGCGCCCTTCTTCAGAGAAGCTGTGCTTTCTGCACCTGCAGGCTGCCTGCCGTGAACGTACTCTCCCCGGAGTGTCACACCGCCGAAAATGGGAACGTTTCCGTATGTAAGCTGAAGGTCATATCCCAGATACTGCCGGTCAATTTCTTTTCTGTTGTTCCCTTCTGTGCTCACCCATTCTCCGTCTTCAACTGTGAACAGAGTGTCATTGAGGCTCCGTACAGCACCCGCGTAACCGGATATCCCGCCATCCACTGACAGGTTTTGATTCGCAACAGGGACAGAGATTCCCACTCTTCCCATAAAATCCCTCACGTCATCGTACTCCTTGTTAAGACCGTTACCGGCAAACACTCCGCCTTTGAAATTGAACAGGCGGGCAACTTTGGGAAGATCGCCTGAGGGTGAGTACTCGAGTGACAGCCCCAAATCCCGTTCTCCGGCGAAAATAGTCTGAAAGAGCCGGGAGCGCTCAGGTGATTCCCGCTTGCTTGAGGAATATGAGATTTCGAAACCGAAGGGGCGGTTGAAATGCCCACCTTTGAGGGAAATGCTTTTGAGAAATGGTTCGGTGAACTGAAGATAAGCATCCTTAATGGAGGCACCGGTGGGCTTGCCGTCGAACTGCAGAACCATTTTGCTCAAATCGCTGGCATAGCTGATTTTGACTCTTGCTCTGCGGATATCAAAAAGGCTTTTGGTTGCGTCAGGGAAGCTTCCGCCCTGGAACGTGCCCACGTCGTAGCGGTTGCCGTAATCAGAGTCAGTCAGACCTGCGGTGTCGGGTGCATAACGGAACTGAGCCTGCACATATCCCGAAAAATTGATCTTTTTCAGCTTGTCCACACTGTTTTTTGTTTCTTCAAGATCGGTTAACCGAGCTTCCAGTTGAGAAACATTCTGCTTGTCTGTTAAATTTCCCTGCACCTCGTTTTCCTTGGCAAAAAGAGTGCTGGTACCTAGTACAATGACGCTCAAACCGAGTAGAACCGAGAAAAGTTTCATTCATGACTCCTGTAAAATCATATTCAATTGTTAGCCAATTGTTAGGCAAGGGTTAGCTCGCCGTTTTTTAAGGAAATATTTGCATAATATTGTATAGATTTTTCACTTCGAGCTATGCAGGTACGGGTAACCATAACATGAGGACCTCCTTTTAAAGCTGTTTGTTACAGGTGCACTAGTTTTAAAAAAGATTTCTGTAAGGAATGTGTTATAAAATGCATAGTTTTGTGTTAGGGAATTGTGAGGAGAGTGTATCGGTTTGGTTAGGGCGG
>JBKHHW010000087.1:0-12514 GCA_046538945.1 Chitinispirillaceae bacterium | reverse complement strand
AAAAGCGGGAGACGGGGCTCGAACCCGCGACCTCAACCTTGGGAAGGTTGCACTCTACCATTGAGTTACTCCCGCGAATGTCAATACAAGATACATCCGAACCGATGGCGGTGTCAACAATATAAAACAGCTCATCCGTTTATCCATATCCGCCCGGAAATAGACCGAAATCCCAAAATAGCCACGAGCTGCTGATCTCTCCCCGAAACCCATTAATTAATAGAGCGTTTCTGTTTCTTGTAACCGGACCAGAAAAGAACGTATTTTAAGCTGTTTGTATCCCGGCTCATCGCCACTCGCGCGTTATTTGAGCCCACAGGGCACAGAACTGAAGATATCTAGCCTGATTTTTTTATTTAATTTTCATAAATTCTTAGGAGTAGATCTCATGGCAGAGAAAATCAAAATGGTGAATGGCAACCTGCAGGTACCCGACAATCCTATCATTCCTTATATAGAGGGAGACGGCACAGGCCCCGATATCTGGAGGTCCGCAAGCTACGTTCTGGAAAAAGCAGTCGAAAGGGCTTATGGCGGAAAGCGGGCAATAGAGTGGAAAGAGGTCCTTGCGGGAGAAAAGGCCTACAATACCACCGGCAGCTGGCTTCCGGACGAAACCGTAGAGGTCTTCAAAGAGTACCTTCTGGGTATAAAGGGTCCACTTACAACTCCGGTGGGTGGCGGAATCCGCTCCCTCAATGTGGCTCTGCGCCAGATTCTTGATCTCTACGTCTGTCTGCGCCCCGTACGCTACTTTTCCGGAGTCCCCTCCCCGGTTAAAAGTCCTGAAAAGTGCGACATGGTGATTTTCAGAGAAAACACTGAGGACGTCTACTCAGGAAAAGAGCTGGAGATGGGGACCGAGGATGTAAAAAAGCTGCTGAACTTTCTCAAAAGCGAATTCGGTTGGGATATACGGGAAGATTCCGGTATCGGCATAAAGCCCATTTCAAAGAGCGGATCTGAGCGTCTCATCAGAGCGGCAATAGAATACGCCATCAACAACAATCGAAAAAGTGTGACTTTGGTGCATAAAGGAAATATCCAGAAATTCACCGAAGGAGCGTTCCGCAAGTGGGGGTATGAGCTGGCAAAACGCGAATACGCCGGAAAACTGGTCAGTTGGGAAGATTGCGGCGGGAATCCGGGTCCGGGTCAGATTCTCATAAAGGATGCCATCGCGGATATTTTCTTCCAGCAGGCTCTCACCAGAGCCGATGAGTTCGATGTTGTGGCCACAATGAACCTCAATGGTGATTACGTCAGCGATGCACTTGCGGCTCAGGTAGGCGGGATCGGCATTGCTCCGGGTGCGAACATCAACTACCTGACCGGGCATGCGATTTTCGAAGCCACCCATGGAACGGCTCCCAAATATGCAAATCAGGACAAGGTGAACCCATCCTCGGTGATACTTTCAGGGGAAATGATGCTCAGGTATCTGGGGTGGACAGAAGCGGCGGATCTGATAAACAAAGGCATTGAAGGGACGATAGCCAAAAGAACCGTGACCTACGATTTTGCCCGGCTGATGGAGAATGCCCAGACGGTTTCTTGCTCGCAGTTCGGCAAAGAGATAGTCAATAACATGTAATTAGTGACGGCGCGCAGACTGTTTTTATAGTATGTTTTAGTTCTGTGCGCTTTCTTTTAATTCTTTTCAGGGATATGACTATGACAGCAGTAATCGTCGGGCTTGTAATTTTGATGATTCTCGTTCTGGTTGCAGTGAAAACGAGTTTCACCAAAGAGGAGGAGTCTGAAGAGCTCAGTTCCCAGATACACCAAAGCGGTATCTGGTCGGTTATCCGTAAGAGTCCCAGGGAGTCACTTATCAAAGTCAGACCCAAAGAAGAAGAAATCCGAAAATATCTGGCAGACCTAGACGAAAATAAAGGTAAGCTGGCCAGAGTTCCTGACCCGAACAGGTTAGTGGAGCACTGGAAAGCTCAACTGGATGCCAATATCCAAGAAATCGAATCCGGAGACAGACTGGGGGTAGAATTTTACTACTATGACTTCCCCCAAGAGTGTCCGGGGTGCGAATCATTAATATCAAAGGGCCAGTTTGTGAGTCGGGAAGAAATTTTCCAACATCCTCAGATCATTCCCCCTTTTCACCTCGGGTGCAGCTGCAGAATAGTTGCCCACCACGGAAATGAAAATCTGCGGGAAACGACTGAATCCGGCCTGCGTCCCTTCTTTGCTGAAGGAGAAATCCCTCCACTACCGGAATGGACCACCATCTCAACACCCCAAACCTCAGAGGTACAAAGCTGATGATTTTCAAGATCGGGCGTTCAGTGGCGGGCAGAATTGCCCTTGTTGCAAGTTTATGTCTGTTTTTAAGCAGAGATGCCGGTGCCATAGGACAGTCGGCCGTGGTTACTCTGTCCTTTCCTACAGGAGGGCGCCCCACCGCGCTGGGTGAAGCCTTCACTGCTTTGTCCGATGATGCAAACGCCACGTTCTACAACCCTGCGGGCCTGGGAACCTCACCTATGGCCAGCTCCTGGATCACCCACTATGAAGACAGCTCCTTTACCGCCGTTACCGGCCGAACCGGCATGGATTTCGGAACCCGAAACTATGTGTGGGCAGGCGGACCCACCGGAGTCTACCGTCACAATGGCAAAGTTTGGGAAAATGGGGAAGTTTTCCTGTTGTGGGAAGGGGATGAATCTCTCCGTGAAATCGCCGAGAAGTTTTTCACCACAGATGATAAGAAAGTGATAGACCAGGCGATATGGGAGATCCAGAAGGCAAACAACCTGGGAATGGGAACATACTACAGGCTAGTCGACCAGATTAATGCGGAAATCGATTCAGCTACACTGAAGACGCAGAATCACAATCTGGACTCTTTTGCCCGGATGCTGCTTTTTCTTCCATCCGATGAACAGACCAGTCCTTATATAAAAGACAAAATCTCCGAATTAGTTTCCTCAGACAAAGCTGACGCTCTGGCCGACAAATTAGCCGATATCCTGGAATCCGGCCAGGTCAGCCTGGAAGAGCAGACCGAACTCACCATCCCCTTCACCGTCGCAGTACGGGACACAGTCACTGCGCTGGCTATGGATGCATCCGAGCGTCTGTGGGTGGGTACTGTTTCGGGTCTGTGGCGTTATGATGACAAGCAGTGGGTCAGATTTTCCCGAAAGGACGGTTTACCTTCGGAAAGAATTGTAAGCATTGCCTCAAACCGCAGGGGGGATGTGGCGATTGCAACCGACAAGGGACTTGCCCTGATGAAGGATCTGGAGTGGAAAACCTATACCGTGAAGAACGGACTTGTTGATCCGTATGTCACAGCTGTGGAATTCGGAGCATCCGGCAAACTCTACATAGGATCCAACAAGGGCCTGATCTGCAAAGCGGGTGACGAATTCACGGTTCTCGACACCGCGTCCGGACTTCTTTCTCAAAAAGTAAGTGCATTGTTTTTCGATTCAAAAAGCAGACTGTGGATAGGGGGGGAAAACGGAGTCACCGTCCACACAAACGGCAAAAGCTGGAAACGCTACAAATTTCCAGACAGTAAAGTCTTCACCATAGCCGAAAGTGAAAGCGGCACGATCTGGATAGGAACCAACAAAGGGGCGATCACCTACAAAACGGGAAAGACAGAAACAGGCAAGGACGGCAAGCCAGTGGAGGTTCCCGAATGGAAGGCCTACCACTCCAAAAATGCTCTCAAAAGCAATGAAGTGCGCTCAATCGCGGCCTGCGGCAGTGACATGTGGCTTGCAACAGATCAGTCCATACATCAGTATGACAATGCCAATATGCAGTTTCTGTTTTTCTACGAACAGCTTCTGCCCTCATTCCGACAAAGCGACCTCTGGCACAGCTCTGCCTCCTTCATCTACCCTACTGAAGAATGGGGGACACTGGGCCTTTCCATAAACTACATCAATATGGGTGTCAATGAGTGGACCGATCAAATGGATCGGTATATGGGTAAATCAAGATCGTGGGAAGGGGTTTTCGGACTCTCCTACGGCTTTCCTGTAAAAGAGGACCTCTCGCTCGGTCTCAATATCAAATACGCCTACAGTGCCCTTGCCCCCACCATCGGAGGGGTTGGTCAGACATTCGCGATTGACGCTGCGATGCTCAAGAAGAATTTTCTGATCGACAAGTTCGATGTCGGTTTCATGCTTCAAAATATGGGGCCGAAAATCTATTATGTTGCACCCGACGAGGCCGATCCTATCCCGTTCTCACTGCGTCTGGGCCTTGCCTACAAACCAGTACAGACACCTTTTCACGATCTGACACTGGTCATGGATGCCTATCGGGAAGTGGTGAAGAATTATCACGACAAAGGTCCCGACCCGTTCTGGACTGCACTCTGGACTGATCTCCTGAATGATACCAGCAGCACCTACAGAGAAGAAATCCAGGAGGTCAATGTCAGTATGGGAATGGAATACCTGTATGCCGATTTCATGGCCCTGAGAACCGGCTTTCTGCTTGACTATCTCGGAGAACGTTTTGAGTGGACAATGGGCATAGGGGTAAACTATTCAAATCTGAATTTCGATTTTTCATATATTCATTCGCCTGAAGGATTCATGGAAGGTCTTCTCAAAAACATAAATGATAAAAACACAGGCTCCAGCGGTGCCCGCGACGGTCAGTGGAGGCTGTCTTTTCTGGTCGATCTGTAACACTCGCAGCACGTCAGGGTTGTACTCTTCGGATTTGAACGGCTTCAGCTACAGAAAGCGAACTCATGTCTAAACTTTCCAACTTTCTTTGCGGTCTTTTGATGGCCGGATTGCCTCTGGCTATTCAGGCGCAGTCTGGAAACGTAAACGCCAGAAACCTGCTCATGAAAAGCACCTCATCTCAGAAGCTGGTCGAAACAGCCCGGGACCACCAGTGGGCAATCGACTTTTCAAAACAGGAGAAAGACACGCTCCTTGTCATTGCCATACGCGTACAGTTCAAAGAAGACACCTCCGCACTGACCACCGGCAACGGGCTGTTCGGAATAAGAGGTGATACCAAAGAGCAGAAGTTCATAAATCAGGATACGGTATACAAGTACGACACGGCACCGCACGATTCACTCTATTTTGCCGATCAGCTCCGAGCTGTAAGAAAGTATTACGAAAAGGTTTCCCGCGGAAACCTCACCCTTGATTTTGATATCTACCCCCGCGGCTCTGGAGAGACCGGTTATTCTGTCGATGAGATGATGACCAACTACTCTCCCGGATGGAAAAAGAAAAAAGAATCCTCCGATCAGTACTGGACCAGAAAGACTTATGGGTTAATGCGGTTTATCAAAGAAGCCCTCGAGGCTGCTGCTAAGAAAACAGCCGATTCACCGTTTAAAAATATCTACCGGGACGCTGACGGCGTTCTCAGAGAAAGAGGGACCAACCGTAAAGCCGTATTCCTCATCTTCCATGCCGGAGCCTCCTATATTACCGACGGCGGGGAAAATGGAGCGGCATACGCCGACTCCCCATCGGATATGATCGATGCATTTGTCAATGAGGAGATGCTGAAATACTACAAAGACACTCTCGGGCTCGAAGATATGGGAATAACCGTAAGCGGCTATGACGGCGAACCTATTCTCATTGAAGAGGTCATGTTGTGCGCCGAGACTTCAAACCAGGATGGTCTCAATTGGGGAATACAGGGGATATTAGTCAATCAGGTAGCGCGCCAGTTGGGAATTCCGGACCTTTTTTCCACATCAAGCGGCATCTCCGCCATCGGTGCGTTCTGTATCATGGATTTCGCGGGCTACTCCGCGGGACGGGGATTCATCCCCCCCTACCCATCCGCGTGGGTGCGCGCCTTCATGGGCTGGGACAAGGCTTATCCTGCATCCATGGGCTCCCGGAATTTCCATAATGTTACGTCACTTTCCTCTGCTTTGGACCGCTATTCGGAGCAGAACACCGACACGACGATTCTTCTGGTTCCCATAAACAATCACGAATACTATCTGATCGAGAACAGGCAGCGCAACCTTTCGGGTGACAAAGACCGTTTCAACTACGAGGATTCCTCCGATTACATTTCCGCATACCCTTTCAATGTAAATCTGGAAGAGAATGTGGATACCGTATCTGACAAATCACGAGTAATTATCAATGCCAAAAACAACGACATCAGCCTCCCCGCTTCAGGAGTCCTCGTCTGGCATATTGACGAGAGAGTAATCCAGCAGAGACTTGCCCATAATTTTGTGAATGCGGATTCCACCTACCGCGGAATCCGCCTTGTGGAGGCTGACGGTGTGAACGATCTGGGCGTCATGTTTTCGGATATGTTCTATCAGGCGGCATTCGACTACGGAGGTGCTGAAGATGTATTTCCACACAAAACTGACAAAGACGACAAAAACAACACTGTGACCGGATTTGGTCCGTACAGCCGCCCTTCCACCCGAAGCAATGACGGCGGACATACGTATCTGAACTTGAAGATTGAACCGACAAGCGAAAATCCGGTACTGGAACACACCAAACGAACGGGCTTTGACTACAAAATCAGCAATTACTCGGACAGTGTTTTCAGAGTCGGTATAGAATACGATTATCTGGTGCCTTCATGGCCCAGAATGGCCGCTCCTGAGGGTTTTCACGATCCTCTCACAGCGGATCTGGACCAATCTTCCCCCGGAAAAGAGCTGATTCTTCTGAGCGAATCCGGACGGCTGTATGTATATCCCACAAGCGGAGATCAGCAAAGTTCCTACGGCAACAGGCTGGCCGATGTTTATTTGGAAGACTCCAGAGGGGATACGATTCCGGATTCAGTTTCACAGGTCAGCTACCTTGACAGTATCGGAGGAACATTCACTTTCCCCACTGTTATCGAAAACAAACTGTATGTACCCTCGAAAAACGGTTCTGTTGTCGTTTTCAATTCGGTCGACGCACAAGGTGCTGAATTTGTCACAGTCTCTTTGCCGGCTGCCCCCTCCAGTTATTTGACAGGAACGGAAGGTGAATCGTGGGTTCTTGGCTTGGAAAACGGAAGGGTATTTGTCGGGTCAGGAGAGGACTCCACCGGAATTATAAAGCTTTCATCCGACTCCGCGGTATGTGCCGTTGCGGTGATTCGGGAAAACCCCGGCACCGTAGCAGCAGTGCAGACCGACGGTACCCTTTCCATATGCAGCACAGATTCGGAGTCACCGCTCAGAACAGTACGTGTACCAAACGGCATAGGACCCTACACAATTGTGACAGGAGATCTCAACCGCAGCGGTAAAAGCGAAATAGTGGTTGCAGACAGCAGGCACGGAGTGTGGGTGTACGATTCGGAACTGGCTCTTTCTGAAGGCTGGCAGGAGGAACCGAACGACTGGGCCAATGCCTATCACATTGACCCTGAAGAGAAAAAGGATGTCCGCAGCAGATATCCCAAGAACTTCTCCGCGCCCGCACTGGCTGATCTGAACAGAGACGGCTACCTGGACATAGTCGTGAGCGGTACAAACGGCATCTACGCTCTCAACTACAAAGGTGCTCTGCTCAGCAAGTGGCCGGCGTATCTGGACAACAGATACTGGTACCAGCGCGGAAGCATAACCACCTCACCGGTTGTGGTCTCCGGGAAAGAAAAAGAGCCCCTTGTGCTTTTCTCTTCACCCACCGGAGAAAAGGCTACCTTTACTGTAACAAAAATTGAAAGTGCAGACCGCGAAAAAGGTGTAATCACTTTTCGCAGACAGGACGGAACGCTTGACAGCCTGTGGGATCTGTCATCGGGCAGTATCGACACGGTTCTCGATCTGAGCGACTCCCTGATCTATCCCTACATTCTCCCGGGAGGATTCATCGATGCTCTCGGTGCGGATGCAAAACGACCGCTGAGCGATCCATCAGCTCTGGGAAGCAGTGAGGCAGAACCTCAGTCCTGCTGGCCTCTTTCCGCTGGCGCTCCGGTGACCACCTCACCTCTCATTAGCCGCACCGACAACTCCTCGTCACCCGACCTGTTCGCAGTATCATCACGTGGGGCAGTATACAGATGGAAGCTGCCGACGGAAATCATGCCCGATTCACTTTTCTGGCCTCAGAACGGTTTTGATGCCGCCCGGTCATTTGCCTACGGAGCCGATTTGCCGGAAATCATAGAAACAAACGAGGAACCCCTCACGTTCTGGAACTATCCCAACCCCACCGCAGGTGCCCGGGAAACCACGTTCAAATTCAAATTTTCCGGACCGGCAAAAAAAGTACGACTAGACATATTCACCATTACAGGCTACCGTATGGATACATTCTCGAGTCTCAGTGGAAGCTACCCGGACTGGAATGAATTCAGAGTGAATCTGAGAAAATACGGTCCTGGGGTTTACAGGTGCCGCATGGAAGCCAGAATCGCCGGCAAAAAACACGTGGAGTTCTGGAAAATGGCAGTGGTGAAATGATTTGACAGGTATCATCTTTCTATAAAAAGAGAAGTAGAAATGAAAATCAAGGCAATATTTCTGATGCTGCTGTGTGGGGCATCATTTATCCAATCCGATGCCGCAAAATTCAATGCCTTCGGGATGAAGCATTTCACAGTCGAATCTGAACATTTCAGAATCCATTACCATCAAGGTTTGGACCACCTCACAAAACGAGTCGCGGACAAGCTTGAAAAACTATATAAGGCCTACACCGGAACCTACCATATAAAACTTCCCGATAAAACCGATGTGGTTCTCTATGACGGAGACATTCCCGAAGGATTTGCATACGCCAACTTTAATTTCATATTCATAGGTGTACACGATTTCGAGTTCAATCTGAGGGGTAGTTCAGACTGGCTGGATGATGTGATCACCCACGAATTCGCCCACATAGTTTCAATCTGGTCGGCAAAGAAGCTGCACCCTTCAATACCAAGTCTTCAATTAGGATATTTCACCCACCCCAATCAAAGCTTGCGCACTGAAGCACTTCATGTCTACCCGACGGACATCCTCCCCCCCTGGTTTACCGAAGGAATAGCGCAGTACGAGAGCAGCCGCCATGGGGCAGACAGCTGGGATTCACATCGGGACATGATCATGAGAACGCTCGTACTGAGTAAAAAGACACTCTCCTGGGATCATATGAATGTTTTTGCCGGTCGTGGCGATGATTATGAGAAAACCTACAACCACGGCTTTTCGCTCACCCTGTACATTGCGGATACCTACGGTTATGAAAAAGTGGTTTCACTCCTGCGGGAAAGCACGCGATTCGACAGGCTCAGTTTCGATGGAGCTATAAAGGCCGTTTTGGGAATTTCTGCCAAAAAACTTTATAACGACTGGATAAGGCACCTTGAAACTGAATACAAACAACAGATTCGGGATATCGGAACCCAGGTTTTCGGCAAAAAAATAAACAAGGACGGGTATGACAATCGCCTCCCCCGCTTTTCTCCCGACGAAAAAAAAGTCTACTTCCTTTCTAACGGCAAGAATGATTACTCTTTCCGCAGCCTAATGTCCTACAGTTTATCCGATACGATGGATGAAAAGAAGAGAATCCGCTTTGAAATGCCTGTGACCAACAATTACGATATACACCAGCCCAGCGGCCGCATTGCATTTGTAAGTATGAAATCGGGCAAATCCGTTCAGGAACCCAAAAAAGGGGGGTTGAAAACATTTGATCTGTTTCTTGACACCCTTCCCCCTGAAAAGAAGAGTTTCAATCCTTTCAGGAAAAAGACCGAACGGCAGATAACTGCCCGGAAGAGTGTATTCGCCACAGCATTCTCTCCTGAAGGCGACCGCCTGGCCTGTGCCGTGAGGAAATACGATCGGTATTATCTGGCCATAACAGATACTTCTGGCAAAGGTCTTCGTATCATATATCCTCGAGTAAAGTCCCAGGAATCTTTTTACAAGAGTACATCCCTGCCCGGGTCCGATTCAGTGCTTCTCAACACCATATTCTCTCTAAGCTGGTCACCGGACGGTCACAGTATAGCTGTAGACTTCATTGATGGAGACAACCGCAAAATCGGCATATACGATACCCTCAGCAACTCTTTTTCCCTCGTGTGCGATACAGAACATGATGAACGCAACCCGTTCTTCAGTTCCGATGGTTCTGCACTCTACTTTTCCTCTGACAGAAGCGGGATTTTCAATATCTACCGTTATGTATTCGCATCAGGCGCTCTGGAAAAACTGACAAATGTGTCCGGAGGCGCCTTTTCACCGGCTGTTTCAAGAGATGAAAAAAAATTGGTTTACGCAGGATATGACCAGGACGGATACGGAATCTATCTCATTGACAGTATCAAAGTACTTAAGTCGCAGGTTCTTACCAAGGCGGTTACACTCAGGGAAAAAAAGCAGCCTGAAACCTACACTGTCCCCCTGACCAGCCGCCGTTCCTACTCAAAATTACCACGGCAGCTTCTGGTAGTCCCTACACTTTTGGGCGAACAGATGGTCACAAGCGATGACGATGAAACCAAGGGAGTGACTCGTGTCAAAACGGGTGTAGTTCTCAACTTCCTGGACCCTCTCGCCTGGGCAGGCGTGGGAAATGAGGGTGGAGCGTTTTTTCTGGTTGAGCCCAGCCGAATTTTCAGTTTTTTCAACCCTGACAAGGGCGGCATCAACCCGAAAGCCAACTACGACGCGGGAATCTATCTCACCTCCAATATGCTTCCGCTGAGTCTCAGTGCCGACTACATGGTGCGGGGCATTTCAGGTGAAGACTGGTTCTACGATGAATCTGAGGAAATGATGCAGGTGCTTCCTTATAACATACAGCTGCAGAATTTTCTCTTCAGCACCTCCCATCAGTTCGGAGAAGTTTTTGGAGTACACCTTTTCACTGGGTTTGACATGTACAATGTGGCACTGGACCTGGAAGAGGTTTACGACGAGGGCGTGTTCAATTACAATCTCAGCAAAGGATACAGAGTTGGTGCAATGACTCACATGCAGAGTCAAATGCAAAATGCACTCAGCAACATTTCACCTACCGGCCTGGCAGCCAAACTCCAGTACAATTTCCGTAACGATCTTTCTCTTAAAGAGGAAAACAGCTTCTCCACAGATGCCTCCATTCTCAAGGAGCGATACGACCGCTACAGTTACCATGAACTGAAGGGACAAATCAAGATGGGAATGGGCACATTCGTAAACAAACACGATCTGCATTTAGATCTGAACGGGTCTTATATCAAACCGATAAGCAATCAGGACATTCCTTCTTTTTACTTGCCGGTCAGTCAGGTTCCAGGTTACACTTATTACTACAAGGATGAAAAAACCAGGATTGAATATGGAGATACCAGTACAGTCATTTACGACACAGTTCTGGTTTCAGGTAAAGCAGTTCTGAGTGGCGAGCTGTCCTACCGTTTTCCCCTCTGGCCTAAATCCATTGACAAAAAATTCAGCTTTCTTTATTTCGACAGACTCTACGGAGCAGTCAATGTAGCGGGCGGTGCATGCTGGGATGAACCGAAAGACGCAATCAAATTTGACAGGTCAGATTGGATTCTCTCCTACGGCGCAGAAATGCGGCTCGAGGCGTTATCCTTCAACTCCTACCCACTGGCCCTAAGCTTCAGATGGGACCACGGTGCAGACCGTCCGGCGCCCATAGGAGGCAACCGTTTCTCGTTATCGGTAGGGTTCAGCTTTGACGACTGGGATATGATGGCTGTTCCGGACTACTCAAGCCCCCCGAAATTCAGAAACGGATATTCGGCACGCCCCGGAGGGAGTTAAAACGCGGTGTTCGGGATAATCAATAAAACGCTGAGCGCGCAGAGGACACAGAGGCCGGAACGCAGAGATAGGAATGTAATAGTTGGAGGAAAAGTAAAGAGTAAATAGCAAGGCCCTATTCTCCTAACAGTTATTTACTTTCTTTTCCCCCTCTGCGCTCTCTGCGATCTCTGCGTTTTAATTTTTTTCTAGAGAGATAACTAAAACGCTGAGCGCGCAGAGGACACAGAGACAGGAACGCAGAGGTAGGAATGGAAGAAAATAAAATAACAGAAAAGATAATTGGAGCTGCGATAGAAGTCCATCGAGTGTTGGGCCCCGGACTTCTAGAATCAGTCTACGAGGAAGCTTTATGTCACGAATTCTACCTGCGAGGGATCAAATTTCTAAGACAGCAAAAGGTTCCGATTCCTTATAAAGAGATAAAACTAGGTACTGATTTGAGATTGGATTTGATAGTTGAAGAAAAGGTAATCATTGATCTTAAGGCGAAAGACACCGTAACAGCTATTGATCGTCAGAAGTTGTTGACCTATTTATGTTTAAGTGAGAAAAAACTCGGTTTGATTATTAATTTCCATGTTCTTTTGCTTAGGAATGGAATCGAAAGAATTGTAAATGGCCTGAGAGATGAATAAAACGCTGAGCGCGCAGAGGTCACAGAGATAGGAACGCAGAGATAGGAATGTTTAATAGTTTTGAACAAAAATTAAAAAGTAAATAGCAAGATCCCTCTTTTCCGAACCTTTAATTACTTTCTTTTCCCCCTCTGCGCTCTCTGCGACCTCTGCGTTT
>JBKHHW010000086.1:0-12548 GCA_046538945.1 Chitinispirillaceae bacterium | reverse complement strand
ACAGCCGGATGTTCAGAAATTTTCATCCGCGTCTTTAGGCATTCCATACAGTCTGGGCGTTACAGTTCCAAGGCTCACAGAGAGACTGAACTCCTGAACAGGGACTCTAGATGTTGAATTGATTTTCGGCGAGGCGGTGAACTCAACGGAAATATAGGGCCGGTTGTTAGTCAGGGTTTCAGTCTTGGGAAAATAATCCACTGCTATCCAACCTCTTACATTGTTGAGGTTGGAATAAAACCCTTCGTTTCCGTTATAACTTTGATTCTCTCCGTTGATAATGTAAAGCTGCGGACCGGCAGATATGTATCCGAAATCGGGAATCCTCACCTGCAGCCCCAGAGTCGCAGCACCGTCTTTGCCGGCGTACATCGCACCGGGTTTATTTTCGGAAGAAAAAATTCCTCCCTGTGCGAGTGCTATGAAAGAGAACTGGTTCAGTATGAGGGGGCTTGTCAGCTTCAGATGCGCACCACCCGAGAACCCGTAGCCGCCTTCAAAAACCGGTATGGTGTCTCTTCCCAGGGTATAACGCTCCACATTGACCTGGGCGGCACCGAGGTCTAGTCCGAAATTGACGTATTTGATAGGGGAGTAGCTTATCCGGCCGTGAAAACGGTTCATGATCAGGGGAATTTCCCGGTTGGAAATGGTGTAGCCGCCCAGATGGTAGGACGCCCCCAGCGAAACCCGGGCTTCCGGAATAGCGGCTGCCGGATTGGCAAGATTGGAGCTGAAGGAAGACACCTTCAGCGCCGAAATGGCAAACATAGTTAAAATCAGCTTTCTGTTCACACTAACCTCTTCATTAATATCGTGTTGTTAGCCCACAGGTTCATACTCTTAGTCTTTATATCTCCAGTACTTGGCGTCCTCTTTTTCAATCGGCAGAATGAACTGCTCCGGACTGGAAGTGACCAGACCCCGGCATTCAGCCCAGATCTTCACCTGTATTCTCAGGGCATCAGACTGCCCGTAGATTATTTCATTATCCGCCACACCGTCTTTTGTCGTAACTGTGCGGGGTATGGTGAGAGCTGTCTTTGGGTCGGCCACACCGTTGCTGTTCCAGTCAATATCGAATTTTCCGGTACGGGGTACAGCTGCGGCGAGAGCCTGATATTCTTCCCAGGTCATGTCCTTAAGACTATCATTAAGCAAAGGTTCTACAAGATCTCTTTTGCCGTTGCCGTTGTAGTCGGCAAATACGCTGTCTTCGGTACCATCTGCCCGGGTGAAGTATTTAATTGGTTCCGGAAAGGAATCACGAACACCGTTCCAGTTGATGTCTTCAAATCCTGGGCCGGTCTGCAGTATGCCGTCACCATTGAGATCTTCTCCCCGAGCGGCAATGCCATCCATGTTCATATCCTCCCCCGGGTCAAGTCTGTAGTTGTCGTTAAGGTCCTCAAACGGCAGGAACACAGAAACGGTATCAACCCGGTACAACATCTTATCACCCGCATCATTCCAGTAAAAGTGAGTGGATAGCCTGAAAATTTTATAACCGGTCACCTGCATACTGAAGCTCACTTCTGTTTCGTCGGCTACCGGATTGCCATTGACATCCGAAACTATTGCCGCTACCTTCTTTCCGTAGGTGGCATCGCCCTTCGTGATTTCACCCATATTGCGTCTGATGGTAATTTCATGCGGCGGCCCGGCAATAGTGAATTTGGCGGTATCGGACCGTATGCCCGAAAAGTCGCTGGCGGAGATCCTGACCTGCTTGTACATGCTCGGAGTGGTACCAGAAACAAGATGGGTCTTGGCTGTACCGTCAGCCCCGGTGGTGGCGGTAGCCGGATCCAGGTACTCACCACCTCCGGGACCGTTGAGCATATTGAAGGAAATCTCGGCATCCTTAACCCTGTTGTTCTGGTGATCGAACGCCACAGCAGTCAGAGTCGCCCTGTCTTTATTGGTGCTGATGACTTCGGGGGTCCCGCTGAGTTCGATCCTGAACACGTTGCTTGCTCTGAAATAAAGAGAGAAGGCTGCGGTAGTCAGTTCCTGGGATGTTTTGGCCTTTACATAAACCGTTGCCGTGTTGGTAAAGGAGGGGTTCTTGAGATAGAACCTCATCTCGCCATCATCGGCAGGCGTCAGAGTAAATGTTCTGGCGAAAGTGGTGTCATGGATCGAACCCATCGTCACACTCACATCCAGGGTGGCATTGTCGATCGGAGTTGATCTGTCACCTTGCATGTATCTGATACGTAGTTGAGTCGAATCTGTTCCGTTTGCTATTGCCGGCTGGAAGCTGGCTGTGTCCACTACAAGGTAATTGGTGGAATAGTTAACAACGGTTCTGGTGAATGCTCCCGCAGCCTGAATTGTGACAGTGTCCTGCCCGCTGCCGGTGCCCACGATCCTGCAGCGCGCCTCACCGCGGTTGTCCGTAACTGAATCGCGGCTCACAATCGAGGTAGTGGCCATCTGCTTTGAGAAGTTCACCCGTTCACCCACAATGGGATTCTTTGCCGCATCCACAAGCGTGATCGCCACTGTGCTGGTATCGGAGCCGCTTGAGTTGATGCTGGCCGGATTAGCTGCTGCCGTAAGAGTGACGCCTGAGAATTCGACATCAATCTTGGCCTGGCGTGTGGGATCTTTTTCAAGTGTCGCGGTCACTGTGGCAATCGTGTTGCGTCTGTCACTAGTGAGCTGTGCTTTGGCTTTTCCGTTCTCATCGGTTACTGCCGATGAGGTGATGAGTCCCGCGTCAGAAGCAAATGTGATCACATCACCCACTATGGGATTGTTCATTTCGTTTTTGATCTGAACGGTTATGGTGGATCTGCTTGTGCCGTCTGCCTGGATCACCGAGGGCAGAGCCGATATGGTCATGGTCCTGGTGGTGATGAACTCGAGGTGAGCTTCGGCTGTAGCGATATCCGATGACGTATTGTACGCTGTGACTACCAGGCGCATGGTGCCCTCATAGGGCAGAGCCTTGATTGCCATTGATGCGCGGCCCTGATTGTCCGTGACCATGCTCACCGTATCGGTACTGTCGGCACCGTTTTGCTTTTTGAAGTGACGGGTGACTACGATATTTTTTCCGTCCAGAGTATTACCATCACCTTCGGTGAACACTGCGTTCATCATGGTCGACAGCCCCTGGCGGGCCTGAAGAACAGTTTCTTCAAGTTCCACCTGGAGATCAAGATCCGTCACATTGAGTTTGATGGCGGATGAAGCACCACTGGAGGTGATGACCAGAGAATCGGTACCGGTTTCCATTCCCTTGATGATCAGCCTGGCCACACCGTCAAGACCTGTAATGGAGTCTGCGGAAAGTACTCTGATATTCGAGGAAAGGCCTTTGCCCAGTTCAAAGTAGGCGGGAGCGTAGGGAATCGGTTCTCCTGAAGCATTGAGCACTTTGGCAGAAAGAACCAGTTCTTCATTCTCTTTGATATTGGAGCTCTTGATGTTAATGTTGACATTCACACCAGAAAACCCGACAGCTATTTCGTCATTGAGGCTTTTGTCGTTAACAAGATAGGCGGTTACATAAGCAGTGTCATTGACATTTGAACTAATGAGTTTCGCTCTGGCGATACCGTTTTGATCGGTAAGGCTCTGTCCGGAGTTGGATGTTGCAGGAGGTTCTCCGGCGATTACACCCGAGGTGGTTATGAACTGAACAGCTTCTCCCACCAGAGGATTGTTGTTTTCATTCATCACCTGCACGGAGATGATCGTGTGATCTTTTCCGTCAGCTTTGATGATCGATTTGAGCGGTACGGCTTTCAGCCTTTTGGTGATTTTCGTGGGGGTATTGGTCACGTCCAGCCGCAGGGTCTGCTGTGCCGTACCGGATGTGATGGTGAATTCCGCACGTCCGCTGGTAGTATCGGAGAAGTAGATTGTGGCGCGGCCGTCGGCGTTGGTGACAACTGTGTCACGGGACACCCATCCTCTGGAGTGGCCGATGATTACGCGTGCATCGCTGAGCGGCTGGGCATCGCTTGCGCTGTCGGCTCTCACCCGGATACGCAGTGCGATGGTATCACCGGTTTTGACGTAGGCGCTGTCTGCGCTGGCAAAAAGAACCGGAACGGCGTCGGGGTCGGTCGGTTGGGTGCTGATGATTCCCGGATCAACAGCATCACCGTTATCATCCTTGATTGTACAGAAAAAACATAGAAAAGCGCTTAAGCTTACCAGCCACAAATGGCGTGTCCGTTTTCTCACTGCCATTCCTCCTTATTGAAATGCTTCAGAGCCGATTATTTCAAACGACAGAAAATCATTCTTAATTATAGATATTATATTTTGGAAAAATCAATGACTAAAACGTATACTATTGGCGCAAATTGAGGTGAACCGATCAAAGAGCAGTCTATGAATCATCAAAATACAACAGGCCTCCCTTTGGAGGGGTTAAAAATACGGAATATATCCAGAGACAGTTTCCTTTATGATTCTGGACTCAGATCGGCAGACCGCATTCTTTCCGTTAATGGTCAGCAGGTAACTGATGAGCTGGATTTCTATTTTTTCTCTTCCCAACAGTTTCTGGAGATTGAGCTTGAGCGCAGAGGCAGAGTGGGGGTGATTGAACTCGAGCGGCCTCTGGGTTCTCCTCTGGAGGTGGATTTCCATGACATGCCCATAAACCGATGCACCAACCGTTGTGTTTTCTGCTTCATAGATCAGATGCCGCCGGGTCTGAGGTCTTCTCTTTATATAAAGGACGAGGATTTAAAGCATTCATTTCTCAACGGCAACTATGTGACCCTTTCCTCAGCTACAAAGCTGGATTTGGAAAGGATCGTTTCAATTGGCCTGTCGCCTCTTTTCATCTCTGTTCATGCTACAGATCCAAATATCAGGGCAGCAATGCTTCGGAACCGGCGGGCTCCTGATATCCGTAAGCAGCTGCGTTTTCTTGAGGAGAACGGAATCAGTTTCCATACCCAGTTTGTGGTGTGCCCCGGGTACAACGACGGTGCGGTGCTGGAAAAGAGTGTCGAGGATCTTTTCAGCTACGGACAGTCTCTCCTTTCCATCGCTGTGGTGCCTGTGGGATTGACCCGCTTCAGAAAGGAGCCTCTGGACGCGGTAGATCGGCAGAAAGCTTCAGAGGTTTGTGAGCAGATGGGTAGAATATCTGACAGAATGGCTCAGAAAAACGGGGGCAGGAAACTGTTTCTGGCGGATGAGTTTTTCATTCGTGCCGGGCTGCCCATTCCCCCTGCATCCTACTATGAGGATTATCCCCAGATCGAAAACGGTGTGGGGCTGGTGAGGCAGTTGCTTGATTCTGCGAAATCTTTGAAACGCAAACTGTACAGATCCGCGCCCGTTTTTAGAAAAAAACGGAGCACGGTTTTGATCGTGACGGGCCAGTCGGCCTATACATATATAAAGAAAGTCGTTGAAAACGTCGATCGGTATGTGTCTTGTGATTACCAGGTTGTGAGTGTCGAAAACAGGTTTTTCGGTAACTCGGTGACGGTGACAGGACTACTTGCGGCCATTGATGTGATCAGGTGTGTTAAAAAGAAATCTGCCCAATTCAGTGTTTCGGAAGTGATACTGCCGGCAGTGATGTTCAACTATGCAGGATACACCCTTGATGGATACTCACCTCAACGGATCAGCCGTCAGATCAAGTTGCCGGTGAGAGTCTCTGCTACAATGGAAGAGGTTTTTTGTGGTGAATAAAAATTCCAGTGAGAAATCACAGGAGCCGATTCGCATCAATCGTTTTTTGGCTCAGTGCGGACTAGGGTCCAGAAGAAAGTGCGATGAACTGATCCGCAGCGGGCGACTTTTCGTCAACGGGGAGAAGGTGGTTGAGCTCGGTATGAGGGTGCGACCTGATGTCGACCAGGTTGAGTACATGGGTAAAGCCCTCCGGCCTATAAAGGTACTTCAGTACTGGGCTTATTTCAAACCGCGTGAGGTGATGGTTACCCGTCATGATCCCCAAGGCCGGACAACCATTTATGATGCGCTTAAAAGGGATGGACTCGATGCGGATCTTCTTAAATATGTGGGAAGGCTCGATTACAATTCAGAGGGACTTCTGCTGCTCACCAATGACGGTGATATGATTCATGCTCTGACTCATCCCCGGTTCAAAATCAAAAAAGTGTATCTGGTCAGAACGGGAAGAGCAATGAACGATCAGGAGATCGCCCGGCTGCTGAGTGGAGTGGAATCGGAGGGGCAGGTTCTTCATGCTGCGGAAGTGAAGGCGGTTCAGATCAAGGAGGGGCAGTTCTGGTACGAGATCTCTCTGTTTGAGGGGAAAAACAGGCAGATCAGGCGGATGCTTGAAACGGTGGGGCATGAGGTACGGCGGCTCAGAAGGATACAGTTCGGCACTGTGAGGCTGGGCGCTATGAAGACCGGTAGTTATCGGGAGTTAACTCCCAGGGAGATTGGCGGTCTGATGAATGCGGGATTCAAAAAGTAAGAAGAATACGACTCAATTTGGAAGGTTGTTTCAGCATGAAATACAAAGCTGTGATATTTGATCTGGACGGTACGCTTCTGGATACTATCGAGGATCTGGCGGAATCGATGAATTCTGTGCTTCAAAGGCTTGGCTATCCCGGGCATCCCATTGACAACTACCGTTATTTTGTAGGTGACGGAATGGTGAAGCTGGCCAGGAGGGCTTTGCCTGTCGAGGATGAGAGAGTGGTTTCGACCTGTGTGGACTTTATGAAAGAGGAGTACGGGCGCAGGTGGGATCTAAAGACCAGGCCTTATCCGGGAATAATAGGGGTGCTGGATGAGCTGAAAAGACGGGAGCTGGTTCTTACGGTTTTTTCCAACAAACCCGATGAGTTCACCAGGATGGTGGTGTCCCACTATTTCGGAGACGATCGCTTTACTATGGTAATGGGGGCGAAACTGTTCCCACCGAAGCCTGATCCTGCGGGAGCACTTCACATTTCAGAGCAGGTGGGTGTCGAACCCGGGGGTTTTCTGTATGTGGGGGACACCAATACGGATATGCGGACCGCCGTGGGGGCGGGTATGTATCCGGTCGGAGCTGCCTGGGGATTCAGAACCGAGCAGGAACTTGTGGAATCGGGTGCAGGATCGATTGTCAGGTTTCCGGGAGAACTGCTTGATTTCTTCTGATTTTGTTCTGCTGCTACTTAGCTGAATATCCTCTTTTTACAATCGGCCTGCTTCTTGCTTTAATTCTTCTGGTTTGCGAGCTGGATTCCGGGCGGATTTACATTTCTCCTGCCCTCTGCTTTTGTTATTTTATGTATCAGCAAGGATTTACGGGTGTAAATCCTGAGTTTTAGAACTGCACATGAACAGCAGTACTTTTTCCTAAAATGAAAACTGTACATTCGAAAGGACGCATTGATGAACAGAGTCGAGCTGGCAGTGAGAACGTTTTTCTGGATCTTTTTCAACAAAAAATTCAGAAACGAAATCGCCACCTATTTCGAGGAGGGCCCCCCTCAGATAGCCGGGCAACCTGAGCCGCAGCCGGTAATAGAGGAGAAAAAGGTGAGTCGTTCCGAAGCGGTACAACTGCTTGCTCTGCTTCAGCGGGAAGGGCGTCTGGTTGATTTTCTTAAGGAGCCTATTGACGCCTACAGTGATGCTCAGATCGGGGCTGCGGTGAGAGATGTGCATCGGGACTGCGCATCGGTGCTGGACAGGGCGTTCGGGCTTGAGTCTGTGGTGGAACAGGAGGAGGGTTCCCAGATGACTGTACTGGCCGGATTCGATCCGGATCAGTATCGCCTGACTGGAAATGTTACCGGTAACCCGCCTTATAACGGTGTTCTCAGACATCACGGTTGGAAAGCTACCCGTTGTGAGCTTCCTGTGTGGCAGGGAACAGAAGAAGCTGCGAATGTGGTATCTCCCGCCGAGGTGGAACTGAGCTGATCGGATGGCTATTGGCTTGATTAACAACCTTTCTGCTTTAATCTAAGGAGACTACTGGAAGATGGCATCGAAGTATGCAATAGGAATAGATCTGGGAACGACCAACAATGTTCTGGCCTACAGAACACTGGAAGAAGAATCGGAAATTAAGCTTCTGGAAGTGCCTCAACTGGTCGCATCGTCCACAATAGAAAACAGGCATTCACTTCCCTCATTTTGTTATCTGGCCACCGAAGCTGAAAGTGAAAAGGGTGTGTACAATGTCCCCTGGGATGGGAACAGGGATTTTGCCGTGGGAGAGCTGGCCCGCAGGCAGTCGGCGGATGTTCCTGCCAGAACTGTTGCGGCTGCCAAGTCATGGCTGGCCAATTCAAAAGTTGACAGGAGATCACCGGTTCTCCCCTGGAACGCTCCTTCGGACGTGAATAAAATTTCCCCGGTAGAGGCATCCCGGCGCTATCTGGCTCATCTGGCCGATGTGTGGAATCAGAACTTTCCAGATGATCCCCTTGGCGAGCAGCAGGTGGTGCTTACGGTTCCGGCATCGTTTGATGCCAGTGCCCGTGAGCTTACCATGGAGGCTGCCAGACTTGCGGGGCTTCCTCAGGACTTTGTTCTGCTTGAGGAGCCTCAAGCAGCTGTTTACTCCTGGCTTGCCCATGCAGGTGAAGACTGGCGCCAGAAACTCAAGGTGGGTGATAATCTGCTCATTTTCGATGTGGGCGGGGGTACAACAGACTTTACCTTGATCGGGGTCGAGGAAGAGGACGGGGATCTTGCTCTTAAACGTATTGCTGTGGGCAATCATATTCTGGTTGGCGGAGACAACATGGATCTCACGCTTGCCCATGTGGCCAGGACCGCGTTTTCGGAAAAGGGAATCAATCTTGATCCTTGGCAGTCGGTTGCACTCTGGCATTCCTGCCGTCATGCAAAGGAGCAGCTTCTCTCTATAGGAGGGCCTGACGTTCATCCCGTCACGGTGCTCGGCAGGGGATCAAAGCTTATCGGGGGTACAGTTTCCGCCGAGTTGACAGCCGATCAGGCCAGAAGTGTTCTGGTTGACGGTTTCTTTCCCGTATGCGGGGCCGATGCGGTGCCTTCCCGCCGGGCGGCATCCGGATTCAGAGAACTTGGGCTTCCTTTCGAATCGGATACCGGTATAACAAAGCATCTGGCTCACTTTCTGAGGGTTCAGGGTCAGAACGGCCTTTCGGTGCATCCGTCGCATATTCTTTTCAACGGGGGAGTATTCAAGGCGGACGTTTTCAGGATGCGCTCACTCGAGGTGATCCAGTCCTGGTTTGGAAAAGATGTCGATCCGCTTGAACAGAATCCCGATCTGGATTATGCTGTAGCGAAGGGTGCCGCCTACTACGCCTTTGTGAAACAGGGGCATGGTCTGCGTATCAGGGGGGGCACGGCCCGTTCCTATTATGTGGGAATCGAAACTGCCGGTCCTGCGGTTCCGGGACTCGAACGGCCGCTTTCCGCTCTCTGTGTCGTACCTTTCGGAATGGAGGAGGGAACACAGATCGATGTGCCTAGCGAGGAGATAGGGCTTATTGTGGGGGAGCCGGCCAAGTTCCGCTTTTTCAGTTCGTCAATACGAAAGCAGGATGCTCCCGGAAATCTCATCGGGCACTGGGACGAGACCGAAATCGAGGAGACCGATTCTCTTGAGGCAAATCTGCCCGGTGATGAGAAGTTTACCGAAGGATATGTTCCGGTGAAATTCCAGTCGCGCATAACGGAACTTGGGGTGTTTGAACTCTGGTGCAAAAGCACTATTTCAGACGATTCGTGGAAATTGGAATTCAGTGTTCGGGAAAATCAATGAATCAGGAACTGGAGCAGGAACAGAAAAGCCGCTTTATTGTAGGGATAGATCTGGGGACCACTAATTCAGCCGTATCCTTTGTAGATACTTCGGTCAGAAATCCCCGCATAGAGGATTTCCCGGTTCTTCAGGTAGTTGCCCCCGGGGAACATGACAGAAGGGATCTGTTCCCTTCCTTTCACTACGAAGCCGCAGAAGGCGAGTTTGCTTCCGGTGCGTTGAATATGCCATGGGAGGAGGGAAACATTCTGACGACAACAGGTGTGTTTGCCCGTAATCACGGAGCGAAAGTGCCGGGTCGTCTGGTCGTATCCGCCAAGTCGTGGCTCAGTCATTCGGGGGTTGACAGGACCGCTGCGCTTCTTCCCTGGCATGCTGTATCCGATGCGGACAAGATTTCACCGGTGGAGGCGAGTTCACGCTACATTTCCCATGTCCGGCAGGCCTGGAATCATGCTCATCCCGATGAGCCGCTTGAAAATCAGGAAGTGATTCTCACTGTACCCGCGTCATTCGATGAGATAGCCCGCGAGCTTACAGTTAAAGCTGCCGGCGATGCGGGACTCACCAATATTGTCCTGCTTGAGGAGCCTCAGTCGGCATTCTATTCCTGGATCAACAGACACAGTACCGACTGGCAGTCGAGAGTCGAAGCGGGTCAGAAGATTCTTATCTGTGATATTGGGGGAGGGACTACCGATTTCACTCTCATCGAGGTCCGTCCTGAGGATACGGGGGTGCGTTTTCATAGAATCGCGGTGGGGGAGCATCTGATTCTTGGCGGAGATAATCTGGATCTTGCTCTTGCCTACCATACGGAGAAAAAACTTCTTGAGGGTAAACGGCTTCTTCCTCGCCAGTTCACAGCGCTTGTGCGCAGCTGTCAGTTTGCAAAAGAAAGCCTGCTGAGTGATAATCCACCGGACCAGGTGCCGGTATCGATTCCCGGCAGCGGATCCTCCCTGATTGGAGGGGCGATCCAGTCTCAGATAACCCGGGAGGACGCTGAAGAGATTCTGGTTGACGGTTTTTTGCCTTATGTTCAGATAGACGAGAAGCCTGCAGAGCTCCAGTCGGGTTTTCAGGAATTCGGTCTTCCCTATGCACCAGATCCGGCTATCACCAAATACCTGGCCTCATTTCTTACCGCTCACGGGGGAGAGGACTTAAGAAGTATAAGACCTGATATTGTACTGTTTAACGGGGGGGTGCTGACTTCCGAGATTATCCGTAAACGAATTCTTGATGTCCTGAGCAGCTGGTTCAGCAGGGAGGATCCCGACTGGGCCCCACAGGTGCTTCAGAACGAACGCCCGGAGCTGGCTGTGAGCCGCGGTGCATCCTATTTCGGTTTGGTTCGCCGTGGGCTGGGGGTGAGAATATCGGCGGGGCTTGCCCGTTCCTATTATATCGGTGTGGAAACGATGGTAGGGGAGTCGGCTGTGCTCCAGGCTCTCTGTCTGGCTCCCGCGGGACTTCAGGAGGGGGAGAGTGTGAATATTAGTGAGAGGACATTCAATCTTCTTATACGGCAGCCGGTAGAATTTCCCCTTTATGTTTCAAGTATCAGGACTGTTGACAAACCGGGTGACGTGGTGGAAATTGATCCTCTGGAGATGCATTCCCTTCCGCCTATCCGTACAGTTCTCAAGTCGGGCAAGGGGATGGAGGCGAAATCTGTTTCGGTGATGCTCCACGCCCGGCTTACAGAGATCGGGACCCTGGATTTGTGGTGTTCGGAACAAGAGGGCAACCGTAGCTGGAAACTTCAGTTCGATGTGCGTTCCGCCACCCGCACCGACATATCCGCTCATATCGGGGCGGGTGAAAAGGCCGGTTTTCTGGATGTGGATACGGTCGAGGGGTGCAGGGATCTGATTGTGAATACTTTCAGAACCGATTCTTCAGGAGAGGGAGATCCGCGTGATCTGGTCAAGCGGATTGAATCACTGTGCGGCATGGACCGCACTCACTGGCCTCCATCGTTACTGAGGTCGCTTTGGGAAGTTGTTCTGGATAATGAAGAGGGCAGGAAAATAGATCCGCAGTATGAAACCAGGTGGCTTAATCTTCTGGGGTTTACTCTAAGGCCCGGCTACGGGGTGGCGGTGGATGACTGGAGGGTGAAACAGACCTGGCAGATTTACCGGTTGGGAGTAGTGCATTCCCGTAATCAGGCCTGTAGCGCCGAGTGGTGGATTTTGTGGAGAAGAATCGCCGGGGGGCTTACTCAGGGGCAGCAGCGCACGCTTGCTCAGCCGTTAGTAAGTTCGATAAAAAAACTGTTCCGTCAGCAGGAGGGCAAGAACCGCAGGAAACCGGGTAAAAAAGAGGGGGAGCGTTTTGGAACTCATGAACTGGCTGAGATCTGGCGTTTGCTTGCCTCTCTTGAACATCTTACTTCTGCTGAAAAGAAAAGTTTGGGAGAGGTCGCCTTGGGGCTGGTCGGCAGGAAGGATTCACTGGCGGATGCTGCAGTCTGGTCTTTGGGGCGGCTTGGGTCCAGGGTGCCGATGTACGGCCCTCTTAATGAACTGGTAGATGCGGAAACGGTGGAGAGGTGGGTTGATCGGCTGATGAAAGAGGCACGGCCCGGAATCACTCTGTCGTTCAGTCTGGTGCTTATGAGCCGTTTGACTAACGATCGCTATCGTGATGTAGATGAGAGGGTCAGGGCTGATGTGGTCAACTATCTGCGTGAAAGCGATTCACCTCATCACTATTCGATACTGGTTTCAGAGGGCGGAAAGCTCGATGAAGAGGAGCAGAGCGCCGCTTTCGGGGAGCAGCTGCCGCGGGGATTGAGGATTGCCGGGTGATTGTT
>JBKHHW010000085.1:0-12600 GCA_046538945.1 Chitinispirillaceae bacterium | reverse complement strand
TCCCAAACAGATTCAGAGATCCCCCCCCGGGACTTGCTCCGGAACGCCTCTTTCTATTGGAATCGAAATCAACTTCCGACACCGGCTCCGTTGTGAAATGCAGAATGGATGTGTTGGGCTGTCCTTGGGAACAGAAAATCAGTGCAGCACCTTCAGCAGATCATTCTTTCCCTCATATCCCCCCAGAAGCGCGATCGCCTCCCGGGGCAACCCCAGAGCCACAAGAGGTTCAACGATCTCCTCTTTGAGATCGGGGACGGAGGTGAGCAGAAAACGGGATCCGGCAGTACCGGAAACCCAGACATCCTTGAGATCTGCCGGTATTACAGCGGACTGCCCTTTTCCGACCAGCAGGCTCCCCGTGCGGTGGATCAGCTGTACCGGCTCTCCGATAACCGAAACGGCCCTGAAAGAGCTTTTAGGATGTAAATAGGTCTGAGCGTTTCTGAAAAACGCGTACTGCTCCAGTGCGAAATACCGGCTGGCCGCCCGGTAGGAGTGTTTGATCCCGTTGGGTTCGTCTAAGATCACCGGCTCGATCTTGTAGTTTCCCGAAGTGGTGTCCAGAACTGAAAGCGCCTCGTCTATATGCAGTTTTCTGCTTTTGCCCTCTTCATCGGTGCGGTTCCAGTCATGAAGGCGCAGGGTGATGTCGGAGGCCTGCTGCACCTCATAGATCAGAGTCCCTTCCAGAATTGCATGCACCGTGCCGGCGGGAATATAGAGCACATCCCCCGGAGCGATGGGAACGTAGTTGAGGACTTCAGGCAGTGCATCGGAGAGAACGGCATTCTTGATCTCTCGGGCGGATACCCCGGGTCTGAAACCGACGATTATCCGTGCATCCTCGTGAGCATCAACGATATACCAGCATTCGGATTTACCCGACTTGCCCCAGTTGTGGGAAACAGTCTGCTGATCATCAGGATGAACCTGAACGGAGAGCTTCTCCTCTGCATCAATGAATTTGAAAAGGAGTGGGAAATCGGGGGTGAATGCGCTGTCGCCCACCAGCTTCCGGGGTTCAGCTGAATAAAGCTCGCCTAAGGAAATTCCGGCCAGTGCCCCTTTGAGAACGGGGGTCTGTTCGTTGTCAAAGCCGCTGATTTCCCATGATTCCCCGACGTTGTATCCAGGCAGGTCTTTTCCGAGTTTATCCCTGAGGGCGGTCCCGCCCCAGATCTTCTCTTTGAAAATAGGCTTGAGAAGAAACGGTTCCGCCATGTTGTAGTTCATATATTCTGTTTCTGCTCCAGTACGTTTGAGGAAAACTCCTCGAATGTTTTGTACAGATACCCTTCAAACAGCAGATCGAACTTGAGAGTCTCGAAAATGTAGTTTATATACTCGTTGGCAGCAATAATATAAATTGCTCCACCCATCTTTTTTACTTTATTCAAATTGTATACCAACGCTCCGATCCCGCCACTGCAGATGAAAGTCACCTCATCCAGGTTAAAAGCGATATGGCAGAAACCCTCATCCACCAGCTGATGTATCTCCTTGTCCAGCAGACGGGCATTCTCCCAGTCTATGCGCCCTGAGGGTTTGATCACCTTGAAATCACTTATGGTTGTGATAGAAAGCTCCACGAAAAAACTCCTGAAAATAGTGAAATTTCAAACTTCTTCAAAGTCGGCATCCGAAACATCTTTTCCCAGCAGATCGTAGCGATTCCGGCCTGAGGAAGAAGGTTCGGTTCGGGGATCGGATTTCTTGTAAAAAAGTCCCCTGATTGCCGTCCATGCAACTCTTAGCGAGAAATATATAAGTAATGCTATAATTAGTTTTATCATACTTGCGGCAAATTTTGAAAAAAAGTTAAAAAAAGCTATTTTTAATAATCTTCAGGACGGGTTTATTCCTGCGCCTGCTACAGTTAAATATATAATTATCGTTTTGGCGGTTCCAAACCGGTGCCGCTTCTGATCACAATCGAGTGCAGGAGGAAAGATTTCATGAGCGTGGACATTTCCCAGCTTAACGAAAAGGTCAAGGAGGAGAGCAGTTTTGTCTCTTTGCTGAAAACAGAAATGGCCAAAGTGATTGTGGGACAGTCCAAAATGGTGGACCGGCTCCTGGTTGGGCTGCTCACCCGGGGACACATCCTTCTGGAAGGAGTGCCGGGACTGGCTAAAACCCTGGCCATCTCCACTCTGGCAAAAGCGGTCGACACCGGTTTCAAACGCATTCAGTTCACACCTGATCTGCTGCCGGCGGACATAGTGGGTACGATGGTCTACAATCAGAAGACCGGCGAATTTGTTCCCAAAAGGGGTCCTCTGTTCTCCAATATCATCTTGGCGGATGAAATAAACCGCGCTCCGGCAAAGGTTCAGAGTGCGCTTCTGGAGGCTATGCAGGAACGCCAGGTCACCATCGGTGATGACACCTACAGCCTGGAAGAACCCTTCCTGGTTCTCGCCACTCAGAACCCCATCGAACAGGAGGGTACCTATCCTCTGCCGGAAGCCCAGGTTGACCGTTTCATGCTCAAACTTAAGATCGTCTATCCTTCAAAGGAGGAGGAAAAGCAGATACTCAGCCGCATGGCCTCCGGTGTTGTCCCCGAGGTTTCTCCGGTAGTGAAGGTGGAAAAACTTCTGGCCGCACGTGAACTGGTCGGATCGATATACATGGATTCCAGAGTCGAGGACTACATAGTCAATCTGGTTTTCGCAACCCGTGAACCGGAAACGGCGGGTTTGGCCGATATGAAGGATCTGATCGCCTACGGGGCTTCTCCGCGTGCTACCCTTTTTCTCACCCGGGCCGCCCGGGCCCATGCGTTCATCCGGGGAAGAGGGTATGTCACTCCGGAGGATGTCAAATCGGTGGGTATGGACATTTTGCGCCATCGTGTCATAGTTACCTACGAGGCGGAAGCGGAAAATATCACCCCGGAGCAGATAGTTCAGAAGGTCTTCGACAGTGTCGAAGTCCCCTGATCCACGCCCCGGAGGTGAATCAGTACCGTATCACAAATTCACCTCCGGGGTATACTGTTGATAAGAGGTGGATTCAGAGATCGCCCCGGAGGTGACAGAATGACCTGTCACAATCTCACCTCCGGGGAAAAACAGGGAACCCTGCTCAGGGCAAAACATGACGCCCATCCCTGAGTCGGTCAAGTCGGGTTTCTGCAGGCCCCCAGGGGACAAGAATGAGGAATTCCAGAAATATGAAGCATCGGTGGTCTTTTTTTATCCTGTGTATACTGGCCTCGGCGAGAACCCCTTCCGCACAGGACAAGATCATGGTCTATGACGAGCAGAAGGGCGTCATCTTCGTGGACAAAAATGAGGTGAAGAAAACCCCTGAAAAACCTTCTCCTTCCATCGGGCCCCGCCTGCTTCCTCAGCACGAAAAGAAAGCCCGCGCCAAAACAGATCTTCATATCGGACGGAAAAAGGATCCACCCCAGCTCTATTTCACCTCCGGGCTGGAGTTCTTCGAAGACGGGGATTACCAGACCGCACTGAAGAATTTCATGTACGCTGACTCCGTTCAGCCCCGGTCCAGCTATAAGCTGTGGGTTGGCAAAACATACCGCCAGCTCTCCGACCCTCAGAAGGCGATGAGCATCATGGAGAGCATTCTCGAAGAGTCACCCCGCAGTGATGTGGCTGATGATGCACTTTTCGAAATCGCGTTTCATTACCACACATCCGGCGATTACGAAAAAGCGCTTGATGCCTATACAATGCTTGCGGAGCAGTATCCGTTCGGAAAGTCTTTTTCCAACGGAATGGAGTTTCTGCCCGTGGCAAAGGAGCAGAGGGGACGTATCAGGGCGGAAGTGATAAATTTGTTGAGTATTTTGGGTTTTGCGGGCGAAGATCTGGTGGGAAATGTCCGGAGGTTCCAAAAGCAGAACAATCTGAAACCTACCGGGGAATTGGATAAAAAAACAGTGAATGAATTGAGAAACAGATCGAGAATGGTTCTGGAAAGAGCACGCGAGCGGTCTCAGAAGAGGGTACAGGCGGAAAAGTACGAGTCCTGGCTGATAATAATCGGCGGTATCGGAATCGGCTTAGCTGTCCTTGGCCTTATTCTGAGAATAATGGCGCGTTCCAGAATGCAGCATCTGGATCTGATTGAACAGTCCATTTCAGATATGGGCAGGTAAACTATGATACCCAAAGAAGTATTGCAGAAAGTCCGTCAGATCGAGATCCGTACCAAGCGTATCGTGGATTCGGTACTTTCGGGTGAGTATCACAGTGCGTTCAAAGGCCGCGGAATGGAGTTTTCCGAGGTGCGCGCATATATGGATGGAGATGATGTGCGCACGATAGACTGGAATGTCACGGCCCGGATGGGAACTCCGTACATCAAGAAGCACGTCGAGGAGCGCGAGCTTACGGTGATGCTCATGGTGGATGCATCCTCCTCGGGTGATTTCGGTTCGGTGGAAAAGTTCAAAGGTGAAATGGCGGTTGAACTCTGTTCGCTTCTGGCGTTTTCCGCCATCCGCAACAACGACAGGGTGGGACTCATTATATTCACATCCGAAATAGAAACCTTCATACCTCCCCGAAAAGGTAGAAACCATGTGTTGAGGGTTATTCGGGAGTTGCTTTATTCTAAACCCCGCAACAGGGGAACCGATATCGGGGGAGCACTCAAGTTCCTCAACCAGATTCAAACCAAAACCAGTGTGGTGTTTCTGGTTTCTGATTTCATGTCTGATGGATACGATGCCCCTCTGCGTGTCGCTTCCAAACGTCACGATCTGGTTGCGGTGTCCATTAAGGATCCACGGGAGGATGAACTTCCGCGGGTGGGGTTGATCGAACTCGAGGATGCCGAGACCGGAGAAACGCTTCTGATTGATACCCGAAGCAAAGCTCTGCATGAACAGTTCAAAAAAGAACGTCAGGAGAAAAGGGCTGTTCTGGATAACCTGCTCCGCATGATCAATGTGGATGAGATCAGGGTTTCGACGCAGACCGGCTATGTTGATCCTATAGTCAAATTCTTCAGAAAACGGGAAAAAATGTACCGGTAGCAGGGTTGTACATAAATTTACCGGTAGGAAAGCACCATTATGAGCAACCCGACAGATATCAGGGAAAGACTTCCTGAACTGATTGAGAAAGTGTATCCCCGGATTGTGGAAATCCGTCGCACTATTCATCAGAATCCCGAACTTTCCGGTCAGGAGTATGAAACTGCAAAGTTTGTCTACTCCACTCTTGCTTCCTGGGGATTCAGACCTCAGTACCACCTCAAAAAAACTGCGGTATCACTGCGGCAGGTGAACGGCAAGGGGCCAACGGTGGTCCTTCGGGCCGACATGGATGCCCTTCCTCTGCAGGAGGAGAACAGGGTACCTTATGCGTCTGCAAAAAAGGGGGTGATGCATGCCTGTGGACATGATATGCACACGGCGATCCTGCTGGGAGCAGTGAAAGTGCTGGGTGAGTTGAGGGATTCCTGGAAAGGGACTCTTGTGTTCCTGTTTCAGCCATCGGAGGAGGAGGAGCCGGGGGGGGCTTACGGGCTTATAAAATCAGGTGCGTTTCCCAAAGATGCGAATGCGGTGTTCGGACTTCACGTGAGTGCTGATCACAAAACCGGCACAGTGGGAGTGAAGGAGGGCTATGACTACGCAGGGGTGCTCACCTTTGATGTCACTGTGAAGGGCAGGGGAGGTCATGGGGCCACACCGGAAACGAGTGTGGATCCGATCGTCTGTGCTTCAGCCATGATTATGCAGCTTCAGACCATTGTCAGCAGAGAAAAGCCTTCTTTCGAGCCGGCTGTTCTTACCGTGGGTTTCATACAGTCCGGAACCCTCAGAAACATTATTCCCGACACTGCTGTTTTCAAGGGCACTCTCAGAACGCACTCCGAAGAGCTGCGGGATTTCTTTCAAAAGCGGATACGTGACGCTTTGAAGCAGACTGCCCTGTCATACAGAGCTTCCGCGGATATCACCTTCGAAAAATCTTATCCTCCCGGTTTCAACAATCCGGATTTGACCCGCAGGTCCGAAGAAGTTTTCAGGGATTATTTTGGCGGGGGTAACGTTGTCAGGCGCTCCGTGCCCAGCATGTACGCGGAGGATTTCGCCAGGTACCAGCAGCTTGTGCCCGGATTGTATATCTATCTGGGGGTGAGACCGCCCGGAAAGAAAAAGATGGAGGGAATCCATTCACCCCGTTTCCTGCCGGATGAAACTGCGATCAAGACCGGTATTGCCAGCCATGTGCTTTTTGCTGGTGAAGTCATGGGAGGTCAGGGTTAGTTTCGGCCCGAACTCATCCTGTAACCTATCTTCTGTCCTGTTCTCTTTATGAGTACACTTTTATTTTCTGTTATTGATGTTCAGCTCTTTTCTGTTTTATTATTTATATATAGAATTGTTGAGCAGATAAGCGTTTTCATTCGGGGGATTTATGAAACCTGCCCGCAAGAGCCATCTTTTGGTAGTGCTTTCAGTTGTATGTGTCTTACAAGCTGAAACTATAACTGTATCCAAAACTACTTCGGCTCAGTATTCCTCAATACAGGCTGCTGTCAATGCGGCTCAAGCCGGAGATACAGTAAAGATTCTTGATACGGAGATATACGAAGAGCAGGTTACAATCGATAGTACAAAACAAGGAATCGCACTAAGATCAGCAGATCCGCTGGACAGTAGAAAGCCCGTAATCAAATGGCAGGATAGGAAAAACACAGATGATGCGTATGACAAAAACGGTGCACTGAGGCTGCTGAATGTACGCGATGTGACTATAGAGGGTATCTGCATTGATGGAAATGGTAGTTATCCTTTCAAATATTATTCACCAATACAACATAAGTATTTGACTCATGGTAATTCAGCGGTCTGTTTGAGTTCATCTGGTAATGTAATTGTGCGGAATTGTGAAGTCAAAAATTCCTTTTTCGGATTCTATGTGACAGATAAGAATTTAGGAGGTGTTTCCTTTTCTTCAGGAAACTGTATTGATCCACCATTACCGCCACCAACTAATTCCGAGGATTTCGGAATAGCCGGTGGTCATTGTATAGAATACTGCAAGATTCATTCGAATTCGCTTGGGTTTTTCTTTGATTCAAATTATGATCTGGCTAGCACCGTTCGATATAACCTGATCTATGATAATTATCATTTTGAACAGACAAGAGAAAAGCTGGCGATTATCGAGGCTGCAATTCCTGGAGGTGCCTTTCTAATTCAAGAAAGGATGATATCACCTCTTGTTATTCATAATAATACTTTCTGGAGAAATTACAAAACTTTTGTCGGCCTTATGCGTGCAGGAAATCAGCATCTGGTCTTCAATAACATCTACGGAAGGCCCAAGTATTACTGGAGGGAAGGATATCCCGGGGGAGAATTATACTCCGGTAACTGGAACGTAATGGATCCTTATGCATTTGAATATCGAATGAAACACTGTGTATATGCCGCTCAAACCGAAAAGCCTGCACCCATTGCTGCAGATGTCTATTCTGAAAGCTGTGATAACGGTATCGTAATAAACTACTATGACACAGTGAATATTATGAAAGATATGGGTAATCCCCAAACTACTGATTGGGATTATCCTGTAAAATGCCCTGATGGAACGGTCGAATATGTTCATCTGAACAGAGTGATACTTCCCGGAGCGCTTATTACCGGTTCATCAGAAACGAATAGCTTTCCGCAAGAAGCTAATATACGCTGGTTGGAAACAGACGATCTGTTTGTTACAACTGATCCATCCGACCCGCAATTCCTTCACCCCAGATGGGAAGATTCTCTGGTGATTGAATACATAAAAAACAAGGGATGGCCTGAAGCTGGTATCACTAACAACGATGGGAAAATCGCCGATTTGGGCGCCATTTCTTCAGACGGCAGAAATGGACCTGTTCTTCCGCTTGTATCGATAAAATATAGTGAAACTATTGATGTAAACAACACTTCTGGAACAGCACGTTTTCGTGTAGATGTTTCCGGAGGCACATTCAGTAATCCACGGATAAGATACCTTAAATGGGTGAAAAATGTTCCTGGCCGCTCTCCTTCTTTGGCACAAACCGACATTGTTGAATTAGACATTCCAGCAAAGCCTGTTGTAACGGGCAACAATGTGATTGAGTTTGAGATCCCTTATTACGAAGAGGAGGAGTATGCTTTTTTGGAGATGGTGTTGGAGGGGGAAAGTTCAGATGGAACTACCGTAACATCCAGTGTGGGGATAATACCTTACAGAAAAATCACCCATCCTTTTGAAGTATCGCTTCAGAAGGATGGAAGAGACATTACCACGTTCACAGCAGGAGAAACTGTTCAGCTTGTTGTTACTCCCATTGAAAACCAGCAAGTATTTACTCACGAACTCGATACGTTTACAATATGGCATGATCACCCCTGGGTAGTTCTGTACGATGCTGCAACCGGTGAACCTTTGACATCTCCCGTTATAAAAGGGAGAACAGTTATCGATGTTTTCTGTACCAGAGCTTCTGAATACACCATCTTTGTTGCTGGACAATACAAGCAGCTCTATTTTGGAAGCTTATCCGATGAATTCAGAGTTCTTCCCGGTAATGCCGAAAAAATTGTTTTCAAACGTCCAACACCAAAGGTGGAAGGCCTAAGGCCACCCTGGATAAGGTCCACAGAGTCTCTTCCTGTTGAAGTACTTGTGATGGATAAGTATGATAATCCGGTCAGAAAACCTTCCCCGGTAACCATTAAAAGTCTTGATATAGGCATAGGAGGCTTTAAAGTAGGTGAAAGCGTAATGGAGAGTGTAACCGTACAGACGGATTCTTTTGGAATCGCCAGATGTTCAGCTGTGGTTACGAACGGACATCAGGGGGATATCTTCAATATGGAAGCGACACTTGAAGAAGGTGGGAAACCGGCTTCGCTTGCCGACTTGATGGTTGCCCGCGTTTCACAGATTGAATTGTTTTGCGAAGATTCATCTGAGAGAAATCTGGTTTTTCCAATAAACAAAAGAATTCCTCTTACTTTAAGTGCAACTGAAGGTAGTTCAAGTATCAACAGGGAGCTGACTATATCAGCTGCAAACGATAATATTTCACTTTTTGCATCTCAGGAGGCAAGTGAACCACAAACGGACTTTCATTTGACCGATGGTGAGGTACGTTTCTGGGTCTATTCGTCTGATACCGTTTCCAATGCTCACTTGAGAATCAGTTATTCAACAGATATATACCCCAGCAATGAGGACATTTATATTCTAACATTCAAAGCGACAACACCCGTACCCTTAAGAGAACAGAATTTCCCCAAAAAGCTTTCCTATACCTGTGTTGTTTACGATCTTAAGGGTAGGATTGTAGGCCGGGTTGAGAGCCGTTCACGAAGACTCGATCAGAAAATACTGAAGAGACGTGTCCCCGCAGGTATTTACATGGTCAAAACAGAGCTTGAGGGTAAAGTCGTGCAGACCAGAAGAAGGCTGGTTGGCAGATAAGGGTTCTGAATAGTTTTGCCTATATTATACTTCTTTTGAATGCTGGTTTGAAAATGGTTTTGATGGACAAGTCCGATCAGTGTGATCATTCCACATATTTATCTTCGCCTTTAGTCAGAATATCCAGAAAACTTTCCGCGGTATCAGCCTGGAGAAGCTTTTTCCTGATTTCTTCGTAGGACATGATTCTGGAGAGGGCGGAGAGGATCTGGGTGTGTTCGGTGGATGTGCTTGCGGGAGAGATCATCATGAAAATCAGGTGGACCGGTTGTTCATCAAGAGAGTTGAATTCTATTCCCTCGACTGACCGTGCTGCTATCATGTACAGCCGGTCGATCTCGCTTAGGCGGGTGTGCGGGATAGCTATTCCGAATCCTATGCCGGTCGACATGTCCGCTTCCCGCTCAAGAATGCTGCTGGAGATCTTGTCCGGGTCGTTTATACTATAGATGGAGCACAGGAAGCGGGCCATCTTGTCCAGCACTTCATTTTTGTCGGTGTTTTTCAGGTCGATGATGATGCTGTTTTTCTGGATGAGATCCTGAATTTTCACGCTGGTTCCTTTAATTGATCAAGACCGGTCATTTCGCTTGGGAGGACCTTTTCTGCGTTGCAACATCACCAGAATGCGCCCGATGAAGTAGATCACAAAGCCGGTTACTGCACCTCCCATGGTGATCTGAGGATAAATCGTTCCCGCATATCGGGGACTCTGCACCGAAATGTATGCTATGATCGATGCGATGGCGAGAAACATCCCTATGAGCATCAGTGTGAAACCGTGTTCCTTTATGTAGTTTACGAAGTTTGCCATTTCAGTTTCTCCTGAGAGTTGGATTAATGGGTAGTGGATAATATGGTTTCTGAACGCCCCCTTTTTCAAATGGATTGGGGGAATAGGCCAAAAAAAATGTTTTGGAGGAGAAATGGGCGTTCAACACTGAACGCCCGGAGTGTGGACTGCTTCTGGTAATCAGGCTGCCGGTCCGCAAACCAGTTCATGAAGGCGGTTGAAGATGGTGTGGTCGTAGTCCTCCCGGATTGAAACCTCCATCACGTCGTAGAGCTTCTCCAGCTGCATGCAGATCTGTTCAAGCTGATGATCATTTTTGACCAGAAGGTACATTTTGCTTTGAGTGCCGTTTCCGATCTCTCCGCACAGAATCCCCTCCAGATTGAACGCTCGTCGGGAGAACAGTCCGGTTATGTGCGACATGACACCGGGGTGGTTGTTCACGATGAGTTCAATGACGGTATTCGCTTTTATGGTATCCATTTTTTCTAACCTCCTATCATTTCCAGGTTGGCGGCTCCGGGGGGCACCATGGGAAGAACGTTGTGGCTGTGTTCGATCGTTATGTTGACCAGCGCGGGGCCCTTGCGGGACATGACCTGCGGCAGAGTGAGAAGCAGGTCATCCACGGTGTGGATTCCGTAGCCCGGAACCCCGAATCCCTTCGCGATTGTCATGAAATCCGGATTGGAGGGAAAACGGACGGCTATGTAGTTCTTTTCATAGAAGAGTTCCTGTTGCTGGCGCACAAGACCGAGGTGTCCGTTGTTGAAAAGCATGATCTTCACGTTGAGGTCATGCTCGGCCATGGTGATCAGTTCCTGTATGTTCATAAGCAGAGACCCGTCACCGGTAAAGCATATGACCTGTTTTGACGGATTGGCCAGGCTGGCACCCAGTGCTGTCGGGAGCCCGAAACCCATGGTCCCGAGGCCTCCTGAAGTCAGGAGCGTGCGTGGATGCCTGAAGGGGTAGCCCTGAGCCACCCACATCTGGTGCTGACCCACGTCGGTGGCGATTACCGCATCGTCATCCGCCGCGGAGGCGATCTCCTTTATGATGTCCAGGGGATGCATTCCGTCCTTCTTGCTCTGGTTTCCGAGCGGATAGCTCTTCTTTTCCTTCTCCACGTGTGAGAGCCAGGAGTCACGGTTTTTGGATGATACCAGTTTGACTAGTGCTGGTAGTGCCTCCGCCAGGTCGGCGGTAATTCCGATATCGGCTTTTCTGAGTTTTCCGATTTCCGATTTGTCTATATCGATGTGAATCACCCTGGAGTTGGGGCAGAATTGGGCCAGCTTGCCTGTCGCCCTGTCGTCGAATCTTACCCCCAGTGAAATGAGCAGGTCGCTTTCGTGAAGGATGCGGTTGGTGTAGCGCGCTCCGTGCATCCCCAGCATGCCCAGAAACAGCGGGTGGTCGTGAGGCATCAGTCCGAGGCCGTTAAGGGTGAGTGTGACCGGGATGTTGCTTTTCCGGGCCAGCTCGATAAGTGGCTTTGAACCTTGCGCGAACATCACTCCGCCTCCGGCATAGATTACGGGGCGCTCTGCTTTGTCTATCATTTGAGCCGCTTTCTCAAGCGATTCCTTGTCAAATGCCGGAAAGGAGATGCGTTTGCCTGTCTGGGGCCAGGACTCCACTTCAATAATCTGGTTCTGCACATCTTTGGGCACATCCACAAGCACGGGTCCCGGGCGGCCGGATTCCGCGATTCGGAACGCCTCCGGGATAACAGAAAGCAGCTCGGCGGCGGAGCGCACCAGAAAATTATGCTTTGTGACAGGCAGGCTCATTCCGTAGGTGTCCACTTCCTGGAACGCATCTGTTCCGATGAATGATGAGGGGACCTGGCCGGTAATGGCAACCATGGGTATGGAATCAAGGCGCGCATCGGCAACAGCGGTGATGAGGTTGGTGGCACCGGGCCCCGACGTCGCGAAGCACACCGCGGTTTTGCCTGTGGAGCGGCTCATGCCTTGAGCTATGAATCCCCCCGCCTGTTCATGGCGTACAAGGATGTGCCGAATTTTGGTGCTGTTGAAGAGGGCATTGTAGAGAGGGAGGTTCGAGCCTCCCGGAATCCCGGCAATGGTGTCGATCCCCTGTCGTTCGAGCAGACTGATGATTAATTCTGCTCCTGATAATTTCATACATCCTCCCTGAAGGTGTAAATAAAAAAAGGCCCCTGCCGCTTTCGCCGCAGGGGCCTGTTATCAAAAATTTCTTTTTAGGTGCCCCTACGGCTGTTTTATCCGGTTGACGACGACGACGACACTGACACTGACAGCTTTGACAGCTTCAGTAGCGAGGGTAACGCTGGTGCTCAGTGTCGGCCGGATAAGCATAGGG
>JBKHHW010000016.1:0-35656 GCA_046538945.1 Chitinispirillaceae bacterium | reverse complement strand
ATAAGAAAAAGGCCCAGGCGGACAGTCCCTCATCAGAAAAGAGTTCGTCCTCATCGAGCTCCTCCTCAGGTTCTACCTCGAGTTCAACCGCAAGTACATCAAACTGAGCGGATCCGATCTTTTCGGATCCGCTAAATGAGATTTTCATGTTTATAGATGAAACCACAATAGAAGTAAAAGCCGGAGATGGCGGCAACGGCTGCCACTCCTACGAGCGTTTGAAATACCAGCCCAAAGGACGCCCCGATGGAGGCAACGGAGGCAGAGGCGGCGATATCTACATGGTCGGCTCTCCACAGATCCATACTCTTCAGGACGTCGCCTATCACCGCCACTACAAAGCGGACCGTGGTGCTCACGGCAAGGGAAAAAACCAAACGGGCAGAAGCGGTGAAGACATAGTCATTCCGGTTCCCCTGGGGACGATCATCCATGATGAGGCAAGCGGTGAAATAATTGCCGACTGTCTGGAAGAGGGTCAGAAGCAGATTGTGGCCCAGGGAGGACGAGGCGGCAGGGGAAATGCTGCACTGGTCACCAAGCGAAACCCCAATCCCGAGTTCTGCGAACCGGGAAAACCCGGTGAACTCAGAAAGCTCAAGCTGGTTCTCAAGGTTCTGGCCGATGTAGGCCTGGTTGGTCGTCCAAATGCCGGCAAATCCACATTCCTTTCGCGGGTATCGCATGCCCGTCCCAAAATCGCAGATTACCCTTTTACCACAACTCAGCCTCATTTAGGCATTGTGAAGCCCAAAAACCGGCCCTACGGCGACTCGTTTGTCGTGGCTGACATCCCGGGAATCATTGAGGACTGCCACATGGGCAAGGGGCTGGGGATACGATTCCTCAAGCACATAGAGCGTACGCGCGTTCTGGCCATTATGGTGGAAGCCACATCACAGGATCCGCGCAAGGATGCCGAAGTGCTGCTCAATGAGCTTTCTCACTACAGCACTCACCTGGCAGGCAAACCCAAGTGCTTCATTCTCACCAAGTGTGATCTGCTCAGTGAACAAAGCTCACCCGAGCTTCCCGAAAACTGGCTCAGAATATCTGCCGTAACCGGCGAAAATCTGGAAACGGCACTGGAACAGCTCACACGGATTATTGAAGAGAGCTCCAGAGAAGAGGCGAATCTTACTCAGTAAAACGCAACACCTCTTCAAGCGATCTGATAGTGGGAACTGATGCATATTTCCGATCCACGGTTCCTTTCCGGTCTATTATCAGCACATCCATTCCTGCCGCCCGAGCTCCCTTGAAATCGTTTTCAACACTGTCCCCCACATGAATCGACTGTTCCAGAGCTATTTCTGATCTTCGAACAGCCTGGTTGAAAATTTCTGCGGACGGTTTGGCCGAACCCGCGACGGATGAAGCGAAAATGAACTGAAAATATTTCTCCAGGTCCAGATTTCTGCACACCGAAAACAGGCGTGAATCCCAGTTTGCAATCACCCCCGTCACTATGTTTCTGTTCCCAAGTTCCTCGAGGGTAGGACGCACATCCGGATACACTCTCCAGGCTTGTGCGGTGGTAAAGTAACTGAACAGTTCCTCAAAAAACGCATCGAAATCATTCAATCCGCACAGTTTTGAAAAGATGACCTCAACCAGCTCCTTCCACCACCTTTTCTCATCCTCCACTCCCCCACTCGCCTCCAGCGGATTGTCCCTTTCGCGTTTGGAATGTTCTTCATAGAAGGCTTTGCCGACATTCTGCACTTCGACTTTCATTCCATGCTTTGCGGCAATGGAGGCGTAAATGTCTCCAACAGAAGGATAGGGATGGAAAAGCGTCCCCGCGGCGTCAAAAAACACGGCTTTTTTGCTGTTATGCGGCAATTTAACCCCCGATCTGTTGAAACAGCAGGTGGTAAGTATGTACTATTAGGTACAGGTTGAAGTTTCTGGCTTCTATTTAGAACTGCACCCGTTTACTTTGACACTAAAAATAGTTCATCAGGCAAACTCCAAATAAACTAAAGGATGTGCTATGCTTAAAAAAGTTTTTTTAACCCTCTGTTTTGTGGCTTTAGGCACCTATGCGAGAAACGCCAATATCCGGCCAGCCGATCCCACTCACTATTTTTTCACCCCGACAGCTTATGTAAACCCGCCCAACCACATGGTGATCGGACTTCGGGAGCTTTCCTATGCATTCCCGGGAAATCTGCAGCTTCAGGCCTCCATTCTGGACAACATAGGTCGCATCAATATCGGAGCAAAGTTCGGTCTGTATGATAATATGTCTGTCGGTGCCGGATTGGCCAGTTCTTTTGTGACCCTGGGAAGAGGTGATCACGGAATTCCCCACTATGCGGATCCGCGACTTGGTGTTTTTCTCAGCTATGGGATGATACAGAGAGGGGATTTGGAGATGGTAATCGTCCCCAACACGCAGATCGGTGAACGTCTGTCCTTAGGTATCGATCTGGGGCTCAAGGTGACTCCGGTTAATGTGTGGTCATTCATTTGGGAAGGTGGATTTTCAGCCGATACAGACGAAGATGATGGCGGATTATACCTTTTCACCACCGGCGGTTTAAGAATCCATCCACCATCAGTACCGTTTCTAAATTTCGATTTGGGTATAGATATTCGAGAGTTCAAAATCAGGCGCAAACCTGATGTGGGTGTTTTTGCAGATGTAATGTTCTGTTTCATTGCAATGTGATTCAGCGAAAATGTTCTCCAGCACAAAATGCATCTTTCCTCCGTGGTGATCAGATTAAAGAAATCACCGCGGAGGATGTACCACCAGCTTTTTTATACCACTTCTGATAACTTTTCTGTTCTGCTGCGGGTAGAGAGCTTTCACCTGGTACAGATAAACATTGGGTGAAAGCAGATTCCCCCTCTCATCCCTACCGTCCCAGAATACTCCGTTACGCGGGTCTCTGATCACTTTCAAATCAGAACGAACTTACATTACGGGTATTTATCACGACATACATTTTCCAGAGGCAGATAGGGTTACTATTTTATATGTATCATATTACAAAAGTATTAGCAGTTACATCAAAACGCCCTTTCTTTTTTCCCTCATGAGTGCAATGAGTTATTTTACTATGTATGACAGTTTACCCAAATTCAAACTAATTATCAAAAATGACAGATAATCTTGGCCAGATCATAAAATCGATTCATCCGCTTAGTGATGATGTGCTTGATGCGGCGGCGCAGAGTGGCCGGGAAGAGGGTGTAAGGATCGGTGAAGTACTGCTCAAAAATGGGCAGACAGATGAAATCACCCTGTATAAAGCTTTGGCAAAGCAGTTCTCTCTGGAATTCATCTCCTCGCTTGAGCAGGAAATCAGCCTTGAAACCATGCGTGAGCTTCCGGTCGAACTGTTCAAAAGCGGCCGCTGCCTTCCGCTCACAGGGAGTGAAGAACTGCTTCGCATCGCCACGGCCGACCCTCTCGATCTGGATATAGTCATGGAGGCGGCGGTAGCGGGAGGCCTCCCGGTCCAAACAGTGCTCACCACCTCAACAGAACTTGCAGCCTGCCATCGCAAGCTGTTCGAGGGCGACAGCATTTTCAAGCAATCGGCGGGCAAAATCTCCAGGGAGTATGAAAACAAGAGCAGTCAACAGGAAGAAGTCTTGAGCCTGGAGGAGATGCGGCGGAAAACCGAATCGGAACCGGTGGTCAGACTTGCCTCTCTCATTTTCGATGAAGCAATCAAGTGCAGAGCGTCGGATATACACATCGAACCGTACGAGCACAATGCAGTCGTAAGGTTCAGGGTTGATGGTATGCTCAGGCAGCATACGGAAGTCACCCGCTACATGTACACGCCACTCACATCACGAATAAAGATTCTGGCTGATCTTGATATAGCAGAAAAGCGGGTGCCCCAGGACGGAAGAATCCGCTACTCGGCCGAAGGGCAGAATTTCGATTTCCGCGTCTCCACACTACCCACTCACTACGGGGAAAAGACGGTCATTCGAATTCTCAAGCACGACAAAGCCCTGCTCAGTTTATCGAACATCGGGATGGCCCCCTCCCAGCTGGAACAGATTCACGAGCTGGTCGAAAAACCCCAGGGCATGATCTTTGTCACCGGCCCGACAGGTAGCGGGAAAAGCTCAACTCTTTTCTCCTGCCTCAACCGCATCCGCAACAAGGCAATCAACATCACCACCATCGAAAACCCTATCGAATACAAACTTGAAGGGATCAATCAGGTTCAGATAAATGAAAAGGCCGGCGTATCGTTTGCATCTGTGCTTCGTTCCATACTGCGTCAGGATCCGGATGTCATTCTGATAGGTGAAATCCGCGATACCGAAACGGCCCAGATCGCGGTTCAGGCAAGCCAGACAGGACACCTTGTATTCTCGACTCTTCACACAAACGATTCTGTCAGTGCCATCACGAGACTTCGCGATCTGGGTATACCCGGATTTCTCATCTCATCATCACTTGTGGGCATACTGGCCCAGAGACTCGTGCGTGTACTCTGCCCGGCATGCAAAAGAGAACAGGAGATGTCCGAGGAAACCAAAACCCGTTGGAGAACGCTGCTGGGTTCCCAGCCCCTGCCCAGATCGTATGCAGCTGGTGGATGCGAGAACTGCCGCGGCAGCGGATACAAGGGAAGAACCGGGCTGTTCGAACTCGTGACAGTCAGTGAAGACATCAGATCGATGATTGCCGACAATGCTTCTGAAAGCGCTTTGCGCAGATTTCTCAAAGAAACCGGTTTCACCTCGCTTGTACAGGACGGAATTTCCAAAATCGAACAGGGTATCACCAGCCCTGAAGAGCTTCTGCGTGTAGTGCTGGTGGAGGATGCGCTGCATATCAGAAAAGAGGGTATACCTCAGTGAACTATTCAAAGGGCAGTCTCATGAAATTCATACTGTTGACAATGATGTTTCTTTTTTCCGCCAGCTATACCTTTTCTCAAGCGACACAAGACAGCTCTTCCGTATCAAAGCTGCATATGTCTCTTGATGTCAAGGACACCGACCTGCGTGATGTCATCCGGATGATATCCAAAGGCTACAATCTCAATATCCTCCTTGATCAGGATGTCCAGGGTAAAGTGACCCTTCACCTATCAGACGTACCCATCATGGAAGGGCTGCGGCAGATAGCGGAATCGAACGGCCTTGAAGTGATCAGGGACGGCAGCGTTTACAAGATCCACAAAGCCCCCCTCCAGCACAAATCAATGATACGCTATATAGATGGTAAACTGACAGTTGATGTCCAGAACACGGAAATAAAGGAATTCCTGAAGGAACTCAGCACCAGAACCTCAGTCAGTATAGTACCCGATGCGAAGGTCGAGGGTCGGCTGACGGGCAAACTGTACCAGGTCAATATCGACGACGGGATCAGAGCGCTGCTGGAAGCCAACGGTTTCGATGTTGTGAAGAGACGCAACATTTACCGGATATCCGCCGGGGAGCCCAATGGTACAGGATCAGGTGTTCCCCCTACCCGGGTCCGCGGCACCGGTTCCGGAAAAGATTTCTACGTGGACTACACAAACGGCCTTATCACTCTTAATGTTTCCAATGGGGATTTGGAGGATATAGTCAAGGCCATTGCCGAGCAGGGAGATGTTGAAATAATCACTTACGGAAGCATAAAAAGCGAAGTCAATGCAAGAATAAACAACGCCCCTCTCACCGAGGCCCTGGCGCTCCTGCTTGGAGGAACCAGGTTCACCTTTGTCCAGAGGGACAATGTGATACTTATAGGAGACCGCAACACGGCAACCCCGTCCGGACAGGCTCTCTCCAAATCGGAACTCATTCATCTGCGTCATATCAAAGCGGACAATATTCCATCCATTCTGCCAAAGGACATTCCCCCGACAAATGTAAGAGTCATAAAGGAACAGAATGCGCTTTTAATCTCCGGAACCTCTGAAGATATCGTGGCCGCACGCGAGTTTCTCAACACGATCGACATTCCTACTCCTCAAGTGAGTATCGATGCGGTGATAGTGGAATACAAGGACAATCTGGATCAGGAGATGGGTCTTAAATACGGCAGTTCTAAAGACCTCAAAGACCAGTCCTATGCCAGAACCCCCTCCCCCGAAACACCTGTTTCGAAGGGCTCGAGCAATACCGAAATCGGTATCAGCGGCAAATACCTCAAAGAACTGCTGAAACGATATCTCCCCATAGGAGATCAGACAATCACCGATCATATCGACGAGAATTTCTTTCTGGCTCTCAAGCTTCTGGAAAACCAGAACAAAGCGAAAGTTCTCGCCCAACCCTCCATTCTCACTCTCAACGGCAACAAAGCTTCAATCGATGTAAGCGAAACCCAGTACTACAAGGTCACTACAGGGACAGCGGAGAACTACACTATCCGGTTCCAACCTATCAAGTTCGGTATTCAGCTTGACATTACCCCCTGGATAAGCCAGAGCGGGCAGATCACAGCGGAAATCACACCGGTTGTATCGAATTCAGACAAAACCAACGATGAGGGCTACCCTAACGTTTCCTCGCGATCTCTGACCACCACAGTGCGGTTAAATGACGGCGAAACACTTATTCTCGGTGGTCTGATCAAAAACCAGGAGAGCGAATACAAATACAAAGTACCCTTACTGGGTGACATACCGATCATAGGAGCCCTCTTCCGCCATAGCGGAAAGACCAGAAGCAAGTCGAATCTGGTAGTGTACATAACACCGCGCATAGTTTCACGTAACCAGGCGATTAATATCGACAAAGAACTTGAAAAGTTCAACCTTCAACAGAAGAACTTCTTTGAACGCAAAATGTACGAGGGAATGAAGAAAACCAAATCAGCATTCAATGACAGCAGCAAAACCCAAACGGAAAAGCCTGAGGCAGAGGAAAAGAAAAAAAGATCTTCAAAGGTGATTCAGACATCTCTGGAGCCGGAACCGTCCGAACCCGAGAAAAACAGAAAAGATACAGCAGAGGAAAATGGCACAGAATCCGGACAGAACTGAATTCACTAAACGCAGTGTGGTAACAGGTATCGTCCCCACCGAGGACGGTACATTCGTATCAGTCACATTCAGAAAACGCAGCGGTTCGTGGAGTCCTGGTCCGGTACGGACATGGCCGATGACCGAATCGGTGAAGAGTGCCATTACGCTCTCCAGGGGAGTTGTGCTGGGCATTACATCCGACTGGGTCAGAAACGGAACTGACAACAGAGATGTGCTGTTTACGAGGGCGGAGTCGGTTCTGAAATCGTGCGCGGATTCTAAACAAAGCGAAATATATACCCGTGCGCTGTCCGGATCACTGATCGGTGTAGTTCCCGACGATGCTTTTCTACTGACTCTGCCGTTGATGTTCACACGGAATGCTCCAGAGTCTTTCATTTCGGTTTTCCAGGAAGGTAAAATCACCAGAATAGGTGTTGTCACTAATAAAAAGCTTCAAGGGGTGTTTGTCTTCCCCTGCAGTTCATCTTCGGAAATTCAGAGTTTCATAACCAGAATACGCCGGTACTGGAAGCATGTCCTCAAAAGGGGTGATTTTCCGCAAACTGCATTCACATTCGATAAGTCAAGTCCGGATACCAACTACGACGGAATTCCTGTTGAGCCGGTGTCCTTTCCGGAAGAGATCAGAGGTGCCAATGCCCTAAGAGCTGCAGGCAGTGCACTCGCGATACTTTTCAGCGTCCCCGCCTACACACTCTCACCCGAGGACAGGTTCAGCAGACTGCGGCCGACGGCTCTGAAAATCACTCTTTTGCTGCTGATTGCAGGCTTTCTGCTGTCGGCTGTGCCTACCGCCCTTAATTTCATTTCCAGGCGCGAGCTTGTGAAAAAGGAAGAGATCTATAACACTTACCTGAAGGAAAACCAGGATATCCGCAGACTGAACAGGACCGCGGTCGAGTTGTCAGACCAGATCCTTTCAGTAAAAGAGACTTATTCACGGATGTCGAACTGGGGGAAACTGTTCCAGCTCCTGGGAATAACCAGGCCGCAGAACCTTTACTTTGACCGGTTTGCATCAGATCAAATCTCCGGTTCGCAAAAAATCCGCATTATATTGACAGGCTGGTCACAATCAGAAACGTCCGTCACTGATTTCATCTCGAAAATCGAGTCCGCTCCTTTCATCAGGGACGCTTCCCTGTCAAGTATGGAAAGAGACCTGGGAAACAAAAACATCTGCCGGTTTAAAATATTATGCATAATGGATCTATACGAAAACTGACCAGGAACAGTATGTTTCTTCTGATTGCCTGCGCCGCGGCGCTTGCCTTCTGCGCAGCCATGAGGTATGTGGCGCTGCCGCAGTGGGCTTCATACAGTGAAAAGCGGGAGAAAATAGAAAAATACGATTTCTATATCTCTTCTACGGAAGGTTTCGACAAAGTAAAAGAAGAAATCGACAGGAAGAACGTTCTATTGAAACGCAAACTGGACAGCATCCCTTCCCGTATTCCCTCGCGTTCCATTTCAAACATTCTTGAGGAACTGATCAGTCGGGCGCGTAAAGAGGATATTCAGTTTTCAAAAATACAGCCTCAGAAGGAAACCAGGAAAGATGGACTGACTGAAATCCCGGTTCTCCTGCAGATGAGAACAGATTATCACTCCCTGGGCAGATTCGTGGCCTCACTTGAAACCCTTCCCCAAATACTTCAGGTCAGCAGGCTGGCTCTGCAAACTGAAAACACCGGGAAACTGGATATCAATATTCTCGTTACCTGCCTCATACCCAACGAGGAGAAATCGTGATGTCACAGACCAGACAGGATTCCATCTGTCTTTTTCTTTCACTTGCATGCATTGCATTCTGCATCAAAATGGTTTCTGAGATCCCGACTGCATTTTTCCGCCCGGAGAGCTCCAGCGCCACTGCTGAATCACCGGATTACGATGCCTCCCGAAAGGTGCAAGCCGCATTGAATGCGATCATCAGTTCCCCCCCGATCACATTCCGTTCAGACTTCGAATCTCCTTTCAGACCATACAAACTGAAACCAGTTCGTGTTTCTGCTCCGCCGCGTCCACCCCAAATCAAGACCACGAGAAAGCATTTCAGACTGAAGGGTCTGATGCAGTCTTCGCCTTTGGCGATAATCGAAGACAGCAACGGCAGAACTTTCATCAAAGGTCAGGGTGAAAAAATCCACAACACGGAAATAGTATCCATAAACCCCACAAGTGTTGTTCTCAAAGACAGCCTGGGAACTTTTGAATTGACCGTGGAGGAAACGCGGTGAATTTTTTCCGCAACGAACAGGGAAACACACTTCCTGTTGTGCTTCTCTTTGCTTCCTGCGGCCTGATAATCGTTACCATGTACCTAGCTCACCAGGTCAGATCGACAGACCTTGCAAACCGCGCCCCCTCCTCTCTGCAGGCTCTTCTCAACGCCCGATCCGGCATCTACAAAGGAATGGAAAAACTCCAGTCTGAGGAGCGGGAGGATACACTCTCCACCATTTCGGCTGTCGACCAGATTTTCCGGATGGATCTTTTTGATTCCCTGGATCTGGATCCGGAACCTTCCATGATGGGTGAAACCGAAACCATACAGCTGTTTAAAGAAGACACGGTTAACTATTCCGAAGTATCAATCACCGCCCAGGGAATGTACTGTCTTGTCACATCCAAATCTACTGTACAGAAAGCGACACGAACCGTTGAGGTTATTCTGGGAAGTTCAGCGCCTGCCAGACCGGACACAGTCATCATACTCGAAAACGATTTGCCCCTAAAGGGTAGCTACAGAGGGAAGCTGTGGCAGAAAACGGGCAAAAGCGATTCGAAGTCACAGGAAAAGAAAACTCAGTTCCGAAGTTTTCTCTCCAGCCTGAGAGAGAGAATTGTTTCCGAAGAAGATTCTACGACATTCGATGTGCCTCTTACCATTCAGTCGCACAAAGGGGTGACCACAATACCGGATACAGTCAGAAGTCATCTAGTTTTGGACGGAACGTTTTCTGAAATCACCTGGAAGGAAAAAAAGAAAATAACTGTTCAGGGTGACCTTCAGCTGGTCGGTAGTTTCACTCTGGAAGATCTGGATATGGCTGTCGGCGGGGAGATCAGAATCCTTGACGAGGCAAAACTGACCAATGTATCTCTGTTTTCCATGGGACGCATTTTCATAGGGGACAATGCGCGATTTCAAGGGAACGCTTTGACGACGGCAAGTATAAATGTGTACGGAAATGCTTCGGTTGAAAAGAAAAGTTCATTGTGTGCATTCGGAACAGCCGATTCAATCGGCAGCAGGAGAAAAGATATCCCCAGAAACTATTCGATCCTTCTCTCAGAGCAGTCAGTGTTCGACGGCACCGCGATAGCACTGGGCAACCCCGGAGGGATAAAAACCGACCCGGGAACCCAAGTCAGCGGCATTCTGTGGGCAGAAAACCTCATCTGCCACAGCGGACAGCTCTCCGGGCTGATAAAAGCCAGCTCACTGTTTGACTGCTCACAAATGACAGAAGACACTCTTGTAAAAGCTTCAGATCTGGAGGAGAACAGTTTTTCCGGCACAGCCGAGCCGCTCTCCTCCATAGGCGAATACCGCATGCCCTATTTCATGGGTGACCCGTTCATTATCAGCTGGAAAGAGGACTGAAATGAACAGACGGTGTCATCTTTGCTCCCCCGGTTTCAGCATTGTCGAGCTCATGGTGGCGATTTTCATCCTTTCCACAGTGACTTTCGCGCTCTTTCATGGTCTTCACACCGCCGACAGAATAAGAGGAAGAGCAGATATCAACAAAACGGCATCAACTCTCGCCTTCAGTGAAGCTGAAAGAATACGCAATGCAGCTTATCACGGTGAAATCATTGAGGATTCAACCTATACCCGAACTGTACGAGGGGTGACATTCACAATCAGCAGAGACGTTAAAAGCAATTTTGCAGAAATTACCGAACACGAAGAACCTACCGAGCTGGAAATCACCGTCAAACCAGAAAGTGCGGAGTTCCCGACTCATACCTTCAAACTCATCCAGGGAATCGGAAATGGTTTCTACTGATGCCAGATTTTCACCACCGCCGAAGGGGCTCACGATTCTGGAGCTGATGGTGGTGATTTCCATTTCAGCCATAGTCCTCACGCTGGTATTTACCTCCTGGAACTATCTCAACAAGCATGTGTCTCACCAGGAGAGCAGAGCGCTTTTCCGGGATGAAGCAGTCCGCATTCTGGACGAAATAGCGATAAAGCTGAGAAAGACCTCCGGGGTTCTGGAAATGACACACAGCTCCGTCAAACTGCTCGAGAGAGAGGGATCGGATACTCTGGAGTACCTTTTTGATGGAGAGAGGCTTTTGAAGAACGGAAGCCCGGTGCAGTTCCGGGCGCGGGAAGGGAAAATCACCTCTTTTGAACTGGAAAACATAAATGAGACCGGTTCCCGGCAGATGCTCCTCCAGCTCACGCTCTGTTCCCGTGATGCCGCGGACAGCTATGATACTGTGAGTGTTCTGGTACAGTCCAAATCCGCAGATAGTGATATTGCGGATTCAGACTGGGACTTCTGATCAGCTTTTCGCCGCTTCATCCTCAGTAGAATAGCAGTAAGCAATCTCGCCGTAATAGACAGTGTGATAATCCTTCATGGGGTAGAGATGATTGTAGTCCTCAATGAGATTAGAGGGATCCATTGGTGTCTTGTAAACGATTTTGCATTCAAAATGAATGCCGGGGATGTTGATAATGGGAGTACGCACACGTTCTCCTGGAAACAGTTCAAGGCCGCACTCCTTGAGCTTGTCATGATCTCTTCCCGATTCAGTTCCGCAGAAGGCAAGTTCTTTCTGCATGTCTACTGAAGGGACAGTCACAGTGAACTCAGATGCCCTCTCTATGATGCCGAAGGTATATCGCGACTTCCGCACAAGAACGGTCATGATAGGACGCCCCCAGATGTATCCCAGAGATGCCCAGCCGATGGTCATTATGTTAAGATCGTCGCCAGCCTGCACGGTGAGAAACGCACCTTTACGAATCTGGGTCATTGTTTTTTCAGCCACGGACATATAGTCTACATGCTGCATACAGCCTCCTTACGTGAACCAATATTAAATGTACCTACAATATAATATTCGTACGGTGCCTGATTGCTCTTATCAGAAAAATATCTTGATGAAAGGGGAACGGAACTATTAGGAGCGCTCAGTGCGCTTCCAGACAGCAGACCTGATGCCTCCGGCAAAGCGGAAAAAACCGAGCAGCAACGCGACGTTCATTGCAAAGAAGTAAAAAACATGGCGGCTGATACGAAGAGTGAAGAACTGATGAAGAAGACCGGAAACTGAAAAAATCAGCCCGCAGGAAAGCAGAAACCTGTAAAGCTCCATGTTGTTCAAAAAGGCCAAAGCTGAACAGGAGATAAACGAAACGAGAAGAAAAAACGGAGAAAACCATCGGGTGACTTTATGAGAGATATAACAGAATGAAGGCCAGCCTCTGAAAGGATTAAAAAAATCGACAAGCCAGAAGAAGGCCTGGAAATTTCCCGCTCCGATTCTCACCCGACGCTGAAACTCCGAACTCACTTTGTCCGTGACATCCTCCTCCGAAACGGCATCCATCTCGTAAATGATACGGTACCCCTGACGGATTATGTTCATTGGAATAAGAACATCATCGTTTGAATAAGCATTCTCGGGAATAGGTTGGAACAGGTCTTTTCTTACAGCGTAAAAACCTCCGAAGGCTGAAATGGTACTGTGCAAACGCCCTTCAAAGTGCTTCTGTTTCGATTCGAAAACGCGGTACATGGTTTCCGCGTTCTCATCCCCCTCTGAGGTGATGTGCTCTATATGTCCGGCTACCCCTCCCACCTGAGGGTCGGCGAAATGCTTCACCATTGCCCTCAGACATCCTTTCCGATGCATGGTATTTGCATCTGTGAAAAGAATTATTTCGCTTGTAACCAGAGGAGCGAGCCTGTTGACAATTCCGGTCTTTCCACCACGGCTTGGGGCCCGCCACAGATGAACTCTGGGATCTTTGATTTCGCTCACGATCTCTTCAGTTCTGTCGTCGGAACAATCCGACCCGACCCAGACTGAAATTTTTTCAGGAGGATAGTCTATGGCCAGAATGTTTTCAATCTTACGCCGGATCACCTTTTCCTCATTGTAAGCAGGAACGAGCACCCCGACACTGGGGAGATACTCATCCTGACTTTTCACCGGTCTGTTAAAAAAGCGGGTAAGCACAGCCAGCAGAAAAGGGTAGCAAAAATAGGAATAGACGATGAACGCCAACGAGACCCAGAAAAGCACCTTCAGAAAAACAACCATCTACTTCTCCGCAACTTTGAGCGATGGCTGCATGAGATATTTGGCAAGGGTGACAGCAGCCTTGACTATCCTCTTGGCCTCGGAAGGATGCGTGATCATCTGCTTTGCCTTGGATAACATGTAACCCGGCCTCAGGTAAAACTCTCTGCGCGCCCGGTCACAGAAGTTCACCAGTTCATCGTAAGTGAGATCAGGATTTGAAACAACAGAGGAGTGAAGCCCATCGTCGGTGAGCCATTTCCGGAAGTCACGTGAAACAATCCAGCCCTTCTCCTCGAAATACCGGTAATCGCTTGTACCCGGATATACCATGATAGGGTAAAACTGAGCCGTATCCGGGCTGAGTTCCTTGGCAAAACGGAGAGTCTTTTCAAGCGTGTCTCTCGTTTCGCCTCTATTTCCCACCATGAAGCATCCATGCACCATGATACCGGCCTTGGAGGCATTGCGCATGAAATCGGAGATCTTGTCGAGAGTAATAGACTTTCTGATATTGTCAAGAATAGCCTGCTCGCCACTCTCAAAGCCCACACAGAACAGACGGCACCCCGCTTTACGCATAAGGCGCATGGTATCAAGATCCACATCGGCTCTGGAATTGGCTGACCAGGGAATCTTGTGTGCGCCAGTCGCCACCAGCGCCTCCGAAAGCTCCCTGCACCGTTTGCGGTCCGCCGTGAGAGTGTCATCCTCGATCATGATCTCTTTCACCTCGGGAAAGTTGTCCCTGATGTAGATGAACTCCTGAACGATAGATTCAATGGAGCGCTTTCTGTACTTATGCCCCTGAAGTGTCTGAGGAACGACACAATACGTGCAGTGAAACGGACACCCTCTCCCAGTCACCATCACCACTATGGGGTGACGGCTGTGACCGTAGAAATACGGCTGCACGTTCAGAAATTTGCGGTATACTTGGGAAACAAACGGAATGTCATCCAAATTTTCCATAAAAGGCCTGGGGTCATTGCGCTTTAATGATCCGTCGCTTTTCCTGAAAGCAAGCCCGGGCACAGTGCCGAGAATCTCTTCATCCCGTTTGCCGGAGGAAAGCTTCTGAGCCAAATCCACCAGTGTCTCATCGTACTCACCGAAAGCAACCGCGTCGATTTCAGGCGACAATTCCAGTGTCTCGAGCGGCAGAGCGGACACGTGCACACCTACCAGAACCACGAACACACCGGGAAAAGCGTCCTTAAGCGCCGCACCAGTTTCCACATCACTGTAGATGGAAGGGGTTGAAGTGTCCAGAACCACCATGGCAGGCTTAAACTCCCCTGCAGCTTCAATCACCTGCTCCAGAGAAAGGTCCGCGGCCGGAGCATCGATAAGCAGAACCTCATTTCCCGCTTTTTCCAGATAACCTGTAGCGTATGCAAGCCACATCGGATAATAGAGTGTTCCGCTCTTAGCTACAGCCGGCGATCTCGACTCGCGGGAGAACTTGGGCAGAAAGGGAGGATTTAAAGTGAGAATTTTCATTAATATCTCTTTACTGGAAGGCCCGGTCGATCTTAGCCTTAAGCGGTCCCTTTGCCAGAAGTCCTGTATGCTGATCCACCACGTTGCCATCTTTGAAAAACAGAAGTGAGGGGATACTGTTGATACCATACTTCGCGGCGGTCTGGGGATTAGTGTCGATATCCAGTTTACCGATCACAACTTTTCCTTCATATTCGGCAGAAAGTTCGTCGATTATGGGTGTGAGCATCTTGCAGGGACCGCACCACTCAGCCCAGAAATCCACCACAACCGGCTGACTGTTTGAAAGCACTTCGTCTGAAAAATTCTGGTCAGTAAACTCCTTCAGTGATCCGCCCATTACTTCTCCTGGTTTATGGTTTCGCTTTTATTTTTAAAGATTACATCCATAACTTTCGCATTTACTTCTTTCCACTGCTCGGGCTGGTTTCTGTAGCCCTTAAGATACTCCATTGCCTCTCTGCCATCAACACCGCAGACCGACTCCAGTTCCCGGTACTTGCTGGCGATTTGCTCGTTGCTGAGCTGCGGATTTGACCGGATCATCATCACCCCCGCCAAAAAATCCACAAACTGTTCCTCTGTTGGAGGGACAGCTCCGACCCAGATGCAAAAAAAAAGTATGATTGCTGCAGTTTTTACCATAAATCCCCTGGAGGCAAACTATAAAAATGATGGCTGGAAGGGAAGAGTGTCAAGCCACATTACTCTAAAAGCATAGATTCTTTTTCTGAATGGGAGAGATACCCGCGGATCTTTTCTAAACAGAGACGAATAGCTACTTGAGGTTAGGAATGTTATTGACGACTCGGGGTACGCGGTTTTAAGATATAAAACCGGAGACACCAAAATGACGTCTCCCATGGACGATAATCTGAGAAGCAATATTTTCATATACTGATACTAATCAATATTTTTTGATTACTGCAGAATATAACTACAGAAAGTATATTTTAGAAAATAGCTGTTTCCCCTAGAAAAAGGTAACCTAATGAACAGCTTTCAAAACAACCCGTCATCTAACAGATACCAGATGCCCAGCGAGACGAGCATGGGCAATCCCTACAAACAGAACCTACCCATGCCGGTCTCAGGGGATAGGGTCGGCCCCAACATTATCCAAACCCTGGTAGGTGAAGGCGGCAGTGCAAATGTATACAAAGCCTGGCATGAGGAACTAGAGGTGATCCGTGCGGTCAAAATCCTCAAAAAAGGCAACAACAAGGATTCAAGAGAGCGTTTTTTCACCGAAGCCAAGATTCTGGCAGATATTCATCATCCGAACATCGTCGAGATTCACAATATCGGGTATATGGATGAACTAGTCCCCTACCTGGAGCTTGAATTCATCGACGGGATTTCAATAAAGCAGGCCATCAATCAGCACAGCAAAATGCCTCTGGCCGTTGCACTTTCGACTGCATACTTTGTCTGCCAGGCACTCCACTACGCTCATGTGAAAGATTACACGCTGTACGGCAAAATCTATCGGGGACTCATTCACAGGGACATCAAACCGGACAACATCGTGCTCTCGAAAGACGGTATCATCAAGCTTATGGATTTCGGGATAGCCAGACCGAGCGAAGTGAGTCTTCATACCGTCGGTTCCAAAATCATGGGCACCCTGGTCTATCTGAGCCCCGAACAACTCAACGGACAACCACTGGATCACCGAAGCGACATATTCTCTCTGGGAACCGTTCTGTATGAAATGATCACAGGCTCCCGGGCTTTTCCTCAAAAAACCCTGTCGGAACTGGTTCAGAAGAAGACTGCAGGGCATTTCCGTCCCCTGAGCAGTCACAACATCGATCTTCCGGAACCGCTCGTTCGGCTGGTTGAAAAATCCATGGCCCTCAGTCCCCAGGACCGGTACAACAGCGCAGCCGAATTCGGTTATGATGTCTACGCGGTACTGCGGCACATCTCTGATCTTGCCCCACAGGATGTACTTACCAGATTCGTGCAAAACCCCACCTCGATTCCCGCCTGGGTTCCGCCCGAATCAGGTTCTCACACCGAGTCGGTAATAAAGAAAGTCAAACTGCAGCCGTGGATGATAGCCGCCGCGGCGGCAGGAGTTGCGGTAGCGGGGACGTTAGCACTAATTCTTATACGCTGATTCTCCAGCGGTAGCGGCAAGCACGGTTTGGGGGAAAAAGTACTCCTCCGGATTCACCGCCCTGTCTTTGTGCCATACTTCATAATGCACGTGAGGGCCGGTAGTAAGACCGGACAAACCGATTGTCCCGATCACATCACCTTTTTTTACACTTCCACCCCTGCGAACCTTCGTTGAACCCAGATGAGCGTATACCGTTTTGAACCCTTTGCCATGTTTGATGGCAATTCTTTTTCCCCAAACAGGATCATTTTCCACCAGAGAAACAGTGCCGGAAGCAGCTGCAAAGACCGGTATCCCGTTCTCGCCGGCGAAATCCACCCCGTAATGCATCTTCTTTTTTCCGGTAAAAGGGTCGCGAGCAGGTCCGAAACGTTTTGAAACGATCGTTTTGCCGGCAGGAACAGGCCTGCAGACGGGAACGGTATTGAAAAGGTTTTCCTTCTCGTTCAATGCGGAAGTGAATCCGGTGATGAACTTTTCCCGCTCGGTAATGTAAAGAAGAAGCGCGGAAGGTCCCATTTCAACAGGATCGATTTCCTTCTGTTTTGAAACGGCAGGTGCATCTTCGGGCAACCCGGCGAGCTCCTTTATATTCTTCTGTTTCACCTCAAGACGATCGACCTGCTCCTGCAGGCTGTTGAGAAGCCTGAGTGTGGCGACGATATTCTGGAGCAGCTGCTTATTCTGTTCAGCCAGGTTCTTTTTCTGATTCTGCTCCTGAACATTGATAGTGAAACTGTTGAATGGGATAAGATATCCCACAAACCCGATCAGTACTACGGAAATAACAAGTACCACCACAGAGAAGCGGACATGAAATGCCTTTATCCGCATGCCCCGCGGTGGTACTATGAGAATTGTTCTTTTCTTCATTAACTCTTAAATACCGCTGATTTCGCTCTCTTCTTCCTCTTCAGCCTTGTGCTTCTTAGCAGCTTCATTGACGTCCTTGATCTTGCGCTCTATTTCCGCAATCTCAGCCTTTAGGGTGTTCACATTCTCCACCGCTTTCTTGATCGCCAGATCATCAGCAACGGCCATATCCTTCCCCCCCTCAACCAGATCATAGAGCCGTTCACCGATATCCATGAAGTTGCGCTCGATTTTGCGCTTAGCGGACATCTCCTCGACCTTGAGCTTACCGATCTTGGTATACTCCTCGATTTTCTCCATGGACATGGTTGCGCCGTCCTTCAGAGACTTCTTGACCTTCTCCCACATATTGTTGTTCTCCACCTCATAACCTCCTTCTGCCTGAAAGTGATTACTAAGCCTACTCCAGTTAATTACTTATAAAATGATTTAATCCTTGCCTTCAACGCCATTTTTTTTGCCGGGGCCGGAAAACAAGCCCTGTTCTGATGTATTTTTAAACCGGAAAAAGCTGAATATTCACCTGAATAACATCAAAATCGTGCATGAACAGAAAACAGAGTAGCAATGAGTGCGCCTAAAACGAGAACTTCCACTGACTGCTTCCTGCTGACCACTCAGAGCCGGGATGGCGAAAACGGATTCGAAATCACCATCTGGGCAGTCACCAGAAGCGGCATACCGGTTAAAATCGTGGTGAATGACTTCAGGCCGCTTTTTTTCTGCAAACGCTCCCTCAGTTCCAAGGAGACCCGCTCCGCACAGGAAAGAAAGCAGCTTCCTCTTACAAGCTTACACAAAGAACCTGTCGACTGCCTCTATTTTTCCAATCATTCCGAAATGCAGAGGACGGCCCGGCACCTACGCACCCAGGGGCATACGGTTTTCGAATCGGATATTCACCCGCTCGAGCGCTACCTTATGGAAAGAATGGTAACCGGGGGTATGAGAGTCTCAGGACAGCAGTCCCAGTCCGGGCAAGTAATCTGCTACAGAAATCCACATCTGAGAGGATGTCCCCTGAATCCGGTCCTGAAAACAGAATCATTCGATATAGAGACCTGCGTTTCAACAGGAGAAATCTACAGCATCGCCTCAGTGGGAACCGGATCAGCGGTCTTCATCCGGGGTGATCTGGCCGACAGGGACAATATCCATTTCTGCAGAAACGAGCGGGATCTGCTTACCAGATTCATCTCCTACCTGAAGAAGAGTGATCCTGACGTTCTCATTGGCTGGAATGTGATCGAATTCGACCTCAGGGTGATCATGAAACGCTGCCATTCGTTGGGAGTCCCTTTTGATATCGGACGAGATCGGGGAAGCCGGCTTGTGCAGAGTCAGAACACCGGCAACTGGAGCGCCCGTATTCCCGGCAGAGTTGTCATCGATGTTCCCACCATGCTCAGGGCATATCATCATTCCTTTGAAGAATACTCACTTGACCACGTGGCAGCCAAAATCCTGGGAAGACACAAAACGATCCAGCAGAGCGGCAAAGAAAAGATCGCGCGGATTGATCACCTGTTCCAGAACGACAAATTAGCACTAGCCAACTACAATCTGACTGATGCTCAACTCACTCTGGACATTTTTGCCAAAACAGGTCTTCTCCAGAACGCGATCGAACGTTCCAAGCGCTCAGGACAGTCCCTTGAACGCACTGGCGGCAGTGTGGCAGCTATCGACTATCTCTACCTTCCCCGACTCCACAGAGCAGGTTATGTGGCATCCGACATTCTGGACATCAGCCCTCCGGAAGGGCCGCTGCCCGGAGGCTTTGTAGTGGAACCACAACCGGGACTTTACGAAAACGTTCTTGTTTTCGACTTCAAAAGTCTCTATCCGTCGATTATCATGACTTTTCTGATCGATCCGCTGGGATTCAGGATAAAAGAGGATGAACAGATCACAAATCCGACCGGCACGACCTTTTCCCGTCACAACCATATTCTCCCCGAAGTGATAAGCGAACTCATGGAAGCACGCGCCAGGGCCAAAAAGGAAAACAACCCCTACCTTTCCCAGGCCATAAAGATTCTGATGAACAGTTTCTATGGAGTTCTGGGTTCGACCGGCTGCAGATTTTTTTCCCAGGAGATCGCGTCCACAATCACCATGACCGGCCGCTATATACTCAAGACCTCTATCGAGCAGATCGAGAAATTCAGCGGCAAGAAGGTGATCTACGGTGATACAGACTCTCTTTTCGTGCACCTGGGACCAGACATGAATCAAAAGCCCGGTCAGATAGGCTCTACTATTTCAAAACAGGTCACAGAATGGCTCAAAGAACACCTGAAACGCTCTTTTTCGGCATCTTCCAAACTGGAACTTCAATATGAGAACCACTTCCGTCACTTCTTCGTGCCCTCACTGAGAAACGGCGGGCCCAATCAGGGGAGCAAGAAGCATTACTGCGGATCGGTTTATGACGAGAGCGGCGCTATGCAACTTGTGTTCAAGGGGATGGAATCAGCGCGCAGCGACTGGACGGAACTGGCGAAGGAATTTCAGCGCGAACTGTTTCTGCGGTTCTTTGCGGGCAAGCAGCTGGATGACTATGTGGCCCATACAGTGGAACTCCTTAAAGGCGGTCGCCTTGATTCCAAACTGGTCTACAGAAAGCGGCTCCGAAAAAACGTTGACGAATACACGAGTAACATACCGCCGCACGTGCAGGCAGCCAAGCTTCTTGACTCCCGGGCAAGTGTGATCAGATACTGCATCACCAAAGAGGGTCCGCAGCCTTTGGGAAGAATTTCGGCTCCGCTTGATTACGACCACTATCAGGAATGCCAGCTGAGGCCCATTGCCGATTCCATTCTCGAGTGGACAGGAACTAGTTTCGAACGGATAATCTCGGGCCAGCAGGATCTGTTCGGATGAAGGTAATTGAAATAACCATTGCAGCGATGCCATATTTATAGCAACAGATTAACTTATTTCGAATGGACAGTGATGATTCAGACCAAATATTTTTTTATCGGAAAGTCTACATTTTCTTTTCTCATTATATTGTTTTGCGCCTCAGCATCATTTTCCGAAACTCAGAAAGAAAACAGCGTTCTCAAAAACATCAACGTATTACCCGAATACTACTTTGAGCAGGACGCGAGATGGTTTGCCAACCATAAAAACGAACAGTTCGAAAAAGCCTATCTTCTGGAGGGTACGACGCGATTTGAAGCCATGTTCGTGTCCTATGCAGACAAGTTCTTTCTTGGAGGGTTTTACCTGAACAACCTAGGGATGGGGAAACAGCACAAGGATATTGTGTTTGACCCCCGAGATGTTCATTACGCTCTCAGTCCCTTTTTCGAAATACGCCATAAAGGATTTCACTACCAGCTGGGGCTTGATCACCGCTGCTTTCATGAAGTGGACAGGAATACCAGAAGTACACCTTACTGGAATCAGCTGTTTGTAAGTGCTGCTTCGGAAAACTACCGGCGGCGATTCTTCATCCGAAGACTCGAAGAGAACGGTACATGGGGCTACCCAGACCGGTTCACCTGGAATGCTTATTTCGGTTACTTCATCACGGAGTTCTTCGGATCAGTTAACCCGAAAATTCTTTCGGGAGGGCACAACTGGAGAACAGTTTCCCGGGTGGAGACAGATTACGCCTTTTACAGAACAGAATCCTGGATTTTCAATGCCGGCCATGAACTCCAGCTCTTTTCCGATACCGCAGGGACCTGCTACTGGTCCGGCAAACTGTCTCTGAAAGCAGACCTTTACCGCTATAAACACGGCATCTCGTTTTTCATGAATTACAACTATGAATTTCCAAGTGAAAAGCCTATCTACAGCAAAGATCAGCTCCTTGAACTGGGGATAAAGTTCCACTACTGAAGATATCTCACATGAATACCCCGCCCATTCTGTATCTGGCTCCGCTCAGAGGTATAACCGACCGGTTTTTCCGTTCTGTCTACGAACGTCATTTCGGCTGTTTTGACTACATAGTAGCCCCGTTCATTTCAACCGTGAAGGGCAACAGTGTTCGGCTCCGTCATCTTAAAGATACTCTTCCTGAAGAAAACGATTTAAAGCGCCTCATTCCACAGATCATAGGAAATGATACCGAAGGCTTTCTTCTTCTCTGCAAAAGGTTTTCCCAGCAGGGGTTCGAAAAGGTGAACTGGAATCTGGGGTGCCCCTCCCCTCTCATAACCCGCAAGAGAAGAGGAAGCGGTTTACTGCCGCACAAAGATGAAATCAGGGCATTTCTCGAAAAAACAGTACCATCAATGCCCCTTTCTCTTTCAGTAAAGGTCCGCTTAGGCCTGGAGCAGAAAGGCGATCTGGAAAAACTGATTCCTGTATTCAATGATTTCCCCCTCAGAGAAGTGATCATACATCCCCGAACTGGCAATCAGATGTATGACGGATCCGTGGATCTGGACACGTTTGAAACCTGCTATTACCAGTGTACACATGAAGTAGTCTACAACGGTGATATTCAGTCGAAGTCTGATCTGCTATATTTGTCAAACAGATTTCCCCGGATCAGAAAATGGATGATCGGACGGGGATTAATCAGATATCCCTACCTTCTACCCATAATCAGAGGGGCGGAAAACAGATTTTCGGCTGAGAAAGCAAATCTATTCCTATCGGATCTGCTTGAGGTCAACTGCAGGCACCTGCCCGGAGAAAGAAATGTCCTGGGCAAAATGAAAGAACTGTGGGGATTTCTGGGAACCGGACTCGATGCATCGGGTCGGCTCACGGAAAGAATACTACGATGTTCGAGTATCGATGAATACAGAGCCGAAATCGAATCGTTTCTACGCTGTCACACCGGCTTTCTGCCACTCCCGAAAAACAACATCGCAGAGACAGGCACTGCGGATTGACATTTTTTCCCGGAACCGTTTTTTTTTGTGACACGAGTGAAATCAGATCAGGATTCCATTTATTGTTGCAGAAATGACAAGAGCGTCATCCATCTGGATCTCAACCCGGACAATATCATGCTGGGACAATACGGTGAAGTGACCATAACCGACTGGTGAAGCGCCTCCAGGCCGGATACCAGCAGGCCTTTTCTGTACGGACATCAGTAAATAAGATAGTCTCCGCTGCACTGAAAAGAGGTTTCCGAAAGCAAAAGAAACTGGTTTTTTCGGAAGCGCCGGGGGCTTGTACTATATTATCTGTGCGGTTTAGCCATAAAAACAAGACTATTGGGGAGTGGATGTACCAAGAACAGGTCATAGCAGATATCATGCAGCTCATCAACGACCGTCAATGGGCTGAACTGCGCAAAAACCTCTCCACCTGGCCCCCTCCGGAGGTTGCGGACCTCATCGCGACGCTCAAAGAGCCCCAGCGTGTTCTTCTTCTCCGGTTTCTCCCCCGACGCTTCGCAGCGGATGTCTTCTCCGAACTTAGCCCCACTGTGCAGGACGAGCTGGTGGAGGACATGACCAACCACGAGCTTCGTCATCTCCTGGCGAATCTGGACCCGGATGACAGAACGGCACTGATGGAGGAGATGCCCGCGGAGATCACCCGCAAACTGCTGAATCTGCTCAGTCCCCAGGACCTCAAGGAAACCAGAATCCTTCTGGGATATCCGGAAGACAGCGTGGGAAGGGTAATGACCCCCAATATCGTCTACATCAAAGAAGACTGGACGATCGAAAGAGCACTTGACCATATCAGAAGATACGGACGGGACAGTGAAACCATCAACGTTGTATACGTTACTGACCAAACCGGCAAGCTGGTGGATGAAGTCGCACTCAGACATCTGATTCTGGCATCCCCCGACCAGGAGGTCCGCACTGTCATGGACTATAACTTCATAGCCATCTCGGCCATGAGTGATCTGGAAGAAGCGGTTGACATGATCAAAAAGTACAACTACCTTGCTCTTCCCGTTGTCGATACCATGGGCAAACTTCTCGGAATAGTGACCATTGACGACCTTATGGATGCCGCGGACATACAGGCAACAGAGGACTTTCAGAGAATCGGAGGTTTGAGCTTCGAGACTGACGAGGACCCTATCGAGAATCTGCGGGAAGCTCCGGTCGGGCTGTTGTACCGACGCAGGGTCTTCTGGCTCGTGCTGCTGATTTTCGTGAACATATTCTCGGGCGCAGGAATCGCCTATTTTGAGGATGTCATCGCCAGTACCGTGGCACTGGTTTTCTTCCTGCCGCTTCTCATTGCAGGCGGAGGTAATGCCGGAGCACAATCAGCACTGCTTATGGTCAGAGCGCTTGCGACAGGAGATGTGCAGATGAGTGACTGGGGCCGCATGCTTCTAAAGGAAATTCTTGTCGGCACCACTCTGGGAGGAGCAATGGGGATTGCAGCCGCCGCAGTAGGAATGTTCAGAGGCGGCTATCAGATGGCGATCACAATAGCACTTTCCATGTTTCTTATCGTGCTGACAGGCAGTCTCATCGGCATGTGCCTGCCGTTCATTCTGCGCAAGCTGGGACGGGACCCGGCAACGGCCAGCGCTCCCCTGGTCACCAGCGTTACGGATATCGTGGGAGTAATAATCTACTTCTCAATAGCCTCTTCGATACTGGGCTGAAACCATTCAGCCTCAACCGGACTTGTAAAGACCGCTTTCTGACCGCAACAGCTCCATAGTGCTGATTTCATTCATTTCCATATCATAAATCGCGGCTGTAACCTGACGGTTCATAATGGTAAGCAACCCGAAGGAGGGAGGCATGTTTTTGTCTAGTTGCCCTTTGAGATGTCCGGGATTCATGAACAGTTTCCCCCCATCCAGGCGGAGTTCACGCTTGTGGGTATGACCATAGAGAATGATATCAGAATTCACCAGATCATCATCATCCAGATCCTTTTCCAGGCTGTGTACAAGCAGAATCTGCACTCCCTGGATATTCTCGATGACCGTGGCGGGAAGGGTTTTGTTTTTGTAGCCTTCTTCGTAGATACCCGGAACCTGAACTATTTCCAGATAATGTTCTCCGAGCCCTTTTACATCATTGTAATCATCGCCAAGATGGTACAAAGATGCGATCTTCTGTCTGCTGACCAGAAGATCGACTGCTTTTTCAAGATACTCGCAGTTGCGGTGAGTATCACTGACGACTCCGATCCTCATAATAAGCCCCCTGGTAGGTGAAAAACCGGACCCGCACAAGAGGAAACGCTCGAAAAACCCTTAATCTGCCAGTTTTTCCTCATTTTCGCAAACCGTAGCCACGCGACTCATCAAAGACGCATGCTCCTTAAGATATATTTCGGCCTGCCTGACCACATTGTTTGCTGTGTACCCGAATTTTTCATCCAACACTTTAAAAGGTGCGGATGCCCCGAACCTTTCCATGCCGATCACCTTGCCCATAGGCCCTACCATACCCTGAAGATTCAGAGGAAGCCCGGCAGTCAAACCCATAGCCGGTACACCGAAAGGAAGAAGTGATTCTTTGTAATCATCGCTCTGTTCCCTGAAAAGGCCTTCAGAGGGTGCACTCACCACCCTGACAGCAAGTCGGCGCTCTTTGCTCAGAATCTGAGCCCCTTCAACACAGGTGATCACCTCAGAACCGTTGGCCACAAGAACCAGATCAGGAGTCCCTTCACAATCATACACGACATACGCTCCTCTGGAGGCGTTGAGCGCGTCCTTGTAGCGTGTGGAACCGGTCCTGGCAGGAACATCTGCAATGTTCTGACGGCTCAGCAGAAGCGCGCTGGGTCCGTTTACATTCTCGTAAGCCAGCTTCCATGCTACTGTAGTCTCCACCGCATCCGCGGGACGAAGCACAAGCATGCTGCGCCTTCCGTGGAGATTGTCCATTTTTTCAAGCAGCCTTACCTGCAGCTCCTGCTCGATGGGCTGATGAGTGGGTCCGTCCTCGCCGACCCGGAACGCATCATGAGTCCAGACATACTTCACCGGAAGCTCCATCAGAGCCGCCATGCGCACGGCAGGTTTCATGTAATCGGAGAATGCGAAAAAGGTTCCGCAAACGGCAAAAACTCCTCCGTGGGAGGAAATCCCGTTCATCACAGCGGCCATGGTCAGTTCAGCAACTCCGGACTGAAGAAATGCCCCGGAGAAATCGCCTTTTTTGAGGACCTTTGTATGCTTAAGGAAACCGTCTGTTTTATCACTGTTGGAAAGATCGGCAGAAGAAACAATCATATTCCCGATCTTTTTTCCGAACTCACCGAGCACCACTCCCGAAGCCGCCCGGCTGGGCACATTTAATTTCTGCTGTATCGACTCCCAGTCGATTTCGGGTAGCTCACCGTTCATATAGGAGGCAAATTTCTTGGCCAGTTCAGGGTTTTCCTTTTCCCATTGGGCCTGCTGGGCTTTTCTGCTACGGGCATACTCTCTTTTTCTGTCCAGAACTTCAGAATATAAGGCGGTAACTTCGGGGAAAATTCTGAACGGGTCAGCCGGATCACCGCCCAAATTCTTTATTGTTTCCTCAATGGATGCCCCTGCGCTGGAAAGCGGCATACCGTGAGTGGAAATCTGGCATTCAAAAGACTGTCCCTTTTCATCCCGCGCCCCCTTGCCCATGATCGTCTTTCCGATAATCAGGGTAGGTTTTTCAGTCTGGGCCCGGGCATTTTTGAGAGCATCCCGTATCTGATGCTGGTCATTGCCGTCAATCGTCAGTACATTCCAGCCCCAGGCTTCGTACTTCGCAGCGGTATTCTCGCTTGTGACCTCATCGGTTGAGCTTGAAAGCTGAATATCGTTTGAATCGAAAAACATGACGAAATTGCTCAAGCCCAGATGTCCTGCAAGCCGTCCCACACCCTGGGAAATCTCTTCCTGGATTCCTCCGTCAGACACATAGGCGTATGTCTTGTGGGAGGTCCACTCACCGAAACGCGCAGCCAGAAACCGTTCCGCGATCGCAGCACCCAGCCCCATGGCATGTCCCTGGCCCAGAGGTCCGGATGTATTTTCAATTCCCCGCTTCACATCGCGTTCGGGATGCCCCGGAGTACAACTTCCCCACTGCCTGAAGTCCTTTATGTCATCAATTGAATAAACACCGCTCAGTGTGAGAACCGAATAGAGCATGGGCGACATGTGACCCGGATCCAGATAGAAACGGTCCCGATTGGGCCATTCCATGTCATCGGGGTCCCAATTGAGAAATTCGCTGTAGAGGATGTTTATGAAATCGGCACCTCCCATTGCACCACCGGGATGTCCCGATTTAGCGCGTTCCACCATGGCCGCGGAAAGGATACGGATGTTATCGGCGGCACGATCGATCGTCTTGAAATCCATTCTAATGAGAACTCCTTGAAATTGCGAGGATAGTACTTCCGGAATACTGCCCAGGGTGGGAAAACTGACTTTTCCAGCGACAGCCCCTCTATTAAAGCTACATAAAATAATAGATGTGCACCAGAGGATCGTGTTTTTGTTCGGGTGCGTTGAGAGCCGGCATGGGATAATCCTAATTGCAGCGACTCTGATTGTTCATAATATTTTGTTATTATCTGACACTTTATATATCTTGGAAACATGCAGAACTTCAGCTACAGAAGTGGGAAGGTTTCTTTCAAGGGGCGGCTTGCGCTGATTGTGGCAGTCCCGATACTTCTTTGGTTCGGCTATGATTTTTATCTGACCAGGATTCAGCCGAGCCAGGGCTTCGAAGGCTTCCTGGTAGAAAAAAAGCACGTCTTTCTGCGCAGAGGGTATTACAGGATCACTCTGGAAACCAAGGAGGGCGAACGGATCGAAAGGTATGTCAAAAACCGTTCCCCGTTATTAACTGCGATACGGGGTGATTACTTAGTCCGCAAGCCGGGATGGTTCAATGTTCTAAAAGTGGAAAAACGCCCGGCGGTTCAAGAAGCAATGGAAAAATTTCGTGAAGAACATACTCAATGACAATTGACTTTCTTCTTTTTGGCCGCTCCCTTTTTCAATGCTGTTTTATTTGCTGATCTAACTTCCCCCATGGTATCCTGTCTTCTCCGTATCAGCAGATCTGTGAATTGTATTCTTCTGGATAAGGAAACAGCAGTCTGTGAACAGGGCATCAGTTTTATAGTCTTGTAAAAAGAATGAACGGGTGTACGCCTGCATCTCTGTATCAATAAATCAACTTTGTTCGGTACAGGATTTATATCCCACCTTAAGACTTCCGGCCACATCGCTTTTATGAGGGAAACCTGGTACTTGTGTTTGGGAGGATTTCTCAAACAGGGATTTACTCCGATTGAGGCGGCCAGAAGAGAACGGCAATTCTGAGGAGAGAAGCTTTCGAAGGATATGTCGTATTCACTATAGGCCATGGCAGCCCAGTTACCCACAGTCTGTTCCCAGTAAAAAAGGTCAAGCTTGTTGCTGCGTTTGCGGACGATATCTTTTATTCCGTCAAGCCACTCTGAGAAGGCATTGCTGACGAATCTACTGCCTCTCATTCCGACAATTGCGGCCAGCAGTGGGCCGTTAAGCTTCAATACTTTGGGAATGAAATAATTATTACGGGTGATTTCACCGCATGTGCCGTTTGTAACCACAAACTCCCGCCCGGTTTTCTGAATGTAGTTGTGCATGGTATAGGCGTTTCGCACCTGGTTCATTTTCGGCATGGGAATGTTTCTGTAGATCAACTGCATGAAAGTCGGGTCGACTTCATGGCCTTGCCCCTTAACCGGTGTATGCTTCAGACCGAAGTGGGGAAGCATGGATGAAGGGACAGCGATATCGGGACCGTTTGGGGAGAGTTCGTTATGTGTATATGTGAAGAAGATCAGGCGATCACAGATTTTCCGGCTTGCCGATAGTATGATTCTACTGTCGATGCCCGATGTGATTGCGATTGCCAGATGTTCAAACCGCGCTGCGGCACTCTCCATCATCCCCTCCATGATTCTGCTCACATACTCTACAGTGTCGCTGCTGGAACGGGACTCGATATCCTCAAGTGGCCAAAACCTCCTGACACTACCACTTCCCATATCCAGGTAATGATTGGGGAGCAGATGAAACACATTCTGATAATAGGAAAAACCGGCCGGAAACCAGTGGCTTTCGTTATTTTTGAAAAGCGGCAAACGGACCAATTCATTACAAACAGAGTGATCCTTCTCCAAACCGCACTGCTCTGCAATAAGAGAGGGCAGGCCCGCACACCAGATTCTCTTTCTTTGATCTGTATGGTAGAAAACTTGTCTGAACCCGGCGGCATCATTCAGCACTCTGAGAACACCGGCGATATGACCGATGAGGACAAAGCGCCCGCCCATGTGATCAAGCATTGCGAAAAGATCATCCGGATTCACAATTTTTGAAAACAGATCCCCCAGTATCTCCTGATCGTTTTTCTCCGGGTGAAAGGGATCAAGAATATACCCCAGAAGAACAAGGAAATCATCCTCCTGTGAAACTGTGGTCACCGAAAGTTCCGGGTGAGCAGTCAGGTATAGATTTCTTTTCAGCCTGTAATGACTCCAGTTCCCCAGCCAGTAGGCATACTCTGGTCCCAAAATGTACTGACGTCGAAAGAGATATTTCTGACGCTCCATCGTAGTCTCTCCCAGCTTGATCAACTTAACTATTGAATCAATCAAAGGTGAACGTTTCAACAAACAACCCGCAAAAAAGACTCCAAAGTTAAAGGCCATGTTTTTCAGAAATGTGCACATCAATCAAAAGCTGATCAGCAAACAGTACCATACATGACTGACCGCAGCATTTATCTTTAAATCATGCAAAAGCCCTTCAAGCCCACTCCCGAGCAGATCCAGGCCGCCTGGGGAAAAACGGTTCCCGACGTGATCGCCCCTGATCTCAAAATCCTTTTCTGCGGAATCAACCCCAGCCTCTACACCGGCGCGGTAGGACACCATTTCGCCAGACCGGGAAACCGATTCTGGCCCTCCCTGCACAAGGCGGAAATAACCCCCCGGCTCTTCTCCCCGTTCGAAGAGGAGGAACTGCTGCCGCTGGGATTCGGCATCACCAATCTGGTGGCCCGGGCCACGGCAGCTGCATCGGATCTCAAACGAGAGGAATTCCAGGCCGCGGCGGTTGATCTGGAGGAAAAAACGACACGCTTCAGACCATCAGTCGTGGCATTCCTGGGAGTGGAAGCCTACAGGCTTGCATTCTGCCGTCCCAAAGCAAAAATCGGCAGACAGGAGGAGACTCTGGCAGCTTCGACCATATGGCTCCTCCCAAACCCCAGCGGCCTCAATGCCCATTATCAGATAGACGACATCGCTCTCATGCTTCGCGAGGTGAACCAGTATGCTCAAAGGAGATAATTGCGTTTATGTACCGTAAAGCTGTGGAATTCAGACTGCCGGAATGGATCGATCCATTTCTGAAAAAGAGACCAGACTATTTCCCAAAACGGGAAGAGCGGATGAGGCTGGTGATAGAGCTGGCGAAAACGAATGTGTTTGAGAAAACAGGAGGCCCCTTTGCCGCCGCCATTTTTGATGATTCAGACGGGCGGCTCATTTCTCCGGGGGTGAATATGGTCACCACCACCAACCAGTCCATTGCCCACGCTGAAATGGTGGCAATTATGCAGGCCCAGTTCCGGCTTTCCACCTTTGATCTGGGTGGCCCCGATATGCCTTCATGCGAACTGGTCACATCCACCGCCCCCTGCGCCATGTGCCTGGGCGCGGTCCCCTGGTCGGGAGTGCGCTCTCTTGTGTGCGGCGCCCGTGATGAAGACGCCCGCAGCATCGGATTTGATGAGGGGTCCAAGAGAACGGATTGGGTGGAGGAATTGGAAAAACGGAGAATCAAAGTATATAACGATATGTGCAGGGAGGAAGCGGTTGAGGTTTTGAAAAGCTATGTGGAGCAGGGCGGGGTTATATATAATGGAAGAACGCAAAAGAATTAGCTCTCCACGCTACACTTCACGTTACAAAAGGTAGAAGATTTGAAAGGTGCATTCTGACTGTCACCTCCGTTAGCATGTTTAGCCCGGATATTTCTCCTGGACAAAACCGCCAGGGACTGCGCTCTCCCCTCCCAGTCCCCTCACCCATCAAGGCACCACATTTGCATTCCCCCTAATCCCGGCAGACCAAAGGAGGACTCTATGCAGATAAAAGACTCTGTTGTTATCATCACCGGAGCCACCAGCGGGATAGGAGAAAGCGCCGCCTGGTTGTTTGCGGAAAAAGGAGCCAGAGTGGTACTGGCGGCCAGAACGGAATCGAAACTGAAAATGATCCAGAAGCAGCTGGGGGAAAATTCTCTGGCCGTGACCTGTGATGTAAAAGAGAGGGAACAGGTGAAGAACCTGGTCAAAAGAGCCAGGGAAAAGTTCGGCGGGGTGGATATTCTGATCAACAATGCAGGCGTGGGGTGCGCAGGGGCCATAGAAAGCGTGAGTGATGAAAACGCCCGATCCGTCATGGAGCTCAACGTACTGGGACCGCTTCTCACCATGCAGCAGGTGATCCCGGTCATGAAGGAAAACGGTGGCGGACTTATCATGAACGTATCATCCATGATCACCAAAACCTGCACCAAGGGATCGGGGGCCTACCGGGCGAGCAAATGCGCTCTGGATGCGCTGAGCGAAGCCGCACGGGTGGAATTGGGAAAGCACAACATACGGGTCACCACCGTCTACCCGGGACTTACCGACACCGATTTCTTCAGCAACACTCTGGGCAACGATTCCGGAGGTAAAGCCAGTGCCTCCCTGAAGAGGCGGATGCGCACTCCCCGGTTCGTGGCGGAGCGCATACTGGACGGAGCGCGCAAAGAGCCCCGGATCGTCTACATGGGAGTGAAGTCCAGGCTGGGAGCGTTTGCCTACTCTGTGGCCCCAGTGGCGGTGGAGTACCTGCTCAACCGGAAGAACAGGGGTTAGGGAATAGTCCGGAAGAGTTTTCCATGGCAGACAGTTTGCATGAATTAGCTTTTAGGATAGTAAGTTTTACGGTTAAAGTTTCGAGGTATATCATGCGCAAAGACATTCTGCTGCTTGGAGCTCTTCACATCGCCGCAAGTCTTTTCTATATTTTTGCCGCTTCGGGGATCATTCTGGTACTTTACGGAGTGGGGTCGCTTTTCGCCCCTGAAATTAACTACCCCTCCCTGTCCACCATGCTGATGGTGGTGCTGGCGATGGCGCTCTCGTTATTCGCTCTGCCGGGGATTGTGGGGGGAATCGGGCTTATAAGAAACTGGAGATGGTCTGAAATGCTCATTCTGATTCTCGGTTGTCTCAATCTGGTGCTGCTTCCGCTGGGAACGGTGCTGGGGATCTACACCATATATGTATTGATGAAGAGTCATCCGGACCTGGAGCAGCCCAGGATCGCCAGACTGATACCAAATGAACATACCGAAGCCAAACCCGACCTGGTCAAGGAGAGTGCCGCGTGACAAAGGAGCCCGTACTCAGAAGAGTACCCTGGAGTGAAGACGGTTCACAGGACAGTGTGATGCTTACCGGCCGGGAGTGGCTGGTGACTAACGGGCTGGGGGGATACTCGTGCGGAACCGTGGCCGGCGCACTCACCCGCAGACATCACGCGCTGCTGGTGGCGGCGCTGGGAAAAGAGCAGGGCAGAACGGCGATGCTCAGCCGTATGGACGAGGAGCTTATTCTTCACAGTGGCAAGAAGTGCAGACTGGGATCGGAGGATCATCCCCGCAAAGATCCCGACCTCCCCCACGCGCCGCATTTGTCGGAATTCCGCCTGGAAGACGGCCTGCCGCTATGGATTTATGAGATGGACGACGGTACGGTTCTGGAGAAACGCCTTCTCATGGTGCATCTCCAGAACACGATTCACATCACCTATACATTAAAAAAAGGTTCAGGAGTCTGCAAGCTTCACCTGCGGCCCTACATACAGTTCAGAGGCCATAACTCCGCTTTCGAAAACGGAATATCGGATGATTACACCCTGGTGGCCCGGCAGAACCGTTTTGAAATCATCTCCCCCGCCAGGTACCCTTCACTCAAACTCACTACCGAGGGAGTTCCGTCATCCATGAGTCTTGACGGAGGTGTGGTAAGGGAAGTAATACATCGGGTGGAAGCTGACAGGGGATACGATTCGGTGGGGCAGTTCTGGATACCGGGGCACATGTCCGCCCAGCTGTCTCAGGGGGACAGTGTGACTCTCATCGCTTCCGCCGAAGAATGGGAAACGGTTCTTGCGCTTACGGCAGACGAGGCGCGGCAGACGGAAATGCTGAGGCGCCGGAGGCTTCTGGAGGAAGCGGTCCCCAATGCCCGCGGCGGAATGGCCGCTGAACTGGTATTGGCGGCGGATCAGTTCATTATATCACCCGTGGGAAGGGTGACGGATGCGGTGAGAACGCATGCATCCGGCGATGAGGTGAAGTCTGTCATAGCGGGATATCACTGGTTCACCGACTGGGGGCGCGACACCATGATAAGCCTCGAGGGGCTCACGCTTGTCACCGGCAGGTATGAGGAGGCAGGTTGGATACTGCGCACCTTCTCTCATTACATCCGCGACGGACTGATCCCCAACCTCTTTCCGGAAGGCGAACAGGAGGGACTTTATAACACCGCGGATGCCACCATGTGGTTTTTCCATGCCCTCGACAGATACCTTCACTATACAAAAGACAAGTCCACACTCGAACAGCTCTATGACACGCTAGCGGATGTCATAGAGTACCATCTCAAGGGTACCCGCTTCGGAATCGGCGTGGATTCCGAGGACGGACTGCTCTACCAGGGTGCACCAGGTCTGCAGCTCACCTGGATGGATGCCAAGGTTGACGATTGGGTAGTGACACCCCGTCGGGGGAAAGCGGTGGAGATCAATGCTCTCTGGTACAATGCCTTGTGTCTTATGGAAAAGTGGGCCGTTCAGGAGAAAACGCAGGATGCGGCAAACTACTACAGGGAACTGGCCGAAAAAGTAAAGAGATCATTCAACCGCAAGTTCTGGAATGAAAGCAGGGAGTGCCTTTTCGATGTGATTGACGGAGCGGATGAGGAAAAGGAGCTTGTCAGGCCTAACCAGATTTTCGCAGTTTCGCTTCCCTACCCGGTTCTGGATCCTGCGAAATGGAAGCCGGTTGTCGACAGCGTGAGAGAGCACCTTCTCTCTCCGGTGGGTCTGCGGTCGCTTAGGCCGGGAAGTCCCAACTACGCACCCAGATACTTCGGCAATCTGCGCATGAGGGATGCGGCCTATCACCAGGGCACTATCTGGGGATGGCTGATCGGACCGTTTGTGGATGCCTATATGAAAGTCTACCCCGACGATCACGAAGAAACCAGGCGCCTTCTGCAGGGGTTTGATCATCACCTGAGCGAGGCCTGCATCGGGTCCATAAATGAGATTTTCGATGCGGACAGTCCGTTTGTGCCCCGGGGGTGTGTGGCTCAGGCCTGGAGCGTTGCGGAGGTGCTGAGGTGTATGGTGAAGGTAAACGGGATGAAGAGTGTGAGGCATTGAGACCGGAAGAAGCATTTTGAAAAACAGGGTCTTATTCACCTCGGATGTAATAGATAGATTGAAGCACTTATACCCGCGCCCGGTAGCAGATGCTTGATTAACCATGGGGACCGACAACTTTCACCCGGCTGCCCGGATAAGAAGCATTGACTCAACACGGTGTCACCTCCGAAGCAGCCCGCAACAGTCAGGAATCCGCATTCCTCCGGTTTCAAGCTCTATCAATTAAAACAGTTCTTTAATCGGCTCCATTCAAATCCGCCCAGACCACCCCCACCGGTCACCTATATTGTTCTCGGAAACAAACACGGAGATGAAAATGAAAGTATTTCTGACCGGCGGCAGCGGGTTTATCGGTTCCTGGGTGGTGAAGACTCTTCTGGAAAAGGGACACGAGCTCACCGTGCTGGTGCGCAATCCTGAGAAACTGCCACTTCTCTACAAGCTGGACAACACCAGAGTGGTGGAAGGGGGCTTTGCTGCGCGGGACAACATGGAGCAGGCCCTTAAGGGGCAGGACGCATGCGTTCACATCGGACTCGGGTGGGGCGACACCCCCCAGGAAATGCTTCAGAATGACACCGCGGTGACTGTTTTTCTTCTGGAAAGGGCCTCCCGGGCAGGTGTGAAGAAATTCATCTATACATCATCCACCGCCGCGGTAGGCGAAATCCGCCAGAGCATGACCCCGGAGAGTGTCTGCAGGCCGGTTGATCTCTATGGCGCCACCAAGGCTGCTTCGGAGGCCTACCTTCTGGGTTTCAGCCACAGCATCTCCATGAAATGCAACATAATCCGCCCCGGCTACACGTTCGGCAATCCCGCTTTCGAAGGCGGAGTGACTCAGCCGGACCGTCGGTTCCACAACCTGGTGAGAAGCGCTCTGGAAGGCGAGCCGCTCAAGGTGATCCGCCACGACGGCACTCAGTTTATCAGTGCCGCGGATCTGGCACAGATCTACCTTTGCCTTCTGGAGAGTGATGAAAACCGTCAGGTGATGCACGGGCTTGGAACGGAATTCATTTCCTGGGAGGAAATAGGCAGAAAGGCGATAGACATGACCGGTTCCTCCAGTGATATCGAGGTGGAGGACAAGGGCTGGGGAGCGGATCCGGCTCTTTTCGACGTCTCCTTCATAGAAAACAGGTGGGGACTGGCGTTTGACGGATCGAAGGATATTGACGAACACCTGAAATATCTGATATCCGCAATACCTAAAGATACTGCAGTAGCGACCATATGAAATGCAACGATACAGACAACGTTGAACGCTGAACCCTGAACGTTTTTAACGTTACCCCAAAAAGACTCCTTTCAACGAAAGCTGCTCAGGTCAGGATGGATCAGGCCCGGGCAGCTTTTTCCAGTAGCAAGCCTGCCGTACACACAAATATATTGGTCGGATGGATGCGATCAAGCATCCGATCGCCCTAAACCCTAAACCCTAAACCCTAAACCCTAAACCCTAAACCCTAAACCCTAA
>JBKHHW010000263.1:0-3127 GCA_046538945.1 Chitinispirillaceae bacterium | reverse complement strand
AGGCTATAATCTTGCTCACCGGATATTCCACAATTCCCGACGCCCCCGCCCTCTTGATCAGCGGAATCACATGCTTGGTCTGCTGAAAGGGAAGGATCGTCTCAACCGCGCACCATCCGGTGTCCGATAAATGCGAAACGGTGGGGTTGTGAAGCGCGGGCAGGATTTTGAGAATCTGCTCCAGATCCTTCTGCTCGCAGTTGCACTTGAGTCCCACATAGTTTTCAGCATCCAGCGTTCCGTGCAGAAGCATTTCCAGATTCTCAAGCTTCCCCCGCTTCTCCTCATCCGCCCAGGCTTTTTTGTTGGCGATGATGACTGTGCAGGTTTCCATGAGAACGTCGATGATACGCAGACGGTTCGCACGGAGTGAAGAACCGGTTTCGGTTATATCCACAATCGCATCGACAAGCCTGGGAGGTTTGACTTCCGTAGCACCCCACGAGAATTCAACATCCACCTTTACGCCTTTAGAATTAAAAAACCGTCTTGTGGTGGCGACAAGTTCAGTTGCAATGCGCTTGCCCTTGAGATCCTCGGCGGTCTGGAAAGGAGATTCCTCCGGAACGGCAAGTACCCAGCGGCACTTCTGTCTCGATGACTTGCTGTAGCGCAGTTGGGTCACTTCCTCCACATCCGCGTTGTTCTCCGCAACCCAATCCTGTCCTGTTATCCCGGCATCAATGATTCCCTGCTCCACATAGCGGGGAATCTCCTGGGGACGCATGACAATCAGGTCAAGTTCCGGGTCATCACAGGAGGGATAGTATGAACGCTCCTTGCACTTGATATGGATGCCGGCCTTGTTGAAAAGGCCGACAGTGGATTGCTCAAGACTTCCCTTGGGTATACCTAAGGAGAGTTTCATACAGCCCCTACCAGTTTTTCCTGAAACGCTTTTGTCAGTTCGGGCAGCACCTCAAGCGCATCGCCCACTATTCCCAGGTTTGCAATCTGGAAAATGTCCGCATCGGGATCCTTGTTGATGGCAATGATGAAGTCGGATGATTGCATACCGGCCATATGCTGAACCGATCCGGAAATTCCGCATGCGATGTAGAGTTTGGGACATACAGTTTTACCGGTCTGGCCCACCTGATGAGAGTAGGGGATCCAACCGCTGTCAACAGCGGCACGGCTCGCTCCGACTGCTCCGCCCAGTACCTCGGCAAGTTCTCTGATAAGAGCGAAATTCTCCGGCTTGCCCATCCCGCGACCGCCGGATACAATGATATCTGCTTCGGTAATATTGACTGTGGATTCCACTTCCTTCACTATGTCGATAATCTTGGTGCGTTCGACTATCTTGGAGCTCTCCACCTTGTGAACCACAACTTCTCCGTTGCGGCTCTCATCTTTTACTGCCGGTTTCATAACCTTGTGACGCACGGTGGCGATCTGAGGCCTGTGGTGAGGAGCAATAATGGTAGCCATCAGGTTACCACCGAATGCAGGTCGTGTACCCAGAAGCAGCTTGCGCTCGGTGTCAATTTCCAGTTTGGTGCAGTCCGCAGTCAGTCCGCCCCAGACCCGCGCGGCTACCTTGGGAACGAACGAACGTCCGATCGCGGTCGCTCCAGCCAGGAGAATGGATGGCTTCTCATTGTCGACGAATTCACAGACCAGCTGAGCGTAGGTGTCGTCTCTGAAGTTTTTAAGCTCCGGAGAATCATAATAGACCACTTTGTCGGCTCCGTACTTCACCAGTTCAGAGGCCACTTGATCCATCTCTGAACCCAGCAGCACGGCAACCAGGTTTTCACCAAGCTGATCGGCAAGCTTGCGGCCCTCGCCCAGCATTTCGTATGATACGCCGGCAACAGTACCTTCGTGCTGTTCGATGAACACCGCCACACCCTTGAAGTCTTGCACATCGATTTTCGAACTGGTTTCTTTCTCGATGGTGATCGCCTGGTATTTCTTGCAGGCATCCAGACATGCGGCACAGAGATTACACTTTGCCGTATCGATAATCGCTTTTTTATCCACAATTGTAATTGCATCCTGAGCGCATGCTCTCACGCAGAGGCTGCACCCTATGCATTTTTCCAAATTGACTTTAATTCCCATGAGTGCGTCCCTCCTTATTTAACTACGCCGAGATTCAGAATTGTTGATGCTGCTTTTTCGACCAGTTCCGGAACTTCACCGGTGATCTTTTCTCCACCGCTTTTTCTTTCAGGAACAAAGGAACGCAGCACCTGAGTGGGGCTTCCCTTGAGACCGATGCGTTCAGGGTCGACATCCATATCCGCGGCACCCATATTCACTATCACGGCCTTTTTGGCTTTCATTTTCCCCTTAAGGGAAGCCATGCGGGGAGTATTGATCTCTTTTACCACGGTCATAAGGCCGGGCAGAGGCATTTCCACTACATCATAGCCACCCTCCATGAGCCGCTCAACTTTGATAGCGTTTTCTGTGATTTCTTCTACCTTTCTTACCCATGCCACATAGGGAATGCCAAGCATTTCCGCTACCCCGGGACCAACCTGGGCTGTGTCTCCGTCTATGGCCTGCTTTCCGCAGATGATAAGGTCCACCTGTCCCAGCTTCTGAATACCTTTGGAGAGGGTATAGGAAGTGGCCCAGGTGTCCGAACCGGCAAATGCTCTGTCTGAGACGAGAATACCCTCATCGGCACCCATGGAAATGGCAGTACGCAGGGCTGCCTCGGCCTGGGGAGGACCCATGGTTACAACCTTAATTGTGCCGCCCACTTTTTCCTTGATGCGGATAGCTTCCTCGATGGCGTATTCATCAAAAGGATTAACTACCGCCTCCACACCGTCACGTATGAGCGTGCCGGTTTCAGGGTTGATTTTTACCTGAGTGGTGCCGGGCACCTGTTTAATACAGACTACAATATTCACTGTAGAGTCCTCCTTGCGGATAATCTGATTCCAAAACCGTTTTCCGACTCAAAAAAGAAGCAAAAATATAGTTGTTGAGCGTTTTTGGTGCAATCGGGAAATGAGAAGAAGAGAGAGTACGGGTTGGGGGAGAGCATTATGGCATATTTCTTAAGTGTGCGGCGCCTGATCCTGAAAATGTGAGAACTATAAGGAAAAGGAGGGAGCTGAACGGAGCTATCGACAGCTAATCATTATTAACCATATCTGCCTTT
>JBKHHW010000262.1:0-3140 GCA_046538945.1 Chitinispirillaceae bacterium | reverse complement strand
TTCCCCGGAGGTGAAATTGTGATATTATACTGAGTCACCTCCGGGGCAGTACTGAACACCCCTGAGTAACTTAAAAGACTTCCTTTGCGAATGACCTTTCCCTGGCGGGGTAGCGATTCTGTCCGGCACTATTTTTCTGACAGCTTGTTGTATGACACTGTCGTTTAATATTCTGAAAGAGATTACAAATGAAATTTCCTGAAAGTTTTGCCTGGGGAGCTGCAACTGCCTCCTATCAGATAGAGGGGGCAGCGTACGAGGACGGAAAAGGCCTTGGAATCTGGGATGTGTACTGCAAAAGACCCGATACCGTCTGGCAGGGGCATAGTGGAGATGTGGCATGTGACCACTATCACAGGTATGAGGAGGATGTGGCCATCATGGGCAACATCGGGCTCAATGCCTACAGAATGGAGCTGAACTGGGCGAGATTGTTTCCTGAGGGTGTAGGTTCTGCCAACGAAAAGGGCTTTGATTTTTATGACAGATTGTTCGACAGGCTGTTGGAAACGGGAGTGACTCCCTGGGTTACACTGTATCACTGGAATCTCCCCCAGGCACTTCAGTTGAGAGGTGGCTGGCAGAATCCTGAATCTCCGAAGTGGTTCGGGGAGTATGTATCGCGCGTGGTGGAGAGATACTCGGACAGGGTTAATCGTTGGATAACTCTGAATGAGCCCCAGGTGGTAATTGTGAACGGCATGGTCAACGGTAAGAATGCACCCGGGCTTACGCTTGGCAAAAGGGAGGCTCTGCAATCGGGGCATCATCTTCTGCTGGCACATGGTAGGGCGGTCAAAGCGATCCGTTCGGGTGCCAAAAGCAGTCCCCAGATTGGATATGCACCGGTGGGGTGGTTGAGGCGTCCGGTCACAAGTGACCCCCGGGATGTGGAAGCCGCCAGAAAGGCCACATTCGAAGTGGATTCCTCCTCGCTCTGGAACAGTGCCTGGTGGATGGATCCTGTGTTTCTGGGCAGGTATCCGGAGCAGGGGCTTGAAAGCTACGGAAAAGATGCTCCTTTGATCGGGCCTGATGACATGGAGACAATCGGTCAGGAGCTCGATTTTTTCGGAGCCAATCTCTACACGGCCACTTCGGTCAGAGCGTCGCAGGATGGTTCTGCTGAGATCGTGGATCATCCTGTGGGACATCAGATGAATACGTATGACTGGGCGATAGTTCCGGATATTCTCTACTGGGCCGGTAAATTCTATTTCGAAAGGTATAAAAAACCTCTGGTGGTGACCGAAAACGGGGTAGCGATCACGGAGGTGGTAACCAGAAACGGAGAGGTCAGGGATCCTCAGCGGGAAGAATTCATTGCCAAGCATCTTATAGAGGTTCACCGGGCTATTGAAGAGGGTATTCCGTATATAGGCTATTTCTACTGGAGTCTGCTGGATAATTTCGAATGGCAGTGGGGTTACAAGCACCGTTTCGGGTTGGTGTATGTTGATTTCGAAACGGGGGAGAGGATTGAGAAGAGTTCTGCCCGGTTTTACGGAGAGGTGATACGGAGCGGTGGAGGCGTTCTTTTTTCCTGATCCCTGGATGTGGGTCGTTGGTGGTCTGCACTTCTATCAGCTTATAAATTCATAGAGGTATTTTGGTCCTCCGCTACCGGATGGTATATTTAAAAATCAAGTGGTAGCAGCTTTTCCAGAAGTGCAGTGCAATGAAAGGGTTGAGTGATGAGGAAAAAGGGTTTCGTTAAAGTAGCAGTATTCTTGGGTTTCATTTTGAGTGCTGTTGGTGCGCAGGATATCATTGTTAGTACGCCTTCTCCGTGGATGACTCTGCGTAGTGATTCGATTATGCTGACTGTGCAGGCGGATACCTCTAAGCTGCCCAGAAACAAAATCACATTCAGAGTGCAGCGTCATACAAGGTCAAGGATCAGCACACTATTTTCTAAAACTGTGAAAATGGATGATATCAGCGGAGAATTTTTTCTGGGAAGGGTCAAAAGGGAGCCTCTGGGCGGATCGGATCTGATAAGTGTGAAATGGAATGTCCCCGGAACTGAGCTGGAGGGTGTTCTGGGACCTTTGGGAATAGTGAGTCTGAATGAAAAGAAGGATGAAGGGCTTGCCAAGGCCGTTCGTCTCAAGGAGGGGATATCCGAGGAGCAGGTGAAGGAAGCTCTTTCCGGGAAGAAGGAGTTTGAGCTGGCGGGGGCGGAGTGTGCTTTCGGTTGGAATAAGGAAGCCCTTTTTGTTGCTGTAGCCAAGGGTAAGGGGGTTTCTGAGGTTCAGTTTGCGTTTGATGGCAAGTGTGGCAAGAATGCGTTTCTGTCCTGGGCTGACCGGTTTGTGGTGTACAATGCCGAATCTGATTCGGTGTATGGAGTGCATTACAAGCGGACATTCGATGAAAAGACAATAAAGTATGCGGATATGGGCTGGGGTGAAGGTCTGTCGGCTCTGAAGGCTGATTCGGTGAAAGTTATAAAGATAAGTTGGTCTGATATCGGTGTGATTCCTTTTGAGGAGAGAAATGTCGGGTTCAGTGCTTATGCCGGGAAGGGCTCCGGAAAACTGACAGTATCTTATCCCGGGTCGGCTCAAAGGGAAATTCCGGGGACCTGGGGTGATATCAGGCTCGAAAAGTAGTTGCGATTTGAAAGCGGATTAGCTATTTTAGAGCATTATTTACGGTGGCTGTAGTTCAATCGGTTAGAGCACTGGATTGTGGTTCCAGACGTTGGGGGTTCGAGTCCCCTCAGCCACCCCATAAAAAACGGCGATTCGGGGCAGTTCGAGGCACTTTTGCTGAAAACTGCCCTTATTTTTATAGTCCGGGTCTTCATCTTATGGGGTCGGACCGCACCCAACCGTCCTGAAATCAAGCGGTTGCTCCAGACTGGCCCGCCCCGTTTTAAATCGCTTAATCATCATCGTTTAAAGTGATCCCTGCGGTTAATTGGATACGAAACGTTAAATGTTTAGAGGGAGATTCTTTTCCGTAACTTTTTGATGGTATCCTCTGATAGCCCTGTATACAGTGCTGTCTTTTCATCCGTTTCACCATTTTTGATCATCTCCATTGCGATCTCTGTACTTCTTTCATCTCTACCCTCAAATTTACCCTCTTCCTTAGCTGTTTCCAGTGCATTTTTCAGATCACGGTAGATCTTC
>JBKHHW010000084.1:0-12844 GCA_046538945.1 Chitinispirillaceae bacterium | reverse complement strand
ATGGATCTCCCCGGAGGTGAATTAGTGTTATGTCACCTCCGGGGAGCTGGGCGTAAGCCTTTGATATTGAAAGGCTTATCTTTATTTTGATGCAGCTTTCCCAGCATCTGAATATCTGTGCCCCCTGTCTACTACTTCTCGTCCTCACGTTACCATTCCTGGTGTTTCATACCACCAGAGTATCAGTAACAAAAACAGTATTTCCGGGTAGGGACGTTTGTAAAACCCCGAGCTGGTATGAATCGTTCTTTCAGAGCAGGGAGAGAGTGGAGGTAGCAACGGTTCGCAAAGCAGAGAAGCTCTCCGGATGAAAACGCGCGTAAAATTGTGCTTAAGGCTGCGGTTTCAGAACAATGCCCCGGAGGTGCTGTATCAATATTTCACCTCCGGGGTAATTTAAGTCACTGATTTTAAAGGAGAAGCAGAAGAACATATCTGCCCGTCTATTCATGCCGACTTCTCCTCCTCCTGCCTCGATTGCCCTACGAGGCAAAGGAAGAAAAATACCTCCTGAAAAATGCCTCCCGGTCCACCTCCGATGCCACCTCATGGGGGCAGCCTTCCGGATGTTGCGCGGTCCAGCGGGTCATCCCCTCGTAGCAGTCCTCCCCCCGCTCCAGATGAACCTTGCCTCTCTCGTATTTCAGAATATCATCATGGAAAATGGACATGGCAGCCAGGGGATCATGAAAGGTGATGTGGGGATAATCGTTGTAATGCTCGCAAAAAGTGCGTACCGGTTCCAGAAGCCTGTGAGTGAACATGCTCTGTGCCTCCATCTTATCCATAGTTACTATGAACGTGACATCCAGACCTATCGACCGGTGAAGAGCAACTTCGGTGTTGTATACGATGGATGTGGCGAAGGGGTCACCTATGGCGTTCCACTCATACTGGTAATTTTTAAGCTCAGGAAGCCGGTAGTGAAAAACTCCGCACATGAGCACCAGGCCTTTTAGCAGGCGGGGGATTTCGGGATCGAGGGAAAAAAGCAGTCCTATATTGGTCAGAGGTGCGATGCTCAGAAGCACGATTTCTCCCGGGTTCTGCCGTATCGTTTTTCTCATAAAATGGATCGCTTCCCCCTCCGGGAATTTTTTGGACATGGCCCAGTCGGTCAGGGCCGCCGCCTGGGGGGCATAGGGCTGATGCTGCTTTCCGTGCATGGGAAGAGCGGCGCCGGGGAATACCGGAATTTCATCTTTTCCCGCCACCGAGCACAGGTGATGAGCCATTTGTGCGCGCTTGTGAGGCTCGCCGGTAACGGTAGTAACCCCCATCAGTTCGCAGCGGGGTTCGGTCAGGAGGTAGCTGAGGGCCAGTGCATCATCGATATCGGAACCAATGTCAGTATCAAGTAGGACTTTTATCTTTTCCATACAACTCCCGTGGAGACACCCAGCAGTATAGAGGGCAGTTTAAAAGTACCGAAGAATGAAATCAACCATTTTTCGCATCGGGTCACGGAAAATTTAAATTATTCCCGAGTTGATCGTTACTACAGTTCTGGCTGGTTATACCCCGGAAGACAGCTGCTTTTTACCCTCAACTAGATTCGGCTTGGTAGGTATTTTGCTTTCCTTGCTCTGAAGCCTGTTTATACGATTTGAACTGTTGATTTCGTGATCGTTTCCAAAAGTGCCATGAAACGAATATTCAAAATATCCGCGCTCGTCCTGATTGCCCTTATTGTGATAGTCACAGGCACAATCCTGATCACTCTTAAGGTCAACGCGGTTCACCAGTTTGTGATCTCAAGGGTGAATGCGGAAATTCCCGGGACTCTCTCTCTGGGTCGGCTCAGGGTGTTCATTCTGGATACCAGAGTGGAGATTTTCGATTTGGCCCTGGATGATTCAACCGGCAACAGGCTTGCGGATTTTGAGAAGCTCACGGTGGATGTATCGAGCATCGCTCTTTTGAGAGGAAAGCTCCTGGTGGAAGATGCTCTGCTTGGTAGCCCCGAAATAGTGTTGGAAATGGGTTCTTCAGGAAAACTTTCTCTGCTCAGTGCCCTCGGGATTTCCCGGGCCGATACCCAAAAAGTCGAGACTGAACAAGCCGATACTTCCCAACCTTTCCCGGTAGAGCTGCGCAGCTTCAGTCTGCAAAACGGAAGTGTTCTCTTTTCCTCCCGAAGCGACAGCCTTGTAATCAGAGCAAGTGGCCTCTCTGCAAAAGCACGCGGAGACCTCACTGCCCGTTCAGCGGAGTTGGATTTCCAGGTCGATTCCGCTTCCCTGACCCGTTCAGGTGAACTTGTGCCCGTAACGGATTTCTCTCTTGCCGCCCGTCTGAATGAGATGAATCTGGATACTGTTATTGTTGAACTGAATGCCGGCAGTTCAAATATGATTCTGAAGGGATCGGCAGATTCCTTGTCTGGAGATCCTGTTATGAATGTGACAGCCGCTGCTGATCTTGCTCTTTCTGAAATCGGCCTGATTGCAGGAACAAGGGAGCAGTTCAGCGGGAGGACGGTCCTCAATCTGAATGTCAAAGGCAGGGCTGCGGATCCCAATCTCCATCTTGATCTTTCCTATGGTGGTGGTAAAGTGTCCGGGTATCCCATAGACACTCTCTTTCTGCAGGCAGTTCTGGATAACCGAATCCTTGATCTCGATCCTCTGTTTTTTACGGCAGATATGGGGCAGCTCATCACCACCGGCAGCGTGGATATGCAGCAGTTTTTCCCTGCGGGGCTTCTTTCTCCACCATCTTCGACACAGAAAATAGGATACGATCTTGCTGTTCAGGGCAACAGCATACCTCTTGCAGGTCTGACTCCGGGATTGGGCGGCACCGCGGGTATATCACTTTCACTAAATGGCCGGGGTGTTCTTCCCGACTCTGTACAGGCGCAACTCAGGGCTTCAGGGGAGATAGTATCGCTCAGGATGGAAAGTTCACCTGCACCGGTGAATGCATCCCTGACCTGTTCGGTTGGAGTGGACAGGGGAACTGCCCTGGTACACTATCTGAACGGATTTTTAGGTGAAACCCAGCTGTCTCTGAATGGCAGTTACGGCATCTCCTCAGGGAGAGTGAATGCCGGTATGACCCTCTCGGCGCCCGATCTCGCAAATACGCTTGCCCTTGCAGGCGTAGAGACTATTTCAGGAAAGGCTGAAATGACAGCGCGTGTGGATGGGAGTATTTCAAATCCTCAGGCCGGAATCGATCTCGATGCTGAAGCTGTCCAGTTGGACAGCATAAGAATCGGGAATGTATCGTTGGCTGCAAATCTCGAGGAGGGTGTCGCAAACGTAAGGAAGTTCACTCTCAATAACGGTAGCTCCACACTCAACGCATCGGGTCGTGCCCGAATACTCGGGAACGGAACTCCGCTTCCGGTTGAGCAGATGACATTCGATATGGCTCTTCTCTCCTCTGAACTTCGTTTGGGAGATTTTCTCAATTCGATTGAAGGCAGGGTGGCTATCGATGCCGATATTCGTGGAAGAATCGACGATCCCCGGGGACACGTGCGGCTTTCCGCATCCGATCTTTTGGCTGCTGGGCAGAGCATAAGCGATGTTGATTTCGATGCACGATTATCCAACAGGCGGGTAGACATTATTTCCTCCTCAGTTACAGTTGCTCCGGATGAACAGCTCGAAATTTCCGGATGGGCTTCGCTGAATGACTCTTTTGCTGTTGCTCTCGCTTCCCCGGGAATAAGCCTTACATCAATCAGCGCTTCGAGTGCCGCGGGGGCCATAAAGGGAGTCCTCTCGCTGGATCTGAATGCGTCAGGAACCTATTCGGATCCAAGTGCCGACGGAAACCTGGCGATCAGAAAGCTGGAGTATGAAAAGAGGCCTCTTGACGACATCACGCTGAGTGTTACTTTTAGAAACCAGCAGGTTGACATTAGCGGGGAACTGGGCGGAAATCTGAATGCTTCCTACAACCTGATTAGCAGAGGCTTCGATGCAGACCTCGCTTTTGATAATTTTCTGCTGACCCCTTTTCTTGCTCTTTCCGGGCAGCCGCTCGAAGGCGGGATGACTGCCGCACTGAAAGCTTCAGGAACCACCGATTCACTTCTGGATGTCAATGCGGTTCTTGATGTGGAGCAGTTAAGGGTCGGTTACAACGATCAGCCTTTAGTCGAAGCCAGGCTTAACGCCACTCTGAAAAACGGAAACTATTCCGTACCGGACATCAGCATGGTTCTCGCCGATGAGGGATTTCTTACCGGCCATGCCGAAGGTAATCTGAAGGGAATGCACGATATAGCGCTTAATGGTGATATTCCTCTGTCGGTTGCACGGCGTTTCACTCCAGACCTCGATGATATCGGGGGAAACATCAGGGTGAATGGTGTTTTCAAACGTACTCCCCGGGAATCGGATCTTAGTGCACAGGTTCTGCTGAATGATATCGGCGTTACTCTTCCCGGTCTTGCTCAGCATCTCCATTCGCTTAACGGCCGCATCGTCGCCGACCAGAACAATATACGGATTGTTGATCTCAGAGGAAATCTGGATGACGGTGTGTTCAATCTGAGCGGAGATATGGAACTGGTTGACTTTGCATTTTCCGGTCTGGAGGCAGAGACAACTCTCGAAGCCCTCCCGGTAAATGTACCGGGTATGCTCGATATGACTTTGGATGCAAAGCTGCAGGTCGGGGGCACTCCTGAAACAACGCAGGTTGAGGGAGATGTCACTCTGCTTGACGGTCTCTACTATCAGAATATCGATATTAATCCACTGGCAGGCATAGGTAAACGCACACGCAGAGTCCCCGCACCGCCTCCCGAAATCGATCTGCCCTATCTAAAAAACATGCTTTTTGATGTTGCGGTCGATGCACAATCTCCATTCCGGGTCGACAATAACCTGGCAGAGCTTACAATAACCCCGGATCTTATGTTCACGGGTACACTTGAAACTCCGTCACTGAGCGGGAGGGCTACAGTGAATGAGGGAATTCTTGCCTACGCCGGCCGGGAGTTTGAAATCGAACGGGGAGTGATTGACTTTGTCGATCCCTATTCCATTGAACCGGAAGTGGACATTCTGGGAACAATAGATGTGCAGGACCGGATTATCCAGATACTTGCGTCAGGAGGCCTGAACGATCTTCAGTTCAAGCTGTCAAGCAGTGACCCCACCCTCGCCGACCAGGATATCCTTTCCCTGCTTGTTCTGGGGAAAACCACCACGGAACTCCGGGGCGAAGGCGAAGCAGAAGAAAGCGGCCAGACAAACCAGCAGTTGATTGCCTCTCTCATCGAATCCACCTTCGGTGAGGAGATACAAAGCGTAACCGGACTCGATACATTCACGATTGTAACCGGAAGTGATGAGGACGATGATTCAGACCGGATAGCTTTGACTCTGGGGAAAAACATCACCCCCCGACTGAACACAATATTTACGGTAGAATCTGAAGATGGAGAAATCATGCAGAGAGCGACTGCCGAGTACCGTATTCTCAACAATCTCTCTGTAACGGGTTTTCGCGACACCAGAGGAATTTTCGGAGGTGAACTACGCCTGGTTTGGGAGTTACGTCGGTGAAAAATTTACTTACAAAAACAGTTATGATAATTTTACTGAGTTTGTTTTCCGCAAACTCTCAAGATTCTCTCAAAGTCAATACCGAACTGACCCGGGAATCAAACCGGTCAAAAGAGCTGCTCAGTACCGCCCGCAAGCTAATTTACGCTTCGGGAAAGGAAATGCCGGATTCTCTACTTGTGAAGGAGTCACTGCAGGCTCTCAGGATGTGTGGCCTTTTCAGCAGTGCCAGGGCCAGGCGTACGGATGAAGAGGTCACATTTCTCCTGACACCCGCAACGTATATCCGGGATATCGTAATAAATGGCACATTTCCTTTGTTCAGGGATGATGTGGAAAGGGCACTAACCATTTTCTCCGGAGATATTTTCCGCCAAAACAAACTCGACCGCCAGGACACTCTGATCACAAACTTATACAAAAGGCAGGGCTTCCTTTCACCTCAGGTGGATATCTCCTCCCGGGAGCATCCTGACGGGGATGATCATATTGTACTCATTGAGATAAAGCCCGGAGGCTATCTGCGTCTGAAAAGCCTTGAGGTTAAGGGCAACCATGCTACTTTCGGTCTGGACATCAAAAGAAGACTGCAGGTCTGGAGGACTTCTTTTCTTCCCGGGAGGGCAGGACGGTTCATCGATGCAGTCTTCCGTGATGATGTCGGGGATCTTATCAGTTCTTATCGTTCGAAAAGATTTGCGGAAGTCGACATAAAGGATTCTGTAATTGTGGATTCAACAGCCGGCTCGGTGCGGATATTTTTGAATATCGAGGAGGGGCCTCGTTACAGGGTACGCTTCTCCGAAGAAAGCAGCCTGGGAATCGCAAAAGGTGATCTTGAAGATGAACTTTCCATTTTCGAAAGCGGCAATCGGAACAACAGTGGCGTTGTGCGCTCGATAAGTGCAATGGAGCGGCGGCTGCAGGAGGAGGGTTTTCAGGAGGCTTCTGTTAAATTTACCGATACAGTCCATCAAAAGAGCAAATTCGATGAGAAAGTTCTGACATTTGATGTCAATTCCGGAGTGCGCTCGATAGTTTCCTCTATAAATATTAACGGTGCAGATGGTATTGATGAAAAATCGCTGCGTGATCAGATGCTTACAGTTGATAAGGGGAGTGAAAAGAAACGGGCTTACAATCCCGATGTGCTCGAAAAGGACCTATTTGCAATCAGAATGCTTTACTATTCACGCGGGTATCTCAATACGGAGGTTTCCTCCTCAGTCGAAAATCAGAATGGGTCGGTTCATATTACAATTGATATAAATGAAGGTACGCGCAGCGTTATCGGAAAAGTAACCCTCGACAGCAATAAGGCCGCGGGAATCAGTACAAATGAACTGATTACCCTTGAGAGCGGCGATATTCTCTACAAAACCAGGCTCAAAAAAAATGCTGTCGGACTGCAGAACGGAATCGCCGAGCAGGGATTTCCGTACGTGAATGTGACTCCGGATATTACCATGAGTGAGGACAGCAGTGTTGCCGATATCCATTTCAGGATAAACAGAGGGCCGCGAGTCACGTTGGGGGCAATCCAGTTCATTGGCGCTTTCCGCACACAGGACGTAGTTTTGTACCGCGCAGTGAAATCCGATATCGGCGACCCGCTTTCTCTCAACCGAATCGTGGAAAGCCAGCAGGAGATAAGAGACCTTGACCTCTTCTCATCTGTCCGTTTCAAGACACTGGGCCTTCGGGAAAGGTGGGACACCGTGTTCGTGTTTGCCGAAGTGGCCGAAAAGCGTCCCATTTATGGAACGGTCGGAGGAGGGTATCGATCTGATAAGGGACCTTTCGTGCATGCTCTGGCCGGCGACCGCAATGTTCTGGGGCGCAACCTGAGGGTGTCTCTGGGCGGTGAATACAGCCAGACTGGTTACGGCGGAAAGCTGGGACTGGAAATCCCCTATTTTTTAGGGCTGCCTGTAAATTCACTTGTCAAAATGTCAGCCGATAGGACTTCGGAGCTGAATCAGAACTGGGCAACAACCGCATACGGAGTATCCGCGGGACTCAACAGTTCTCCAAGCCGAAACACCGATCTGAACATCGGGTTCAGCTATGAACGCCGCCGCCTTCGATATACCGATGCCGGCGTAGATAGAGAAGACATACCGGATGATGACCGTCCCCGCAATCTGATTGTAATCACGCCCTCTTTTGCGTATGACAGCAGAGACCTCTTTACCCGACCCCAAAAGGGAGTGTTTTTCAACTCATCGGCTGATCTGTCCAAAGGCCTGGGGAACACATCGGACAATTTCCTCAAAATGAGATTCGAAGCTCAAAGCTATATCACACCTCTATCCTATTTGACATTTGCTGGGGTGGTGAGAGGAGGGTATCTGTACCCTTACGGCGGATCCACATCTGTTCCGGCAGACCAGCTTTTCTATCTCGGGGGCACCGGGGATGTGAGAGGGTACAGCGAGAACCTGCTTTACCCGGATTCGAGCGGAGGCACCGTTTCCGTTTCGGCAAGCATCGAGGCGCGGATCATGGTGGGGTATAATGTGGAACTGGCACTCTTTGCAGATGCAGGTCTGCTTGAGGATGATCTGTCCGGGATTTCCGCGGGAGGGGTCCGTTCTTCGGTGGGAACCGGCTTCCGTTACATTACCCCCATAGGTCCGGCAGGTGTGCTTTATGGGTGGAAAATTGACAGAAGACCGGGAGAAGGTATGGGGGCATTTCATTTTTCTTTAGGGTACACATTTTAAAGAGAGATTGTCCATTTTATTTACGGATGCTGTCCTCTGTCATTTCTTAACCGATCCCGGTTCGGATGTATCTTTGCTTGCACAAAGCTTTTTCTGATACAGTATCACTACAGCCCATCTGCACTGATTTGCAAGCCAGAAATAGTAATTGGATTTAAATTTGAGAGCGATTTTGCCAAAAATGCCGGCAGGATCCCCCGATACCTTTTTTAAGCTGCCCGTGTTGACAGGCTCTGCGGGAGCAAGCTCCCTGATCCTTTGAGGCTTCATGAAAACAGGCGACCTGGCTGCCAGAATCCGGCCATAATCGTGGTCTCTGCGGAAAAAAACGCCATCTTCCCTACTCGTTTCCTCCCCGATTAAATTCATCAGCGGTCTTCTAGGCACAATACCTAATAAGCCCTGCAGCTCTAATTGTTCTATGCGTTTGACCCAAAAAGAAATCTTTTGAGATTTGAATAGATCCGCTAAAAGTTTTTTTGTGTACATATTCTCAAGGTCCAGCATTTCACAAAGAGCCGATTCCTTTCCCTCCCTGACAGACAGGTAAAACCAACCGTCTTTAGCCCGGTAAAAATCGCTGAGGTGCTTTCTTTCAACTGCAGCTCCGTTCAGTTTTTCAATCTGCAGATACATCGCCGGGACAGTCAAACTGGTACTGATACAGTTTCCTCCGTTTCCTTTCATCAACTGCAGAAAGCAAAGAGCTGCCCCAAACGATCCAATCAGGCCTGTGCTCAAGTCGTTAAAGGCAACGGGTACGATTTCCGGAGTTTTTTTTCCACTGTAGTCACTCATCATTCCGCTTGCGGCCTGAATGTTCTGCTCGAAGCCTGATCTGCCGCTCCATGGACCGCGGGAATTGTAAGCCTTGATACCCACGCAGATAATGCGTGGATTTATCATTTTCAGAGATTCGTAATCTATACCCAGTTTCGCGGCGGGTGTGTCGAGAAAATTGTGTATTACAATGTCCGGATTGAATCGGGCTATGATCTCCCTCAGTTTCTCCCTGCCACCCGGTCTTGAACAATCCACGGCTGCCGCTCTCTTTCCTGCATTGAAAGCCACATGGAAAGGCTCCTCCCAGCTCAGTTGATTACTCCTCAAAGACAAATACATCACATCCGCACCGAATTCAGCAAGCTGCCTTCCCGCAAAGGGGCCGGCTATGATTCGGCTCAGATCAAGAACCCTGACTCCCTCAAGCGGCAGGCGGACAGATTCGTTTCGTTCGCTTCTTTTCCTCTTTTCCCATCTAAATATAAGTTCGTCCGGGGTCAGCTTCTTTCCCTTTTCTAATGACACCCAACCATCAGAAGCAATATCATTCATGACCATTCCGGGAATCCTGAGATCGGTATCGCTGATGATTTCCCCGGATTCCAACACCTGAGGATGGTTCATCCATTCCTCAAAGGTGCGCACCTTTGCGCAGCACAGCCCCGCTTCCCCGAGCAGCTTTTCCCAGTAACCCGCGGACCTCTTTTTGAACAGATTCGCAAGAGCATGGGAAATTCTTAATGCTTCTCCGATTCCCGCAACCCGGGAAGGATCACGTCTGGTGTCTTTGTGAAGCAATCCGCGGATCATCCGCTTTTCTTCGCGGAACCCTTCGGATTCAATCAGGAAAAGAAAGGTTCGGAGATGCCGAGGCATACCGATATGTAAATATATATGTTCATCGCCCGCGGCTTTCCATACACCCATGAAGGGGGAAGCAAGCCACCTGAACGGCTCCCACTTGACTGGAGGGCGGGAACGGATCATGGCAACGAGTACCTGCACGCTCAAGGCTACTCTTTCCAAAGGAATGCGAAGAGTTCTCCCCGATCCGTCGCGTTCCCTGCCGACCAGGGCCATCGCTATAGAATTTACCGCATAGAATGCGGCCGCGGTGGAGGCAATAGGCAGTTCAAAAGCCCGTGGACGTCCAAGTCCTGAAGGAGTTTCATATAGTCCCGCAGCGGCACTGACTGATTTTTCATCCCAGGAAGCGGGCATTTCACTTGTCGAAGAAAAGGAGGGGAGAGAACAGTGTATGATATGTTTTGATGATTCCGGGCTTCTATTCATTACCTCACGATAAATCGATTCTTCTTCATCATCTATAACGATGTCACTACGAGCAAGAAGCTCTTCGACTTTCTTTTGACAAATTGGTTCATTACAGATGAAATCCTTGCTTCTTTCGGTTACGGCGGCACTGTCGATTGCTCTTCCGCCGGTCCTCACCACGTGCGCCCCGTGATCTCTCAGGATCATTGCGGCAATTCTCACCGCCCGAGATTCACCGACCTGCAGAACATTGATACCCCGCAGAAATTGACTGGATGGAACCGGCATGGCAAACCCTTTCTACGGATTTTTTTCCTGCACCCTGAAATCAAACCTTTTGTAGAACCCCAGAACCCACTCATCGGATTCTTCGGTCAGGCCTTTTTCCGCATTCATCACGAGCGCCCCTCTTTCCCATTCTCGTCCGATCTGCAGCCGGAGCACAGAGTAGTGGGCAAGCTTTGTAGCAGGAAGTCCGTTATACATGCCGCAGATTTCGACGCACCCGGACCATCCGCCCCGTTCCCTTTTGTAAGAAACGCCGTAAGGTATCTGGTCAGCCTGCGCACTCCCCCGAACATACTCGACCGGACTCCCCAGCGGAGCCAGACCTATTCTTGCGCTGAGAGATGCGGCCGGGTCCAGCTTTTTGGAAAAGGAAAATATGAGATAATAATCCGCCACTCCGGTTCCCGCGCCCGCAAGGCCGTTGCTTTCATCATAGTTGTGATCTTTGTCCCAGATGGTATACGGCTTGGCACTGGAGAATTTGACTCCGGTCGTGAATGCGGTGGCCGGCAGGAAATCACCCTCTTTGAGAAGGCGCAGCTTCGTTTCGAAGCGGGGGGATTTGCCTCCCGTGTTGTCCAGATCCTCATACGGGAACTCTATAAAGAGATCTGTCACCTCGAAGCGGAGCATGACAAAATCGGTGGGGTAGTAGGTGAAAGCGAGTGGAATGATAAGCATCAGCCGCTCTTTCCACTTATCATTACGCACCATGGGCATGTTTTCGGTATAATACCCCAGAAAGCCGGTTTCGAAATTCCAGGAGCCCGGCTCTCCAAAAAAAGCGTCATCCATACGGGAATAGATGTAGCCGAGCTGGTGACCGAAGTTGAAGTTATTTCTGTTGATGGTATTGGTGGTATCCGCTGCAATACAGGATATACAGAAAAGAAATATCCAGATGTAAAAAGATCTTCTACTTTCCATAAGCCCTTCCCAAACAGGATACGAGAAATCGATTCTGTACCCAAATATATATCCTATTTTGAAAAATTCCGTTATTCTTCCTTTGTAATCGGGCTATTTTCTTCACCGGTATGCGGGGATACCGCAAAAAAGGCGATGTACCGATACGCCCGCTTCAATCTTTCTTAGCTGTTTTTCTGAAATACTCGCTCAGGTATCCCTTCAGGTGCCTTTTGTCATTCCAGAACGCGAGACGTGCGCACCTGCGGACCTCCTCCACCGCCACCAGAAGAACTGTATAGGCTTCATTTCGGGCGTTTTGTTGGGCAACCCCCCCTTTCTCGATAAGGTACGCGGCATCCAGAACAGGAAAGCGCTCCTGGCAATAATTCAGATCCTCAATCAGCTGGGGGTCGGTATCGATTTCAACCAGCTTGTCCTTCCATATATTGCAAAGTGCCTGCAGAAGACACAGATCTGCATTAAGAACCGAATACTCATGACCTTCGTATTTTTTGCTGATGCTTTGTTTGAGACCTGAATCGAATGTGGCCAGATGCTTGAAAACTCTCCTAAGTTCATCCCGCACCCGCTCGGACATTTTTTTCACTCTGAAGAATTCTTCCTCATTCTCCGTATAACCGAAACGGGCATCCCACCACTCGGCTTCACACTGTCTCAGGTAATCGATGCGCATCGGAAGTTCCTCCACAGTGCCCCAGTCCAGGCCTTTGCGGGTTAGTATTTCCCGGTCTTTTTGAGCGTAGAAGTGGATATTGTAGGCTTCCTGGAGGTATACCCCCACCGGCATATTGGGCTCGATCACATATTTCTCGTCTATAGATTTCGCACGGGAGGCAATGTCCGGACCTATCGGAGCGATGAATTCCTCAAGATTAACTATTTTTTGCTGCAGGGTGAGCGGGTGTGACATGGTTTTTCCAATCTGGGGGGAATATTGGATAATCTGATACATATCAATGAAGATTTAATATATAATATGATAATCTGCGGAGGATATAAGTAAATCTGATATGAAAATTGTGTAATCTGGAGTGTATTTCAGCAATCTGGAGTTTTCTAACCCGTTCTCTTCCGGGAGAACGTGGTTTTTACCCCTCCCGGGCAGCCGGGAAAGCCGCTCTGCCCTGTTCACATCCCGCTCCGTTCAGTTTTCAATCCTCCTGTCTTGATTTTTTCCTTACCGTATCACCTTGTGCTTTAAAGCGTCATTCCCCCTCTTTGCAATTCCCGGATATTCCGCTATCTGCTTTCCTTTTAAATTTGCTCATAACAGCCGGTTCGTTTACCGAAACACTCCGGATGATTTATATT
>JBKHHW010000083.1:0-12871 GCA_046538945.1 Chitinispirillaceae bacterium | reverse complement strand
GCAATATCAAATTCTCCCAATCCTAATCACAGTCCCCCATTTTTTTGAGCTCCATTCTTCTCGCAACCGGTTTCAGGAACTATTTTCTGGTGTTACGGTCCGTCTTTTCAGACCGGTGGGGGGAGCAGGAGCAGCAAAGGCCCCATCTAAATTGATTTTCACTGCAGAATTGCTACCAGAGGACTATCCATGAAGCCGGTTCATATAAGAGATTACGATCTGCTGGTTATAGGCGAAAGCTATGTCGAGTTCCGCTGCGACAGCGATGTATCCATCAGCCAGAGTTTCCAAAAGGAGATGGGAGGAGCGGACCTGGTGGTCGCCGCGACCGCGGCCCGCCTGGGCTCAGGGGTCCAGCTGCTTTCAGCCATCGCCCGGGACTCCTTCCATACGTTTCTGCGCGAACAGCTCCTCTCCCAGGGAATCAACATCGATCACGTGGTCACCACCCAGGGCTACAACGGCATCTATTTCACCAGCAGCAGACACCCCGAACAGCGCGAGTACCTCATCCATCACCCGGGGACCGCCTCAGAGCACATCCTGCCCCCAATGGTATATGACGACCTGATTGAAAACTGCAAAATTGTCTACGCATCGAGCGAACTGCAGTCGGTTTCCAAAGCGGCCCGCCACGCGGTCTTCAAAGCGTTCCATTCCGCCCACTCCAACAACATCATGGTGGCCTACGACCCCAACCTGCGCCTCCAGCGCTGGTCTCTGGATGACGCCAAGGAGGGCCTCTGGGGCGTTCTGCCGCTCATCGACGTCATCTTCCCCTCAAGCCCGGAAGAATCCAAGGCGCTCTTCGGCTACGAAAGGCCTCTGGACGTGATCGGCTACCTCTGGGACCGGGGAATAAACATTGTCGTGGTGAAGATGGGGGCCGGAGGGTGCATGGTCGGCTACGACGGGAAAATTAAAGAGTTCCGGCTCCCCGAAACCCAGGAACCGATAAAGAACCCCACGCTCATCGGAAGCGCCTTCAACGGCGGATTCCTCCACAGCATCGCCCGGGGCTACGATCCGTTCTCCGCGGCTGAACTGGCCAACTCCGTCGCACTGTACAAGGGAATAAAAGGAGGCGGGATCGGTTCTCTGCCCACAAGCGAAGATCTCAAAAACGGCTGATCTGGGCGCTACACGGCTTCAGCCGCCCTGATTATTGTGCCACCCGCAGCACTCTTATCTACAATTCCTCGTCGAACTCAAAGGGAAAGTTGACGGTCAGAACTCCCAGGCTGTCCGGAACTTTTTTGAACTGCCAGGTCTTGATGCGCCCTGTAATATCCCACTCGAATTTCTCATCGTCCATGGTGGACATCACCGGACGCGCATCTGAAACAGTGCCGTCGGGACTGATTTTAATCTCCACAACCACCTTGCCGGAAAGCTTGTCTCCGGCTCTGAGCCTTTTGTTGTAGATATATCTCAGCTCAGAGGAATTACCGTCTATGATCTTCTTTATGAAACTCGGTCTTCTGAACGGGTTTGAAGCCAGATCCCTGCGCCGCTGCAGTTCCCTGAGTTCGGGATTGCTCATTTGGGAAGCCTGGTTCCGAATCGCTTTTTTCAGCTTTTCACCATCTTCCTTCTGAGCCTGCTTGTTCTCCCCTGTCAAATCGATGGTGCCGACCTTGTCGATCAGATCCATCACCGAATCATTTCCGGAGGCACCCCCCGTCTTCTCATCTGTCCTAGTCGCCAGTTCACCCTTAAGAGAGGTGAGGTTGACCATTCCGGAGTACACTTCCATGTTCTTCATGAGCACTTCATCCTGATACGCTTCAAGCTGGCGTTTTGCTTCCCGGGCAACCTGCTTTTTCTGTTCGTAGAACTCACCCAGCATAAGCATTCTGCGGTTGGCCTTCTTGGCCCACTCCTTGCCCTTGTCATCCGCTATCACCTGCTTGTACTCCATCATCGCCTCCTGGGCTTCCCCCAGCTCCTCATGAGCGCGCCCCTTGTAGTACCGGGCCTCAACCGCGGATTTGCGGGAGGGACTGTTCTGAAGATGGATGGAAACACTCTTGATGGCGTTTCTGAAATCCATGAGCAGATAGAACTGCCTGGCCTTTTCAAGCGTGCTCAACCGTTTACTTTCAAGCTTCGCCCTCTCCCGCTCCATGGAATTGATGAACTCGAGCAGCCTCCAGGATACTATCCCCGCCTCAGTTTCAGGGTAACTGCTTATGACCTGCTCATAAATCGTTTTGGACTTTTCATATTCGCTCAGCATGGAGTGACAGAAGGCCTGATGCACCATGACAGAGGCGCGGATTTCGGAAGAAAGAGTTGAGGAGCCAAGCGCATCGTCGTAGATCTTCAGTGCTTCGGAATACTTTCTGTTTCTCTCCCAGAAGTAAGCAATTTCCAGGACGTTGAAAATCTTATCGTCTTCCTTGGGATTGATGATCGGTTTGCCCAGGATGTAGCGGATGGAATTGAGTACCAATCTGACCGGGACCTTGCGCAGAAGAACGAGGTTATCGTTTTTGACATCTTTGAATTTTTCCCCTGAGGTCAGCGCCTGAATTCTCGCCTCCAGCTCAAGATCACTCACGTTGTCTTCACCGGAGACCATGCGGCGCTTTATAAGCTCGTAACGGGCAACTATGCCGAAGGTGTTCGTTGCGTCCTGCCGGGCTGCGATGTTTCCCAGATAGTAGCGGATCTCCTCCAAGCGAATATCGATAAGATTGGCATTGAAGAGAGCCGTGGAGACAAGCAGCATCAGCACGAGAAGGCATTTGAGAATGGTGCGCATAAGCCGACCGTGTCACATCCTGTTTCTTATGTTATCAGTTCTGATGGTCTGTGTCGGGCTTGTCGGGCCGGTTCTGCGGTCGATCGCATAACAGGAGCCATCCATGCTTTTCACATACTTCTTGACTTCAGCTGCGACCTGGATCATTTCGGCATGCCTGCGGAAGGGGCGGGTTTTGTTCGTGACCACCGCAACCGACACACTCATGAGCGGAAAGCGCTGAGCCTCTCCCCTTCTGTTCACCGATTCGATAAAACCGTTTCTGGCGTCAACCTGATTGTAGAACTGGTATATTTCGCGATCGAAATTGGTGATGAAAGACTTGGCGAACTTTTCCCAGTATTCATAATCGCATACTACCACGAAATCGTCGCCGCCCTCATGCCCCACGAACACATCCCTGAGGTCCCGTCGCTTAGATGCCCTAACGAGGCAGTCTCTGGTGTAGATAATGGCCTCATCTCCCCTTGTGAAGCCGTACTTGTCGTTGTAGGCTTTGAAATTATCCAGATCGCAGTAGAGGACACAGATAATCCGTCCGCTTGCAAGGCACTGGTCGATGTAGTTTGCGATTGTGACATTGCCGGGCAGACCGGAAAGCGGGTTGGCCCCCTTGGCTTCATCACGCATTCTCTGAAGGGAAACCCCCATTTCATTGAAAGAGGAAGCCAGCTGACCGAACTCGTCCCGACCCGCAATGGGAACCCGGCAGGTCAGGTCCCCTTTAGCAATGGCATGAGTAGCCTCGTTGAGAATATGAACAGGGCGCATGATCATCTTCACAAACAGATAGGCGAATCCGAAATGAAGCAGGATGACCAGCGCGCCGATAAGCAGGCACTGACGGTAAAGATAGCCCATCTGCTTGTCTATATCCTTCATCCGCAGTTTCACACCCGCAACACCGATATTCTCATCTCCGTAGGTGAAAGGGATGTAGAGACTGATGCTTTTATCCTTCTTGCTCACATCATGGTAAAACATCTTGTCTTCAAAGCCCTGGCGGGTGATGGCCATGTTGATCATCTTGAGCTCTCTCATATCGGCCGCATCCCGCTCAACCACCTCGTTGTTCTCTATACTCAAAAACACCCTCCCGCCTTCGCTGAAGAGAGTGAGATCGAAAATTCCAAGAGCGCTGGTTTCTTTTATGATCCGGTTGAGATTATCGGAGTTGAGATCGGGATCATCACTGAGGATATCATCCATGCGGTATTTAAGGCCTGTAGCAGTGTGCTGACTGTTGAGAACGGCGTTTTCGGCAATCAGGTCAAGCTGATTTTCAAACACCATGAGCACGAATGTGGAAACGTTCAGAATGGTGAGAAAGACGTAGATGATCGCTATTTTGAAGAAGATCGACTTGGTATTGATGCTGGGCATCGTGCATCCTTTATGTTTCAGTACTGGATCGGTCGGTGTTCAGACCACTTCAGCAGAAAGTAAAGCTGACAGCAGCCATTCATTACCTAATAGATGATGTTACCCTTGTTGCAAACAGAAAGTCAAGCCAAAACATCCTAAGCCGTTTCATTCTCGAGAAGCTCTCTCGGCTGATCAGCCGAGAGAGCATACTCATTGAGTTTGTTTCTGAGAGTTCTGATGGAAATCCCCAGCATTTCGGCAGCTTTGGTCCTGTTCTGAGAGCAGGAATCGAGTGTTTTGAGAATAAGCTGCTTTTCAGCCTCCGCGATGGTCATCCCCGCCTCGAGGCCGCTCCTGTTCTGTCCGGCGAGTCCTCTTCCGGTAGCGCCGAAACCGAATGCTTCAGGCTGGATCAAACCGGAACGGGTGAGAACCACTGCCCGCTCGACCGCGTTCTCAAGCTCCCGGATGTTACCCGGCCAGGAATAAAACATAAGCGCCTTCTCGCACTCCCCGGCATACCCCTCCACTCTGAAACCGTTCTCATCGTTGAATTTCCTGATGAAATGCTCCACCAGTTTCGGGATATCCTCTTTTCTCTCCCGCAAAGGAGGCAGGTCGACGTGAAAGACGTTGAGCCGGTAGTAGAGATCTTCTCTGAATCTGCCCTTCTCGATCTCCTCTTCGAGATCACGGTTGGTGGTGGCGACGATTCTCACATCAACCTCTATGGGATCATCCCCGCCCACTTTGTGAATCTCCCTCTCCTGCAAAGCCCTCAAGAGCTTCGCCTGCGCGTTCACCGGCATCTCCCCAATCTCGTCAAGCAAAAGCGTTCCCCCGCTTGCAGTCTCGAATTTACCGGCTTTGCCCTTCACCGCACCGGTGAAAGCGCCCTTTTCGTGACCGAACAGCTCCGATTCGATAAGCCCCTCGGGCAGAGCGGCGCAGTTGATTTTCACAAACGGCCCCTGAGCCCTGGGGCTCTGGTAGTGAATGGAGCGGGCGATAAGCTCCTTGCCGGTTCCCGATTCACCCGTGATCAGTATGGTGGAACGGCTCTCGGCCACAGCCTTGGTGAGCGCGCGGATCTTGTCCAACTCGGGCGTACAACCTATATAGTCCCACTTCTCACCCAACGCACTCTTGAGCTTGCGGTTCTCGCGCACAAGGGAGCGGTACTGAAGGGTTCTCTCAACGGTGATTTCAAGCTCCCGAATAAGAGAGTCGCTCTTCTGAAGAAAATCGTAGGCGCCCTTCTTCATGGCATCGACAGCTGTCTCGACCGCGCCGTAGGCAGTAATTATCAGAAAAGGCACTTCAGAATCGATCTGCTTTATTTTTTCAAGAAGCTCCACGCCGGTCATTCCGGGCATCTTGAAATCGGAAATGACCAGATCGAACTGATCCTCTCCGAACATCTCCAGCGCCCTGGGACCGCTTTCCGCCGCACTGAGTTCATGCCCCTGCCGGCGCAGCGTCTCCACTATAGAGTCGCGGAACAACTCATTGTCATCAACTACCAGAATTTTCTTTTTGTCCATGCGATTTTCCCGAGCGTTAATCCTTCAGGCGGGGCAGAAACACTCTCACCGTAGTTCCAGTCCCGACCTCACTTTTAATATCAATGAATCCGCTGTGGGATTCGATTATCTTCTTAACAATTGCCAAACCGAGACCGGTCCCGTTCTCTTTTGTAGTAAAGAAGGGATCATATATCTTGGCCAGAATATCCTCGTCTATACCCGAACCGGTGTCACGTATGGTGAATGAGAGATAGCGGCTTCCCTTTTTGCTTTCCTTTTCAAACCGCACGGCCAGCGTACCGCCGTTATCCATCGCCTGTACGGCATTGAGGCACACATTCATCACCGCCTGGCTCACCTTTTCCGGATCCGCCAGAACAAACTGCTCCTTGCCCAGCAACAAATCTTTTTCGACCGTGATATCCCGCCCCAGCCTCTCGATCTCTATCTGAGCGAAATCAACCGTCTCCTCAAGCAGATCACAGAGGCGCACCTTGCGGAATTCAGCCGTAAGCGGCCTGGTGTAGACCAGCAGATTGGAGACGATCTTGTTGAGCTTTGAAAGCCCCTCGGTTATTTTGCCCAGAGTCTTCTTTCTGGAATCATCCGGTTCGAGGTCCCTCTCCAGAAGACCGGCCCACATCCCCATCGCTCCCAGCGGATTGCGGATCTCGTGTGCGACCGTGGCACTCATCTCGCCCAACGCCGCCATGGTCCTGGTCTGCTGCATCTCCTTTTCAAGTGCCTTGAAACGAGAAATGTCACTGAAAATCTCCACTGCCCCCAGCTTGTTACCGCTTTTGTCTTTCAAAACCGCGGTATGAAAGAGCACAGGCACGGGATGATTGTCCACTGTCCAGAGAATCTTCTCGTCGCGCTTGATCTCCCTTTCGGTATGAAGCGTGTCGATAAGCCCACAGCCGGAGTTCCCGGAACTGCCGAAAATCTCGGCATAGCTGCTGTTGAGAACATCCTCCGAGCAGTACCCGGTGATCTCCGAAGCGGCTCTGTTGAAATGGGTGATGACTCCGTTCACATCCACTCCGACCACGCCGTTGTCCATGCTGTGAAGGATACTGTTGAGATAGGTCTGGATCTCTTCCTGCTTGGCGAGACTTCCGGCAAGCTCGGCGTTCTTGCGGTCAAGCTCAAGGTTGACTTTCCTGAAATCCTCCTGCATGCCGGCATACGCACGGCTCAGCGTTTCAGCTCTTACCTGAAAATCAACAAAAGCCTTCTGCAGACTTTCGAAAACCTCTGCGGGAATCTTGTCACCTGTCCGGACTGCACTGTTTTCGTTCAGATTCAGCTGTCCTTTCTATACATCTTTTCCAGATAATTCTTCAACTGATCCTCACCATCGAGAAATTCCTTTATGACACTCTCAGTCTGGCCGAGGATATCGTTAAGCGCCTGTATCTCACCGTTCACCGGATACAACGTTCTGCGCTCCTGCCACAGTGCGACGTTCTCCGAACTCCTCGTGCGCTCCTGCTCGATCGCCTCCAGAAGCTTCTTCTTCTTCTCGATTCCACTCATGAGTCCCGCCACATCTCCCCGGGACAGAATCAGCTTGCTGAGGATCGACCGCACCGTATCCCTCAGTTCACGGTACATCGACAGCTGAAGCTGAAAGGATTCGGACAACTCAGACACCAGTATTGTATCACTATCATTCATATTTTTCAATCACTTAATAGAAGTTTCTATTTCTTAACGGAACGGTATTCATGTTCCCAGATGGTATCCTCCATCTTCCATTTCGCCTGCCTGGCCCAGTAATCTTCCGGGTACCGGCTCATCAACTCCTTATACACCCCGATGGCTTCACGGTACTGCTTTAGATTGCGGTGAATACTGGCAATCTGAAATAAACCCCACGGCGTCTCCTGAAACGCGGGGTACTTTCTGGTCACCCGCTTATAGTACTGCATGGCATCGGAATAATTTTTCTGCTGGTACATAAGATCGGCAATTTTGTAGTAGCTGTCGGGCACACGGACATAAACCCCGTTTTTCTCCCCCGAAGCGATAGCTTTTTTAAATGAGGCGACCGCACGGGTGTCGTTCCCCACGGAACTGTAGCAGTTTCCAAGCTTGAACTGAATCATCACCTGATCAGCGGGGACAGGTTTGTAAATGAGGGCCTGAGAGTAGGCATCTATGGCCTTTTTCTGCTGCTCCAGATCAGCATAACTGTCGCCCAGCTTCTCATAGGCCCTGCCGACCCACTCATGTTTTCTGTGCTTCTGGATGAATTCTCTCAGTAGACGCTCGGACACCTTGTAATCCCCTCTCTCCTGATAACAGAGAGCTTTCAGAAAGAGGCTTTTCGATGCAAACGGATGGGCGGGAAAACGATTGAGAAAGAGCTGGAACTGATGTTCAGCATCTTTGAACAAACCAAGCTTGTAGTAGCAGACGCCCGTATTGTAGATACAGTGAGCCGCGATGGTCCCGTTGGGGTTGTCGGCCATCACTTTTTTGAACTCGCGTACCGCATTGTCAAAGCGCCCCGCCTTGAACTCATGTATTCCGGCCAGAAGCTTCTGCCCAATATCGGTCAAGGTATCCACAGTCATCATGGAAAGCATGGAGTCGATTCTTATCTCTATCGGAGCAATTTTTTCGGGGGCCACGGGACCTTTACCGCCGCCTTTTTTGCCCGCCGTCCGGACCTGAGGGGCGGGCTTCATGCCCTTATACTTCTCAAGCAGTGCCGAAGCTTTCTTTTTGTCAAAGTCAACCGCAGGCCCGGAAAGACTGGCGCTGAGATGCTTCACCGCCTCGGCGTACTTACCCTCCTCCCCCAGGATCTTGCCCAGATTGTAGTGGGCACTGTTCCCAAGGTCGGGATGAGACAGGGCCTTGCTGAAATTAATCTTGGCCATGGAGGTCTGCCCCTTGTCCCTGCGGATATGACCGGCGTAGTAATACGCTCCTGGATGTCCCGGCTGGACCGTAAGCAGATTTCTGATCTCCTCGATTGCCTTATCGTAATCTTTTTTGCGGTAGAGATCCACTGCGTTCTGATACAGTTTCCTGGCCTCGGGGCTGACATTCACTGATTTCGCGGGAGCACTTTTACTCTCCGCGTTCTTCTCCACGTTTTTCCCGGCGCTGTCCGGATGCACGGTAAAGGTCGGCTCAGGCCCGCTTTCTTTGTCAGCCGCTTTGCCGTTAATCTTCTGCAACAGGTTGTCTATAGCGTTCTGAACACTGTCCCGCTCCGAAGAATCTGAGTGTGCGCTGTAGTTCTGCAGCTCCTGAAGTGCCTTTTCTAACTGCCCCTCGGCTTCGTAAGCACCCGCGAGCATCTTGTGCGCTTTTCCCCAGCCGGGATTATAGGTCAGCGCTTTTTTCAGATTGTAAATGACCAGCTGGTTCTTCCCCTGACTGGAACGGATCTCAGCCAGATGCATGTACGTATTGTAATGATCAGGGTAAGCGGCCAGAACCTTTCTGAACTCATTTACGGACTTGTCAAACTTCTTCTCGTTTTTGTACCTGACAGCGAGCCGGTAGTGAATATATTCACTCGAGTTCTCCGCCCTAACCTGCAGAGACATCATCACCAGAAAAACCAGGGTACTCCACATCCATTTTCGCATCAATCACGCTCCAGTCGGTCTAAATCACCTACGTTCACTTCTATTCTGTGGGACGAAGGACAGCACTTCTCACCACCTCTTTTATAAGCCGTTCAACGGAGCCCATCCGCACAAGCACATTGGGATATAATATTCGAGCTCTTATGACCGGATCCGAACTCTCCTTCAAGGCCTCTTCAATTTCATTTAACTTATCTGCTATGGATTTGCACGTACCATCTGATTCTACAGCTTTTTTAAGAACCTGTTCAAGGCCATTCTGCTTTTCATCCACTACGATGCCATTCTCATCCATATGGTCTCGTACAAAACAGAACAGCTCGTATTTCTGATCCTTGAGAAGATTCCGCTGTTCTTCAAGCTCAGCTACCAGTGCGCTTTTCTGCTTCAACCAGGTATATCGTGCTCCCACGTCAAGAACCGTGCGCACTTCCCCATTGCTTCCCGCCCTCTGAATGTCGATCTCTGAAAAGGAGCACACGGTCCCACCCACAACCGAACCCGCTTTCACCATCCCCCTGCTGTTGATGGAAGCATGGATGATGTCTTCAGAGACTACCAGATCTCCCTTTGTGACAACTCCGATGTTTTCCAGGTGCCTCACCCTCATATTTCCGCCGCACTCAATCAGGCCTTTCCCTGCACCCACGGCTCCGGAACTGATGACCAGGTCACCGCCGGTCTTTATAAACGAATCCTCGACACAACCCATGACCTTGAGCGAGCCGGTGACTTCCACCCTGAAACCGGCTTTGATATTACCGCCGATTCTGAGATCTCCCGTGAAGGAGATATTTCCCGTGCTGTAATCGATATCGCCGGGAATCTCCTTTGACTGGCGGACCTCGATCAGACCATCATCCTGAACGACGAATGCCCCGTCATACTTCGCAACCAGCACATTCACATCTTCAAGCGAGAGTCTGGTTCCCAAGCCCGTCTTGAGTTCCACATCCCCGACCGGCGGTGCTTTCACGGCTCTGCCGAAAACCGTCTGTCCGTCGATACCGAACAGTGGCGGTATTCTTTTTGCCAGTGGCTGCCCTTCCCGGACATTTATGATGAAGCCCAGAGCCTTGTGATCGACTTTGCCGTTGTGCTGCTCCTCCGGCCTGCCGACTTGCGATACATCCACCAGAAGCTTGATTTTCCCGGGCACACCGGGTTTCGCGGGAGTGCCACGGGCCACCTCGACATAGGTGTCGAATCTTTTTTCGGAGAAGATTTTCTCGATAGCGGTGCTGTTGATCCCATGCACGATACCGTAGCTATTCAGGTCGGCCACCACAGCGGCAACCGAAGCATCAGATGACTTGAACGGCACAAGAGCAAACGCCCTCATGCCATCGGAGCTGTACCTGACGGAGATGTCTGTTAGCAACATCATCGGGAATAACCTGTCTCTTCACCACTTATGAAGATGATCACTACAAAAAAAATACAATCCCGCTTCAATGCGTCAGGATTCGTCACCCAGATGCTTTGAGCAGGAAAGATAGCCGCACACATAATCCTTCACCGATTCTTCCAGACTCATGCAGCTGTGGCTGCACCCTATGCTTCTGAGCTTATCGGTTCGGGCCTGGGTATGGTACTGATATTTCTTCTCGAGCTGGGCGGGCATATCTATGTAGTTTACCCTGACCGGTTTTCCCAGTGCGGCAAACAGAGCCGTTGCCAGATCATTCCAGGTGCGGGCTTTTCCGGTCCCGACATTGTAGATACCACCCGCACCCCTGTTCTCGAGAAAATAGAGTGTGATTTCAACTGCGTCTTTCACATACACGAAATCCCGCTTCTGTTCACCGTCGGCATACTCCTCCCGAGCGGATTTGAATAGAGAGATCACTCCCTCGTCGCGGGCATTTTCAAACGCCTTGCTCACCATACTCCTCATATCATCCTTATGCCCCTCGTTAGGACCGAAGACGTTGAAATACTTAAGCCCCACGATCCTGTCCAGCAGTCCCCGCCTGCGGGCATACAGGTCGAACATGTGCTTGGAGTAGCCGTACATATTGAGAGGGCGCAGGGTTTCAAGCCTGCTCTCGTCATCATCATACCCCTGTTGGCCGTTTCCGTAGGTTGCGGCGGAGGAGGCATAGATAAAGCGCGTGTTCTGATTTTTCTCCCACCAGGATGCGATTCCGCGGGTGTAGCGATAGTTGTTGTCCGAAAGGTAGTCCGCATCCTTTTCTGTAGTGGATGAGCAGGCTCCCAGATGAATGATCGCGTCTATCTCCGGCCCGAACGCACCCGCTTCCAGCCGTTCCAGAAAATCGCCCTTATCCATGTAGTCGCTAAAACTGAGCGGAACAAGGTTTCTCCATTTTTCACCGCTGCGCAGTCGGTCAACGACCAGGATATCATCCACCCCGCGCCTGTTGAGTGCCCATACGACAGCACTGCCTATGAACCCGGCTCCTCCGGTCACTACAACCATCATCCCTCCTATAATGCCTTATAGTATCATCTGTTTCATAAATATACAATCCGAATATGCGGGATTCGATCTTCGGCGATCATTATATTTCATTTAAAGACAACAGCTTTGATCAGAGAGACCAGTATGAAATGTCCAAAATGCGGTATCCGGCAAACCCCTTTTCAGCGATCCTGCGCTTTGTGCGGGAACATGACCGGGCTAAGCGGCGTTGAGAACGGCAATTACGTGAGCCGCAACTCCGAACCTGGGCTGTTGGACCAGCTATCCGGTATTCTGACCGACCTGTTCCGCTCTCCGGGCGCATTTTTCTCCAAACAGGCTACCGACATCCCACTCACAACGGCTTTCATATTCGCTCTTTTCTGCGGAAGTCTGGCCACGACGGCAACGTACCTGTGGAGCAACCTTCTTCCCTCGTTACCCAACAATTACCTCAAGACAGCTCTCAGTGCCTACTACGCAGAGCAGTCCACAACCGATCTGCTGTGGGCGCCCCTGAGCATAGCGCTGGGCACCCTCCTGCTTGCAGGCGTGCTTCATCTGATACTGAAACTGTTCGGATCCGCCAGGAAAAAATTCCCCTCCACCCTCAGACTGGTCTGTCTCTGCCAGGGCGCGATGCTTTTCAATCTCCTGCCCTACGTGGGAAGCCTGCTGTCGTTTGTTTTCGGTATCAACTTTATCATTTACGGAGTATCCGCCGTTCACGAGGTATCCAAACTCAAAACGGCACTTATTATACTTTCACCGATCATTCTGAGTCTGATTGCGGCATTTGCGGTTATGATTGCCTCGGGGGTACTTCCCTCCTTACTCAACATGTCTTTAGGCGGCAGACCTTGACTTTCAGAGGAAAATGGTATAGAATAGGCATGAAGGAGTTTTACACATGCCCAACAGCATAAACATGCTTTTAGATGTTAACGTCCCCATAGCGGTTGAGCTTGGCCAGACCAGGATGACCATCCGCGAACTTCTTAAAATGAAGCAGGGGCAGGTTGTCAAGCTCAACCGCATGGCGGGAGAGCCGGTCGATGTGCTCATCAGCAAGAAGATGATCGCAAAGGGCGAGATCACCGTGGTGGATGACAAACTGTCTGTGAGGATTGCCCAGCTCTACGGGTCCAAGGAGAAGTTCAAGCATTTGTAGGTGGGC
>JBKHHW010000082.1:0-12905 GCA_046538945.1 Chitinispirillaceae bacterium | reverse complement strand
CTCGCGCCCGTTTTCCCGAAAAATACAGCTTACATCCAATCTCACACAGCAGCAGACTTGATAAGCTGCAGCGCAATCTCATTTCTCTGGATCTGATTGGTACCTTCATAGATCTGAGTGATCTTGGCATCACGCATTCTCTTCTCCATGGGGTACTCTCTCATGTATCCGTATCCGCCCATTACCTGAAGGGCATCCACGGTCACCTTCATGGCCACATCGGAGCAGAAGAGCTTTGACATGGCTGATTCCTTGGCGAAGTTCTTGGCACCGGCATCGATCATGCGGGCTGTTGCGTAAAGAAGCGCACGGGCCGCTTCCACCTCGGTGGCCATGTCGGCCAGCATGTGCTGGACGGCCTGGAAGGAGGAGATCGTCGCTCCGAACTGGACACGCTCGCGTGAGTACTTGACCGCATCATCGAGAGCACCGGCTGCGATACCCAGAGCCTGCGATCCTACGCCGGGACGGGAATTGTTGAGGGTGTGGATTGCCACAATTGACCCCATGCCCTCTCTGCCCAGAAGCGCACTCTTGGGAATGCGGCAGTCCTGGAAAATAAGCTCGGTGGTGCTTGAAGCTCTGATTCCCATCTTGTCTTCATGCTTTCCGAAAGTGAAACCGGGAGTTCCCTTTTCGATAATGAAGCATGAAATACCTCTGGCACCCTTGGCCGGATTCGTTTTGGCAAAAACGGTATAGACCTGGGCGTTTTCCCCGTTGGTGATCCACTGCTTGGTGCCGTTAATCACATAGTGATCGCCATCAAGAACAGCTGTGGTCTTCATGCCCAGAGCATCGGAACCGGCATTGGCTTCGGTCAGACCGAAAGCGGCGATGGTTTCACCCGCAGCTATACCGGGAAGGTACTTCTGTTTCTGCTCCTCTGAAGCGTGAAGAAGGATGGGGAACGTTCCCAGCGCGGTCGCGGCCATGGCAAGAGAGATACCGCCGTCAATTTTCGACAGTTCCTCGACAGCAAGACACAGCTCCATGACTCCTCCGCCGAAACCGCCGTACTGTTCGGGGATATAGAGTCCGCACATATCCGCTTCGGCAAGTGCCTTCACCACATCCCATGGAAAGATACCTTCATGGTCGTACTTCTCTCTGACCGGCAGGATCTTCTTCTGTGCGATTTCGCGGGCGGTTTCCACGATCATCTGTTGTTCTTCACTGAGAAAGTAATTCATCCTTCTGTTCTCCTTTGGTGAGATAATATGTGCTCTTTATCATAGTTCAAGGTGGCATTCTGAGCTGCAAGCTGCTGGGCGATTTTTTTGTTCGTTCCGGTTCCCTCTCCCAGGGGAACACCCGCGATCTCGATTCTGACCCTGAATTCCTTGGCATGGTCGGGGCCGCTTGTGGAAACGGTGACGTAGCGGGGAATTCCGAATCCGTCCCGCTGGGCCATTTCAAGTATTCTGCTTTTGTAATTTATGTTGCTTTCGTCTTTAAGGAAATCTCCGATTTTACCGAACAGAATCCTGCTGAGAAACGATTTGCAGGGTTCAAGGCCTCCGTCAAGGTACATTGCCCCCAGAACTGCTTCGAATGCGTTTGATAGGGTAGATATCCTGGATCGTCCGCCCGATTTCTCCTCTGATAACCCCACGATCAGAAACGTGCCCAGGCCAAGGCTCTGCGCCAGTTCTCCCAGGATCTTGCGGCTTACGACAAGAGACTTGATTTTCGAAAGCTGTCCCTCGCTTTTGTCCGGATGCATCAGATACAGATGTTCCGTAACCAGACAGTTGAGCACGGCATCCCCCAGAAACTCCAGTCGTTCATTCGAGAGCAGACCCTTGGTGTCTTCCGGGCTGATGAAAGACTTGTGGGTGAGGGCCTGCCTGAGCAGTGGCTCGGAATGGAATTTGTACCCGACCGCCTGCTGAAGTCTGTCAAGGGAGCCGGCACTGCCGGCTTTGTCCTTGCGGAAAACGGATTTGAAAAGATTACTGACCGGCCTCAGGGGATTCATATTTCCGGATAATGATTGAAGCGTTATGGCCGCCGAACCCAAAAGAGTTAGTCATGGCGTACCGGATTTCTTTTCTGACCGCCTGGTTGGGAGTGAAATTGAGATCTCCGCATTCAGGGTCGGGGTCATCGTAGTTTATCGTCGGGGGAACGATTCCGTCCCGGATCGCCATAATTGAAGCGATGAATTCGATTCCTCCGGAAGCACCGAGAAGATGTCCGGTCATGGATTTGGTGGAACTTACGTTGACCTTTTCCGATGCTTCTTTAAAGACTTTTCTTATGGCGATTGATTCATATTTGTCGTTGAGAGGAGTCGATGTCCCGTGAGCGTTGATGTAGTCGATATCAGTGGGGGAGATCCCGGCGGTATCAAGAGCCATCTTCATGGCCGCCTGCGCTCCCGTGCCCTCCGGCGCCGGATGGGACAGGTGAAAAGCATCTCCGCTTGCACCGTAGCTTACCATCTCACCGTAGATTTTCGCTCCGCGCTCGAGAGCATGTTCCAGAGTTTCAAGAATCACTATTCCTGAACCCTCTCCCATCACGAACCCGTCACGCTTCAGGTCAAAAGGCGAACTTGCCTTCCGGGGATTGTCGTTTCTGGTGGAAAGGGCTTTCATCGCACAGAAGCCGGCAAAGGCAAGGGGAGTGATGGCAGCTTCCGTTCCTCCGGCCACCACCGCATCCATCATTCCGCATTTGAGAGCCATGAAGGCATCCCCGATGGAATGGGCGGCGGAGGCGCAGGCGCTCACCACCGCGTAATTGGGCCCCTTCAGTCCATATTTCATTGAAATACGTCCCGCCGGCATATCTGAAATCATCATCGGAATGAGAAACGGCGAAACCCGGCCGGGGCCACGCTGCATCATTTTCGTATGTTCGTCCTCAAGGGTCCGGAGTCCGCCGACTCCCGAACCGACTATCACTCCGATACGGTCCAGATCAGCAGCGGACAGGTCGAGTCCGGAATCTTTCAGCGCCTCGTCAGCGGCGGCAAGCGAAAGGAGTATTGTTCTGTCCGTTCTCCTGACTTCCTTCAGATCAACATACTGACTGAAATCTATGTCTCTGACTTCACCGGCAATTTTGCTGGTGTAATCTGAAATATCGAAAGCACTCACATAATCAAGGCCGGACTTTCCCTCACAGAGGGATTTCCAGAATGTTTTCACATCATTGCCGACCGGACTTGTCACACCCAGCCCTGTAACAACTACTCTTCGTGTCATGAAAAAAACTTCCCTTGCTGTCTAGAAACGCATTGCGTCATTGTTCCGATACGATGATTTTTCGGCAGATTCAGCGGGAACAGAAATGTACGTCAGGGGTACTGAATCTCCCGGAAGGTCATCACGGAGTGTAAAACCGGTTTGGGTAAGGCTCTTTGAACCCTTAGGGAGGCCAAAGAGCCTTTTGTAAGTCTATAATCAGACTTTGCTTGAAAGATACTCGAGAGCATCCTTGACTGTACGCATCTTCTCCGCATCTTCGTCAGGGATCTCAACCTCGAACGCATCCTCGAAAGCCATGATGAGTTCAACCTGGTCGAGTGAATCGGCACCAAGATCGTCCACAAATGAGGCGGTTGGGCTGATTTTATCTTCGCTGACACCAAGTTTTTCAGCAATGATCTGCTTTACTTTGGATTCCATCTCGCTCACAACTAACTCCTTTCGAAAGAGAACTACTGGTCTAAGTGATGATATAAAATGATTAATACCACTCTACATGACAAGCCCGCCATCCACGGTCAGGACCTGCCCCGTGATGTAGTCGGACAGTGAAGAACTCAGAAAAAGCACACTGTTGGCAACGTCATCGGGACTTCCGAGTTTCTGCATCGGAATGTGGCTTGACAGCTTTTCCTTCTCCGAATCGGTGAGTTTGTCGGTCATGGCCGTCTTGATGAAACCGGGCGCAACCGCATTCACGTTGATTGAACGCGCCGCGAACTCCTTGGCCAGAGTTTTGGTGAGCCCGATCATTCCCGCCTTCGATGCGGAATAGTTGGCCTGGCCGGCATTGCCCATGAGACCCACCACGGATGCGATGTTTATGATTTTTCCCGACCGGGCCTTCATCATGGGTCTGACTACTTCCCGACAGCACAAAAAGGCGCTCTTGAGATTGATGTTGAGAACCGCATCCCAGTCCTCCTCCTTCATTCTCATGATAAGACCGTCGCGGGTGATACCTGCATTGTTGACAAGGATGTCAATGCCGGAAAAACCCTCCACAACCGCGGCAATCATCTTCTTCACATCATCAGCTTTGGACACGTCGGCTGCAACCGCAAGCGACCTGCGTCCCATTGCCTCGATCTCTCCCGCGGTCTGTTTCGCAGTCTCCAGGTCGATGTCGCTGATAGCTACATCCGCCCCCGCTTTGGCAAGTTTGAGGGCGATTTCTCTGCCGATTCCCCGTCCGGAACCGGTAACCAGGGCTTTTTTAGAAGAAAGGTCTATCACCTTGTATGCTCCTTAGTTTTTAGTAAGCAAGGAATATATGTTAGTAGCACTGTCACAGGGAACAACATTCAGTGCGGGTGCACATTTTCGTGCTAAACCTCTGAGAACCGAACCCGGCCCCACTTCCGCACACAACGCCGGGTCGAGGCCGGCAAGCGTGTTCATCGAATCCACCCAGAGAACAGGTGAAACCAGCTGCTTTACCAGCAGTTCCTTAACGGCAGCAGGATCGGTTTGCGCTTCCGCGGTCACATTGGCTATGACCGGACACCGGGGTGAGGAGAACTGAACCGTTTCCAGAACCGACTTGAACTCATCGGCGGCTTTCTGCATGAGCGGGGAATGAAATGCACCGCTTACAGGCAGCGTCAGCGCCCGCTTGGCACCGGCTTCCTTCAGCAGGCTGCAGGCTTCGTTTACGGCTTGCACTTCTCCTGAAATCACCGTCTGTTCAGGAGTGTTTTCGTTTGCGGGGACTACTATGCCGCTTTTGACATTTTTGAGAACCTCGGCGATCTTTTCCTTGCCCAGACCGATAACCGCCGCCATGGTGCCCGGTGCGTCTTCACCAGCCCGGGACATGAGTTCTCCGCGGGCGGCAACTGTTTTCAGACCGTCTTCGAAGGATATGAATCCGGCGGCATAGAGGGCGCTGTATTCTCCGAGGCTGTGGCCGGCGGTAAACTGCGGCTCGACGCCCTTTTGCAGAAGAATATCCGTTATGGCTGATTCCACCACAAAAAGCGCGGGCTGGGTGTTCTGTGTGGCTGTAAGTTCTTCCTGAGGTCCCTCCAGAATGATCCGGCTCAGATCCCGGCCAAGAATCCTGTCCGCCTCTTCAAACCTGGCTTTGGCGGATGGAAACTCCCCGAGGAGATCTTTTCCCATCCCGACACTCTGGGAACCTTGTCCGGGGTAAAGAAAGGTGCACTTCATAGAGAATATCACTCCTTTTCATGATTATGATCCTATAAACGGATCAGAAGACTTCTTCTCTACTATTAAATAACAGAAGGGCAAAACCTTGAATGGCCGTGCCCTTCAAAACTTCACACTTCAGAGGGTGGCCACAACACTGCCGACCGTTATTCCGCCACCCAGTCCCACCATGAGCACTTTCGTGTCCTCCTTCACTCTGCCGTCAAGCCATGCCTCTTCCAGAGCAAGCGGAATGGAGGCAGAGGAGGTGTTGCCGTATCTGTCCAGGTTCGTGACCACTTTCGACATGGGGATCGAGAGCTGCTCGGCTATGGACTGTATGATTCTGATATTTGCCTGGTGGGGGATAAGAAGATCGATCTGTTCGATCGAAAGACCGGCCTTGCTGACTGCCTTGCGCGACGCGTCCGTCATCAGCCTGACTGCGTGCTTGAAGACCTCGTTGCCCTTCATCTGCATGACCCGGTTTTCGCCCCAGGCCGGGAGCTGCAGAATGTTGCCCAGAGATCCGTCCGAGGAAAGATAGCTGGACAGTATACCCTTTGAGGAGTCTTCCCGGGCCTGGAGGACAACGGCTCCCGCGCCGTCTCCGAAAAGAATGCAGGTGCCCCGGTCGGTCCAGTCAAGAGTTTTGGAGATCACCTCCGAACCGATCACGAGCATGGTTTTGGCCTGCCCGGAAAGAATCATGTTGCTTGCCACGGTCAGAACGTAGACAAAACCGGCGCAGGCGGCACTCAGATCGAATGCAAATGCCCCCTCACAACCGAGCTCTGACTGTATTCTGCAGGCCGTGGATGGAAAGAAGTTGTCGGGGGTGAAGGTGGCGACTGCGATACCGTCCACATCTGAAGCACAAAGGCCGGCCCGTTCAAGAGCGACCCTGGCCGCTTTTGAACCCATTTCAGAAGCGCTGATCTGCCCGTCTTTAGGCACGATGCGCCGCTCTTTTATTCCCGTTCTGGTGGTGATCCATTCATCACTGGTGTTGAGAAACGTCTCGATCTGCTTATTGGTCAATACTGTTTCGGGCACATATGAGCCAACAGATAGGATTCTTGTTCGAACAGTGCTCAAAATACTAATCGCCTTTCAAATTTCTCATATCCTGTGGTTCCGCGGCCTTACTCTCCACGGCCCTCAGGGCAGTTAAAACAGCATTTCGTATGGCTCGTGGAGAAGACCCTCCATGAGCCTTCAATACAGTGCCGTTGATTCCCAGAAACGGGGCAGCCCCATAATTTTCCGGATTGAGGACTTCCATTCTGCTGGAGAGATAGTCAAGAATTTCCCTGCTGCCCGACAGTACTGTTGAAGCCAGGGAGTAAAAACTCTCACAGGTCTTGAGCAGAACATTACCCACAAACCCGTCACACACGACCACATCCACGTCTCCGGATAAAACCCTGTTGCCTTCCACAAATCCGCTGAAACCCGCCTGGTCCCGGAGAGAATCCGCGGCTTCCCTGACCGCTTTGGGCCCCTTGCTCGATTCAACACCTATGTTCAGAAGAGCTGTCTGGACAGTTTGGGTTCCGAACAGCCGTTTCACATACGAGCTGCCCATGTGGGCAAAGGAGACCAGGTGCTCCGCACGACAGTTCAGATTAGCTCCCACATCCAGAATGAGCACAGGCTTGCTGCGCGGGGTGGGAATAAAGGCCGCAAGCGCAGGCCGGCTTGTTTCCTCCCAACGTCCCAGAATGAAAAGAGCTGCCCCCATCAATACCCCCGAATCACCGGCACTGACCGAAGCCTGCACAACAGCTTCCTTCTGAAGTGAAATGCAGCGGATAATGGACGATCCCGTGCGGTTCTTCCAGACAGTTGATTTCCTGTCTTCTTCAGAAATAGTTTCCGTGCAATGTTCTATTATGAAAGATGACCTGTTGAAGGAAATCTCCTTTTCAAGGTCATCAAGAACACGGGAAATCTCTGAGCGGTCACCACACAAATAGGTAATGAACGGTGAAGGCGTAGCCTGGTGGGCGAGCAGAAGGCCGCGGATAATCACTTCAGGCCCATAATCTCCACTCTGAGCATCAACGGCCAATCTCATTGCCGTGCTCATACCCCTGAACTCATATATCTGCTCGCCGAAACTGCCAAATCAGCCATTCATACCCTTAAGAGAATGTGCAACCGGGTGCACGGTGATTATTCTTCGGGTGTTTTGACTTCCATGCCGGCATAGTGGCCACAATTTCCGCAGACTTTGTGAGGGGCCTTGGGCTGTCTGCAGTGGGAACACAGAACCGGGTTAACCGGCTTCAGTGCCAGATGACTGCGCCTCTTGTCTCTGCGTGCGCTTGTGGATCTCTTTTTGGGTACTGCCATGGGTTCCTCCCTGTTATGATTGCGTTCATTATCCAAGAGCGTTCCCGGCAGGTTCTGGTCGAACCTGCCGGTGCATCATTTTTTCAGTTTTTTGAGCGCTTCCCACCTGGGGTCAATCTGCTTTTCTTCCGGTTTGTGACTGTCGGAAGAGATGCGTATGTCGGGATCGTTTACCTCTATCCCCTTGCAGTCTTCTGAACAGAGGGGCTTGAGAGGAAGCGCTATCATTATTTCATCGAAAATGGCGGAACTGAGATCCACCACGTCGTGATTAGTGTCAAAATAAAAATCCGCCGCATCATCCTCCCGGGAGGGACCGAATTTCCCGGCCTCCTCCTTGAGAATAAGCAGCATATCCGAGCTCACCGGTGCCCAATAGCTCTCTAGACAGCGTGAGCACTCGATTTTAAAACAGCCTTCAAAGTGAAGGTTTACCACTATAGTGTCGCCGGTTCTGTCCACACCGGCGCTGCACCGGACCGGTTCGGAAAAAGGCGGCAAATTATCTTTCACCGACTCGAGCATGGAATCCTGAACGATTTCGGAATGCCCCTGCGGTACTAATCTGACATCTATAAGCATACCAACTGCCTTATAATATCCGGAAGCGGAGGCATCCGGATACAATTTTGAAAGTTATACAAAATAATTCCTCAGAGGAACATATACAAGGATAAGTCATGGGCGGAGGTCTGAGGCCGAAAAATTACGTCTGGAAGGGGGTGGATATTGGGCGCCCCGGCGGTGAACCGTTGTCCCATCAGGGAAATCACTTCCGGGGAGAAACTAGGTAATGATTTTTATGCAGCAAAAGCACCCGATTACCCTGGAGTCATCGGGGGCACAGAACCACACTCAGCACACTTTTCACATCCTCTTCCTTCACATCCCCTTTCAGCTCACTTCTTCCCGGAACCGTAGGCAGCACAAACCGCAGCTTTCCCATAGCCACTTTTTTGTCAGAAAACATGGCCGAATAGATTTTTTCCACATCCGCCGCTCCCGGAAGCGGTGGCAGAGGCATGCCTTCGAGAATTCTATCGTACAAAGCCCGGTCGCTTTCAGAAATAGTGCCTATTCTTTTCCCCAGCTCCACCGCGCAGCGAATTCCCCAAAGCACCCCCTCGCCGTGAAGCAGCCCTTCAAAACCGTAGAACTGTTCAAGCGCATGCCCGAAGGTATGCCCGAAATTGAGAAGCGCCCTGACACCCGACTCTCTCTCATCCTGTTCAACCACTCTGGCCTTGATCTCTATGCTTCGTTTAATGCATTCCAGTAAAGCGTCCGGTTGGCCCGACAGTATGCGTTTTCGGTTGTCAGCTATGAAGTCAAACATGCCTTCTCCACCGATGAATGCGCATTTGAAACATTCCGCATAGCCGGCCACAAACTCCCGGGGGGGGAGGGTTTTGAGAAAATCGGTGTCGATCCAGACGAGTGAGGGCTGGTGGAATGCACCGATAAGGTTTTTCCCCAGGGGGTGATCCACTGCCGTTTTTCCGCCAACACTTGAATCCACCATGGCAAGAAGGGTGGTGGGGACCTGAACGAAATCCACTCCTCTCAGGAAACAAGCCGCGGCGAATCCGGTTATATCGCCAACCACCCCGCCGCCCAGCGCGATCAGGTAACTGGTGCGGTCCAGACGGTTTGAGATGAGTGTATCCAGAATCGCGCTCCAGGTTTCGACGGTTTTGTGTTTTTCACCGTCGGGAATCACATGTACGATACATCCCAGCTCTTTTTCAAGCTGCTCTATATATAAGGAATAGATCTGCTTGAGAGTGGTGTTGGTGATAACTGCACACTTCCGTTCCTGAAATCTGTTCTTCAGGTATGAAGGCAGAGCTGACATGTTGCTGCGATCCAGTATGATCGGATAGGATCGGGTACCGAGTTTAACCGTGACTTCCATATGGTCTGAATTTCCGATGCGTGGGTTAGAAATCTTCTCCTCGTCATCAAAATAAACAGTGGGAAGTGGTGTGCTAAAGGGATATGTGAGCATAATTTTAGGGGTGTCCATGTAATATTTTGAAAATATCGGAACAACTCACTTCTTCCAGGAGGTATCGATGAAATTCTGTTGGGCTACCGTGCATGTGAAAGACATGGAAGACTCGCTGCGATTCTATCAACAGATCGTGGGTCTTAAGCTTAACCGTCGTGCCGATATTTCTGGGGGTAGGGAACTTGCCTTTCTGGGTGAGGGCGAAACGCAGCTGGAGCTTATTTGTGATCCGGGAGCGAAGATCGAAATCGGAAAGGACATCTCTCTTGGTTTCGAAACAGAATCCTTAGATGAGACGATGAAATTTCTGGATGATAAAGGGGTGCCGGTTCATTCGGGACCTGTGCAGCCCAATCCACGCATCCGTTTTCTTTACGTGCTCGATCCAGACGGTTTGAGGGTGCAGTTCGTCGAGGGAATGGAACAGGCCGAAAACGACGTGTCTACATGAATCTCACAATGTCGGAAACTTCGTATCTGTATTTCCGTAGAGTGCTCAGATCGGCATTTTTATCTGCCTCCCTGATGACAAACGCATAGCTTTCAGCGGCGTTGTTCAGGTCCCGGCAGTTTCTGTGAAGTTCCAGAGCATCTATCACCTCCAGATTTTGTGCGGCGCCGCTTTCACACCATTTTACGAGGATGGCGTCGAATACTTCCGTAGTCATGATATCTCCCGGTTGCCAGTCAAGAAGATGACCTTCCGGCCTGCCGTATCCCAGCAGATTCTTGGCGGCTTTGTACTCCTTTGAACGGATCTGCCTTTCCCACACCTGTGGATCCTCGGCGTTTGAGCAGGTTAGGTGATTGTAGACCTTATCCATGAGCACCAGGGCTTCCTTGTAGAACTCGTGCTCTTTTCTCTCGAACTGATTCCAGAGCGGATGTGCCTGGAATGCCTCGAGCGTGCTTCTGAATACGGGGTAGAATTCTCCCAAAAGCATTTCCAGTATGTCATTGGACTCGTCTTTGAAAAACTGCCCGGCCCGCTGCCCGATCATCCCGGCGAGACTGGACAGACTAAGCTGGTCGTAGGAGAAAATTTGAAAACTGTCAATCTGCTGTTGTGCTCTGAACCGGTCTTCGAAAAGAAGTCCCGCATTAAGGTATGTGCAGTTCCTGTTGTGTTCCGGGCTGCATTCCTTTCTGCTGCAGGAGTGGAGAACTTTCAAGCTGACAAGCAGGAAATACCGTGAACTCCGAAGTCTTGAAATGAGTTGCGGGTCCGGAAGAGATTCGGTCAGTTTGGTCAGCAGTTTTTCCACTCTGTTCAGGTCGTCGGTCTGTTCTACAATGCCGGCTTTTCTGCATAAGGCGTTGTTTGAAAGATCTGTCAGGCGTGAAATCAGTTTATCCATCAGTTCGGGTTTCCAGAAATGGCCGACTGCACACTGCCCGGTTGGAAATGCCTTGTCTTCATTCAGAAGCATCCACGATGCGTCGTAGGAAGGAATCTCATGCAGTGCTGTTTCTCTTGTCATGCCGATTTTCTTCAGAACCGAGTATTCATCGACAATGAATATGTTCAGGTTGTCATTCAGCCTGTCAGCGATTCTTTCCCAGAGCGTGTAGCGCTTCTCCTCGAACTCGTCGATTATGGGCCACAAGGTAAGACTCCTGCACCCGCTGACGGCAGTTTGAAAGTCAGAGAAGCATTTTTCGGCTATATCCACCAGTTTGGGAGCGGTGCCGGGATGTGCACCTGCAACCGAATCCAGAAATTCGCGAACGTAATTAAGTAGTTCGGTATGGGAAAGAGAATTCAGATGTTTGATACTGCCAATCATTTGAATGGTCCTTCCGATCGGGGTAACCTATAAAGATACTAACGTGACAGGGGAATAGTAACCCTTTCGGCGTACGGAATGCAGGCGTTTTTTTACATCCGGAGCAACCTCGGGGAGCCTGTTGCTGAAATTCGGGATCATAAACGAGGGGGTGAGATGAAAGAATCCCAAACATGCTATGACCTGAAGTCGGAAAGACAAAGAAAACGGCTTCCAAATCTGTAGAGTACAGGAACGCATCAAAGGGCTTGATATAAGTCTTTAGAGTAGAAGATGTTTCCGCACATTCATCCGCACACCACACTACCGCAGCGGCTTTACCTGAAACCAGGGCTTCTTCTTCTCCTTCTTTTTAGGCGGTTTGAGATTCTCCTCGAATCCCGCGTATTTGCGGAGTTTAGCTCTGATCAATCTTCCCGAACGGGTAAGATCCCCGTAATCCCACCTGCCGAACCAGCGCGCGCCCGGGACCAGCGCCGAAGCGGTTTCGTCCTTGTCGGCTATCGACCAGTTGCACCAGCTCAGCTTGTGCTTGTCCATGAACTCGAACCACTGCTCCGTCCCCAGAGAATCGAGATAACCGTCACCGGAGGCGAGGCATGTCCCGAATTCCGTCACGAACAGGGCCAGACCTTTGTCGATTGCAAACTGGGCCTTCTCCTGAATGTCCAATCCGTGAGTGGCGGCATAGAAATGAAGCGAATAGGCAAGGTTTTCTCCCTCCAAAGGGTCCTTTGCTGCTTCATCCACATCCTGGCACCAGTGAGGAGTGCCAATGACAATAAGGTTGTCGGGATCAATTTTCCTGATCGCCGACACGATCCTTTCTGAATAGGGCTTCACCACTTCAGACCAGGAGGCCTTGATCGGTTCGTTGAATATCTCATAGATCACATTGGGGTGTTCACCATACCTCCGGGCCATCTCCTCGAAAAAACTCTGCGCGGCATCGGCGTTTTCATGAGCGTAGTGATCATGCCAGTCGATAATCACATAGATACCGTTTTTTATCGCGGCATCCACCACAGCCCTCACCTTGTACTTTTCAGATCCGTCATACATATATCCACTTTCTGATTCGACGTGTTTTGCTCCCATGGCAGCCCGCACAACGGTCACTTTCCAGTCCTTCACGAGCCAGTTGACCGCGCGCTTGTTGTAGTACTGGCCCTGCCACTGACTCCAGAAAAAGCTCATGCCCCGAAGCTGGGTGGGATCTCCATGCTGATCGACGATTTTGTTTCCCTCCACCCGGAGCTGGCCGTGGATTTGGACCGGGGTTTTACCGCCGGCAATTGTCTGAGATAGTGCTATAAGGGTGATTAGTGCAGATAACAGTTTTATGCGCATTTCTGATAATCTCTTTCCTTGATGATT
>JBKHHW010000261.1:0-3219 GCA_046538945.1 Chitinispirillaceae bacterium | reverse complement strand
AGTGGCCACAAATCGGGGAAACAGCATATATGAGCACAAACGGAGAGGATTGTACCTTTTCTCAGTCTATTGTGGATACCGTGCGGGAGGCACTTTTAATCCTCGATGATGATCTGAGAGTTATTTCAGCCAACAGGTCATTTTACACCAAATTCCGGGTATCCAGCGAGGAAACCGAAAGGAGGCATATCTTTGATCTGGGAAACGGTCAGTGGGATATCCCTAAACTGCGTCAACTTCTGGAGCGGATTATCCCGGAACAGGAATCGGTTGAAAATTTCCAATTGGAGCATGTTTTTGAGGGTATAGGTGAAAAAGTAATGCGAATCAATGCCCGGCGCATGCTTCAGGACGGACAGTCTGCCCGGATTCTTGTGGCGATAGAGGATATTACTGCTCAGTACCAGGTTCAAAAGCGCCTTGAGGAGTCTGAGGCCATGTACCGTAAACTCACCGAAAATGCAAACAGTATTGTCATCGGCCTTGACCGTGAGGGCAGGATAATTTTTTTCAGTTCGTTTGCCGAGAAGCTTTTCGGTTACAGCCGTAAGGAGGTTGAAGGCAGGTTTTTGGTGGGCTCTGTCATTCCGGAGGTCGATTCACGGGGCAATGACAATAACCGTATCATTACGAATCTTCTGGAAAAGCCCGAAGAATTCTATTCGAACGAAAGCGAGGGGATGCGCAGAGACAATAGCCGTCTCTGGTTTTCATGGAGTGCAAGTGCTCTTCGGGACGAGTCGGGGGAGGTAAGTCAGATTCTGATTGATGGAAATGATATCACCGAGCTTGCCAAAACCCGCAGGGAAGCGACAGAGAACGCAGCCACCCTCAATACTTTGCTTGATTTCATTCCCGAGGGGATTATAATAACGGATGCCCACCATGTAATCCGTAAAGTAAGCAGAAACATGGGGCCGATGCTCGGGCTACCGGTGGAAAAGTTGATTGGAGCGAATGAATCCGAGTGTTTGGAGATGTGTGATCTGTACTGGCCAGATGGAGCCGGTATAGGCTCCGGCGAGATACCCACCTCCAGAGCGGTCGATACGGGGCAGACTTTTACTCAGTATGAAATGGAAATGCGGGTCGACGGAACGTCGAGGGTATTTTCCGTCAACGCTGCACCAGTATTGGGAATGGGTGGCGAGGTGGTGGGGGCTATAGGAACGTGGCGTGATATCACTGAATCCAGAATGGCTCAGGAGGCGCTCAGGCAGAGTGAGACACGGCTTAGCGCTATTATGAATCAGCTTCCGGTTGGAGTCGGGGTGATGGACAAGAACGGAAAGTTCATTCTGACCAACCCTGTTCTGCGGCAGTTTGTTCCCGGTGATACGGTTCCTTCCAGAGATCCCCTGCTCAGAGATACCTGGCGCGTCGTGGACAAAGAGGGAAACTCTGTTCCTCCGGAAAATTGGCCAAGCCATCGGGCTTTGAAGGGGGAACAGGTTGTGCCAGGATTAGAATTCCTTCATCTTCATGGTGACAGGGAGATGTGGATAAGTGTGAGTGCCGGACCTTTCCGATCGGCAAAGGGGGAGATTGAAGGGGCGATTCTGGTGGGAGAAGAGATTACCGAACGGAAAAAGGCCATGGATGAGGCTAAGCGACGGCGAGCTGAAGTGGAGGCGATTCTTGATTCCATTCCAGACGGATACATTGTTTACGATCAGAACGGAGAAGTTGTGCAGATTAATGATCGGGCCAGAACTGTGCTTGGATTAAGTGATGAGAAGATTGCTCTCTCCTATGCTGAGCGTATAAAACACTTGAAAATCAGATCTGTTGACGGTACCTTTGTTCCGGTCGAAAGAATCCCATCCTACAGAGCTTTTTCGCATAGGGAAGTCGTGAGAGATGAAATACTGAGGATTTCAAGAGAAGGCAGACACTACTGGGTTTCAGTCAGTGCTTCACCTATTGTGGTAAATGACAAGGTGTTGGGTGCATTTATGGAGTTTTCGGATATAACCGGCCTTCACGAACTTCAGGAAAAGCTGACCGGAGAAAGAAACTTCATAAATGCGATTCTGTACACTTCCGCTGCTCTGATAACGGTTTTCGATTTGAACGGACGGATTCTACAGTTCAACAGGGCTTGTGAGATACTGACCGGTTACTCTGCACAAGAGATGATTGGAAAGTCGATCTTTCAGTTGATACCCGATGATGAGCGGGAGGAGGTGAAGCAGGTCGCGCAACGTCTGCATGGGGGCGAATTGATGGTTGAATATGAGAATCACTGGATTACCAGAACCGGAGAAAAGCGCCTGTTACTCTGGAGAAACAGTGCTTTGAAAGGTAAGAACGGAGATGCCGAATACGGTATTGCGACGGGTATAGACATTACCCACCGTAAATATCTGGAAGAAGAGGTGAAGCGTAGGATGTGGGAGTTGGATGCGGTCAACAAGGAGCTTGAGGCCTTTTCCTACTCCGTTTCTCATGATCTCCGTACTCCTCTTAGTGTGATCACCAGTTTTTCATCAATTCTGCTTGAGGATTATGCGAATATCATGGATGAAGAGGGGAAGCATTATCTGAAGTTAATATCCGACAATGTAGAAAAGATGCGTAAGTTAATTGATGACATCCTCAGCTTGTCACGGGTGGGCAGGTATGAAATGAGCCGGGAGGAAATCGATCTTAGTGAAATGGCAGGTAGCTATCTTGAGGAGCTGCGCCGGGCCGATCCGGTGCGCAGAACAGAGTTCAATGTACAAAAAGGGGTACATGCCGTCGCAGATCCGCGTCTTCTGCATATTGCACTGGAGAATCTTCTGCGCAACGCATGGAAGTTCACCTCGAAAAGGGATGTGACACGCATTGAGTTTGGGACTGTGGAAAAGGAAGGCCAAACAGTTTATTTCATTCGGGACAACGGCGCCGGTTTTGATGGAAAGTTTGCGGAGAAGATCTTTGAGCCGTTCAGGAGAGTGCATGCGGAAAAGGAATTCACCGGCACTGGAGTGGGGTTGTCCATTGTGCAGAGAGTGATTTCCCGTCATGGTGGCAGGGTATGGGCCGAGGGAGAAGTGGGAGAGGGTGCGGTGTTTTACTTTACGCTGGGGTGAATGGTTGAGATGTGTGAGCGGAACGAAGAAACGGATTGCACTTCGACTACGGCGAATCCCGATAAATCAGCGATGTCGGGACTCCGTGTGAGCGGAACTGAACAACCGAAAACGGTCAACGAACAACCGAAAACGGTCAACG